>PWHX01000054.1 GCA_003555415.1 Syntrophomonadaceae bacterium | reverse complement strand
GGTATGTCCGCCATGGGAATACGCATACAGCAGTTTTCATATTTTTTTATAATTTTAGGATCCAACCCCCGGGTCTCCGAGCCAAATATTAAAAAATCATCCTCTTTATAGGAAACTTTATTGTAATAATTTTTTCCTTTAATAGTGGCCAGGAAAAATCTTTTGCCTCTGTTTTTATTCTCAAAGTCGCTAAAGTCTTCATAGATAAATAATTTAAGATACTGCCAGTAGTCCAGACCAGCCCTTTTTAGATAGCGATCATCTAAAGAAAAACCCAGTGGCTTTACCAAATGAAGAGGCGTTTCGGTCAACACACAGGTACGGGCAATATTTCCAGCGTTTTGTGGAATTTCCGGCTCAACCAGTACAATATTGAGCAACCGGTCTGACACCTCCTGTCTGTGCAAAAATAACTTTTAAAATGTATATATAAGCTTTCTTTAAATAATAAATTAAGCACAAACTTACCTCACTTACCTCACGTTTTTGCCTGGCTTCATGTTTTTTGGGCCACATAAAAAAGACTGTTGTCCCAGTCATTCCCCTCTTCAAATGTAAAGGCCTTATATACGGCCAGAACTTTAAAGCCTGCCTCTTCAAGAAAATTAACAACCAGCCGACGGGGATAATATTTTTCCCGATGAGTTTCTTTAAACTTTTCAAAATAACCGTCACTTCTTTTTAAAAAACCAGTTAAGGAAATCTCCCAGATTTCTTTATCACTAACATAAAAGGATTCCCATATAAGGGTCATTTTATCTTCATCATAACAGGTGACTTCCCCATGGTTAGTAGAAATCTTGTCTACGGAATTAATATCAAAAACAAACATTCCTCCTTCGTTTAACTGGGAATAGACCCTGTTAAAAACCTTCTTCAAGTCCTCCTCCTCTAACATATAGTTTAACCCATCCTGGTATACTACAACCATGTCTGTAGGCTCCGGCAATTGAAAGTGCCTCATATCCTGCTTAACAAAATCTATTTCTGCCTTCTCCTCCGAAGACTTTTCCCTGGCCACCTCTAACATCTGGGGTGCCAGGTCAACTCCAGTTATCTTGAAGCCCTTTTTAGCCAGGGACAGGGAAGAACTACCGGTCCCGCAGGCCAGGTCAACTATATTTTCAACCTTACTATTGAACTTGTTAACAATGGATATAACATAATCTGCCCACTCGTTGTAATCTATGCCCAACATCAAGTAATCATATATTTGGGCCAGTTTCTCATATTGACTCATTATTGCCCCCCGTAATAAATAAAGGCTGTTTTTCATCTAAAAGTTTTTTAATGTATTTTTCTATTTCCTCCACGGCATCTCCAATATCCTGTGCATTAACTATAAGCTCAAAATCATTCACCCCTATTTTTGATTCGGCATATTTCCAATCATAGTGATCCCGGCAGAGGGTTTTAACCACTTTATAGAAATCTCCTTTGTACAATAATTCAAGCAGGTAAGATACTTTTTCACTGCCCAGTTTTCTCTCCAGGTATCTTATGGATTCAGCAGCCTGTTCAATTAATAGCTCTTTTTCAGTCTTCCCATACTCCTTTAAAATGCGGTTTGTCCTGGTTTCCAGGGAGGCCTGGAGAAGAATATGGACCCCTTCTTTTATACCTTTTGTTAAAAAATATGGAGTGAAAAGAGGGCCAATACGTCTTCCCTCACCTTCAATTATTATAAAAGACTCATCCCTAAAGCGGTATAAAGAATGCCATAAAAGTGCTTCAAAGTCTTTTTGACTTCTGGGTCTAACCAGTCCCAGGTTTCCAAAGACAGACCCCCGGTGCCCGGCCATTTCCTCCAGGTTAATAACAGGCCACCTGTATGATAACCTCTTGATAATTTCTGTTTTTCCTGTGCCGGTTAACCCGTTTAAGACAATTAGCCTTTGTTTTAATATATAGTTTTCTAAACGGTCAAAAATAAACCTTCGGTAAGCCTTATATCCCCCCTGTAACTGGTAAATATTCAGCCCCAGAAAATCGAATAATTTAACCATAATCTTGCTTCTCATTCCACCCCGCCAACAGTAAAATACTACCGGCTTATCACCTGCTTTTTCTATTATCTCTTTTGCCGTGGGATAAATTTTAGGTGAAAAAAATTTTATTCCTTTCAACTTGGATTCCAGGACACCTTCTTTTTTATAAGTTATTCCAACCTCTGCCCTCTCCTCATCGCTAAAAAGTGGAATGTTTACTGCCCCTGGGATGGATGCTTTTGTAAACTCTCCAGGAGAACGAACATCGACTAAAAAAGGAAGCTCATCCTTTAAGAATACTTCTTCTGCTTTAATTATATGATTGCGCATTTGTTATCCTTCCTCTAATTGTCTTTTGAATCATTTCCCTGTTGTTGTTTTTCCTGCTTTACAATAGCCCTATTATACTGCTTCAACTTTTTATCTACCAGATAGTTAACAGTACCTTTAGTATATGTACCGTCTTCATTTAATTCACCGGCAGAAACCCCGGTTAAAATTTCAATACCTTCATCTATATTATGCACGCTGTAAATAAAGAACTTACCTTCTTTTACAGCTTCAATAACTTCATCGGAAAGCATTAAATTGCTAATGTTCTGTTGGGGTATCATTACTCCCTGCTTTCCAGATAAACCTTTAAGCTTGCAGACTGCATAAAAACCTTCAATTTTTTCATTTATCCCACCTACCGGCTGGATTTCACCCATTTGATTCACAGAACCAGTTACAGCAATATCCTGTCTCAAGGGAAGCCCGGATAAACTGGACAGTATGGCATAAAGCTCGGTACTGGAGGCACTGTCTCCCTCTACACCTTCATAGAGCTGCTCAAAAGTTATTGTAGCAGAAAGGGTTAAAGGTATTTCCTGGGCATATCTGGCTGCCAGATAACCGCTTAATATTAAAACCCCTTTATTGTAAATTTTACCGCTCATTTTAGCTTCCCGCTCAATATTTACAATTCCTCTTTTGCCCAGGTGAGTCAATGCGGTAATCCTGCTGGGCCTGCCAAATGTATAATCCCCCAGGTCAAGAACCGAAAGACCGTTTACCTGACCTGTTTTTTCACCTTCTACATCAATAAGAAAGGTGCCTTCTTGAAAAAGTTCCTGAATTTTATTTTCCAACTTGTTAGACCGGAAAACTTTTTCTTCAATAGCTTTTTTAACATGTTTTGCTTCAACCGTTTCACAACTATCCAGAGATGCCCATCCATCTGCCTCATAGAGCACTTCAATTATATCATTAAATTTGGTAGACAGTTTTTTCTGATGATCCGCCAATCGGGAACTATATTCAGTAACTTTACCTACAGCAGCAAAATTAAAATGACGCAGACCTTCTTTACGGCAGTGATTGCTTATAAAACCTGCCATATGCTTGATATTAGCATTACTTCGTTCCATTTCCGAATCAAAGTCTGCTTTTATTTTAAAAAGCTTGCGAAAATCTTCATCATAATGATACAAAATTTTATATATATATGGATTACCTATAACTATTACTTTAAGGTTAATTGGAGTAGGTTCGGGCCTTAAACTAGAAATGGCAGCCAGCCCAATCTGCTCTTGGAGATTTTCTATCTGTAGTTCTTTATTTTTCAAAACTCTTTTAAGAACGTCCCAAGAACTAAAGTTGGTTAAAAGGTCCATAGCCTGTATAATTAAATATCCACCATTGGCCAGGTGAATAGCTCCCGGCTTAATCATGGTAAAGTCAGTGCTAACCATGCCAAATTGACTTTCATATTCAACCCTACCCACCAGATTATAGTAAGTTGGATTGGTTTCTATAATAACAGGAGCTCCAAGATTATCACTGTGGTCAACAAGCAAGTTCACACTATACTTCTCTTCAGCAGCCTTAGGCTTCTTCATCCACGGTAAAGAACTATGCTCGTCTTCCTGGGCTCTAAAGTCATCCAGGTTTTCCAGAACATCCTTCTTAACGGCCTCAAGATAATCTACCACCTTAGAATATTCCTGGTACTTTTCCTTAAGTTCTTCAATTAAATGACCTGCCGCGAAAAGACCCACTTTTTGTTCCAGCTGTTTTAACTTTTGCTTTATTTCTTTTTCAGTATTAGAAATTTTTCGGGTAACCTCCATGGATTTAATCTGAACCTCGTTCATTTTTTTCTCCAGATCTTCTTTAACCTCTGGATCCAATTGGTCAAACTCATCCTGATCAATTTCTTTCCCATCTACAACGGGTATTGTCATAAAACCAGTAGGCGTTCTTTTTAAAACAAAATCCTTTTCTTGAGCAGCTTTTCCCAACTCCTCCATGAGTTCGCTTCGCTGTTGCTGGAATTCCTGTAATATTTCTGCTTTTTCTTTTTCATATCCTTCCCCTTCAAAAGCCTTAGGTATTTCTATCTTTAAATCCTC
>PWHX01000057.1 GCA_003555415.1 Syntrophomonadaceae bacterium | reverse complement strand
TTATATCTTATTAAAAAATTATATATATTCTATCAATAAGGCCAGGAAGGTCTACACGTTATGATACTTCCTGGTTTTTTTTGTGTGTAAGAAGCATTATGAAATAAGAAGGGCAGGTGATTAAACCCTTAACTGATATGATTGATATCTGGCATTAGCAAGCTTAAAAATGTTTTACTCATCATGAAAGGTTTAAAGGGAGACCGGTTAACAAGGTTAACAAGTGATAACCATGCCTGGAATAAGGGGAAAAAGTATTGAAAAGGAGAATATTAAATGACTTTTAAGAAAACCACCATTTGTTTGATTCTATTAATGCTAGTGGGTTTGTTATTATCTCCTGTTTGCTTTGCTTCAAGGGGAGAGATAACTGATGTTGAACGCCATGTGCCAGAAAGTTTTACTTCAGAAGAAACAACTGAAATAACACTGTCTCTTACAGGGGAAAAGCCCTTTGTTGTAGGAATAGTTGAGACAATTCCTCAGGGTTTTACATTCCCTGAAAATGACATGAATGTTTCCGGGTCTAAGTATTTCAAGCTGGACAGGGATACCGGAAAAATATCTTTTGCTGTAAACGATGAAAATGAAGTTACGTATAACGTTATACCTTCCAGTAATGCCGGGGTAAGTTTTGAGGGTTACTGGGCAGATATGCTTTTCCAAACTCCAGAACTAAATGTAGGAAAAGAAAGCTGGATATCTGTTACCGATCCCCATGCTGTTTCCAGTGCGCAGGCCCCAGGTGCTGCTAGTGATACCGAAGCTGGTGATGGTGGAACAGGTTTGTGGTTCCCCCTGGGGTTAATAGCAGTGATAGCCTGTTTGATTATTGTTTATAAGAAATATTTTTCTGGGGGGAATAAAAGATGAAGTCTGAATTCATATTCTTTACGGGTATAATGCTGTTGATTTGTTTATTTGTACCTGTAACTGCTGTGAGTGCTGCGCATTCTGCTCTTCCATGTGATGTTAACGGTGACAATATGCTTACTGAGGAGGAAGTGTTCTCTACTATTTGTGATTATATGCTTGAGGACAGTCCTTATACCCTCAGGGATGTCAGGGATGCTTCATATATTTTAACTTTCTGGGAGGGAAAACCCAAAACAGTTACTGATTATACCGGCCGAGAAGTTACTTTCTATAGACCGGTAAATCGAGTAGTTACAACCAATCCGGATAATTCCAGGGCAGTAATTGCCTTGGGTGATATTGAAAAACTGGTTTCCACAGATGAAGCTACACGGGGCTCGTGTGTACTTCCCAGGGATGACCATGATGAAAAAATTGTAACATCAGCGTGGGAAGACTTGCAGGTATTTGAAGGCGGGCAGCTGGATGATCTTCCAGAAACAAATACCCGTCGTGAAATAGATTATGAAACCATGGCCATGCTTCAACCTGACCTGGTTCTTGATGCAACCTGGTACGACAGGGCTGACTTAATTGAAGAAAGAGTAGGTTGTCCTGCTGCTGTCGCCGGTGCAGGGTTTATGTTTGAGGAGAATATTGAACATATTCAAATGCTGGGGGAAATACTGGATAGACAGGAAAGAGCGGAAGAGCTGGTAGATTTTATACGCTCCAGTATTGAAATGGTTCAATCTGTAACTTCACAGATTGATGAAAGTAAAAAGCCAACCGTTTATTTTGCACCCAGGGGAGCTCAGCAGGGTTTCTATGATGCTGTTGAAGGCAGGGATTTTACCCGGACAGAAGCGTTTTATGAACCATTGAAAATTGCCGGTGGAATTAACGTCGCCAAGGATGTTACAGGTGACAATATTAATGTTCCTCCCGAACAAATAATTGCCTGGGAGCCGGAGGTTATTTTTGTGGCATGGTCATTTACTCATGAACCCGGGGAGCCCACAGGTGTTGATTTTGTTATGGAGACTTCTGAACTCTCTGGAATTCCTGCAGTTAAAAATGACCAGGTCTATGCTTGTGTCTTTCCATATTGCCGGGGCAGGCCTTTCGACAGGAACTTATTGAATATGATGTACATGGCAAAAATGATGCACCCGGAAGAGTTCAGTGAGCTTGATTTGGAAGCCGAGGGCAACAGGGTTTATGAAGAAATTTTAGGGGTTGATGGTGTTTTTACAGAGCTGGTTGAGCACTGGTATTTCCTGAAAGAAGCGATGTAAAAGAAACTGTATAGGAGAAAAGTATGCCAAATTATTTCAAGAAAAAAAAAGATGACAAAGAAATGACTGCCATAGAGATACAAGGGAATTCACAATCCAGTTACCGGGCAGATTACCAGAGTTATATTGGCAGAAAAATGTTTTTCATATTTGTTATGATAGTCCTGATAGTTTTACTGGTGGCATTTATTGTAACTATAGGTCCCCTGAATATATCAGTGCTTGATGTTTATAGAATTATTCTATCCAGGCTGTTTCCCGGCTATTTTGCCGTTGAAGGCCTGCCTGTCCAGGTTGTATGGAATATCCGTATACCCCGTATTGTTGCCGGTATAATGGCAGGGTCTGGCATGGGAATATGTGGGTGTGTTATGCAGGCAGTTCTGAAAAACCCTCTGGCAAGTCCCTTTACCCTGGGTATCTCTGCAGGGGCAGGGTTTGGTGTAGCGGTTGCTGCGGTACTGGGCATAGGGGTAATAGGTGGGCCCTATTTACTCGTAGGCAATGCTTTTCTTTTTGCTATGCTATGTTCCTTTATTATAATTGCCCTGGCAAGTTTTAAAGGGGCAACCTCAGAAACCATGATTCTTGCCGGGATTGCCATAAACTATCTTTTTGGTTCCCTTAGTGACCTGTTCAGGTATTTTGCTACCGACCAGCAGCTGAGGGTAATGGTGGACTGGGGCATGGGAGATCTTTCAGCCTTCTCCTGGCAGAACTTTTTACTGCTCCTGGTTCTTTTTGCAATCTGTGTACCTTTACTTTACCTGAAGGCCAATGACTTAAACATCATGGCAGTAGGTGATGAAAATGCAAAAAGTCTTGGGATTGATACCAACAGGGTAAGAATGTACAGCATGCTGGTTGCAAGCCTTTTGATAGCTACCATTGTGTGTTTCACAGGCACCATTGCTTTTATCGGGCTGGTTGCTCCACACATGGCCCGCATGATGATAGGATCTGATCATAAATACCTTTTTCCGGCATCTGGTTTGCTGGGGGCAATTACCCTCATGTCGGCTGATGCCGTAGGAATGAATCTTTTAGAGTCTGTTATGATTCCTACAGGCATTATGACTTCCATGCTGGGAGTGCCTTTCTTCTTGTATCTCATACTTAAAAGAAAAAGAAGGGAGTTTTGGTAGTATGGTAAAAATAAAGATTAAAGATATATGTTTTGGTTATTCCAGTACACGGATACTGGATAATCTATCCATAGATATAGACAGCTCAAGCTTTCTAAGTATTGTGGGCCCTAACGGAGCGGGCAAATCCACACTTCTTAAATGCATGAACCAGATATTGTTTCCGGATTCGGGAGACATACATCTGGGCGAATGTAATCTCCGGAAGATGAAGAGGATGGAGGTTGCCAGGAACTGTGCCTATGTGCCCCAGAGTTCTAAAAGGGTATTTCCTACAACCGTTTTTGATACTGTTCTCATGGGGAGAAGGCCGCATATGGGGTGGCTGGAAAGTGAAGATGATAAGGAAAAAGTGTGGCAGGTTCTTGAAGAGATGGGTATTGATGATCTAGCTTTATGTAACTTCGATGAATTAAGCGGTGGCCAGCAGCAGAAGATTCTGGTGGCCAGGGCGCTTGTCCAGGATACCGGAGTGATTCTTCTGGATGAGCCCACCAGTGATCTTGACCCCTGGCACCAGCTGGACGTGATGGAGAGTGTGAAAAGACTTGTCCATGACAGAGAAGTAACAGTTTTGATGGTGGTTCATGACCTCAATATTGCTTCTAAATATTCCGACAGGATATTGATGTTAAAAGAAGGAAAAATAGTGGCAGCAGGAGAGCCTTCTTCGGTGATGACTGCAGAAAACTTAGCAAATGTTTATGGTGTGGAGTCACATGTGTATAACTATAATAATATTCCGTATATTGTACTGCTCAGGCAACTGGGGGCCGTGTGCTAAAAGGGATATTAACTTGACATGCAGGAATTGTTAAAGGGGTGTCGAAGAAGATTAAGGGAAGTGTTATACATATAAAAAATGTATCACTTCCTTTTTTTAATAATACTATACCAATTGTAATAAAGGAGTGGTGATCATTGGTAGAGATTCAGAAGTTAGACCTGGAACTCCTGGAAAGCCCGGAATTTTGGGAAAAAGCCTGGGCCCAGGCCAGGGAGGAATCTATTTTTAGCAAAAAAAATAAGACCTTGCATGATACTGTGGACCACTGGAACCAGAGAGCCGAGGATTTTACGGAAAACGTGATGGGAGAGAAAGGTAA
>PWHX01000066.1 GCA_003555415.1 Syntrophomonadaceae bacterium | reverse complement strand
GCGGACAAAAAACCGGGCATATCTGTTATATAGCCTGGGAAGCAAACATGCTCCTTTAACTCAAGGTAATTAACTTGTTCTTCTAGCTCAGACCGAAGTGGACCATCTCCGGCTACCATAAATTTACATTCCAGTCCTTTATCCTGTATAATCCGGGCCGCCTCTATAAAATCTGAAATGCCTTTCTGAGGCGCAAACCTGGCTGCCGTTCCCACCAGAGGTACTCTGCCCTTGCCTTGTTTTTCTATAGTGCCACAACCGGTAATGCTTGTTTCTTCATTGTTATTTTTTAATAAACAAATGCAGTTATATATGGTTAAAATTTTATTATCCTTAATGCCCATTTCATATACTAAGTTTCTCTTTAAGGTCTGAGAAACGGTAATTATTCTGTTCGTCCTTCGACTCAAAATGTTTTCTGCCAGGTAAAAAAAGCCTAAGGGAAGCCTTGTTTTCTCCTGGTGGGCCACGAAATTATGTACCGTTAAAACTACCGGAACCCTATAGTTTAAAGGGGAGGCCAGCCTACCGAGAAAGCCTGCCTTAAACCCATGCAGGTGAAGGAGCTTAACTTTTTCCCTTCTAATAATTTTATCCAGCACAAATACATTTCTCAAATCCCGGGTAAGCTTAAAATCTTCCCCTGTGTCCAGGGTAATTATATGTGATCCGGCCCTTTGTAAAATATTTACCAGCTCTTCTTCAGGAGGGCAAACAACAACAATATTAAAAAAGGAGCTTAGATTATCAATTAACAGCCTTACGTGTTCCTTAACTCCACCCTTCACAGGCCTTAAAAGAAACATAATCTTTGGTTTCATTTGTTCCACCCGTATATTAATTTTTAAATTTTATAGTTTCACTAAAAATATATTATGCCCTATTTTCATAAAAAATAGCGGGTTAGTGTAAGAAAACCCGCTAAAAATCAGTTTTATATAATTGTTTATGGTAAAAAATAACATTAATTTAGAATTTAAGAAACTTTTCTCCTTTAACTTTACAAACAGGACACCGTTCAGGTGGACTGCTTTCTGAAGAATAACCGCAGGTAGGACATATATATACTTCTTCAGTGCTTATGTCTTTGCTACTTTCCACGGAGGATAAAGCCTTCTCAAAGGCTTCTGCATGGGACTTCTCTGCCTCAAATGCCAGCCTGTGAGTTTTAACGGCAGCCTTTTCCTCCTGGTGGTTGGCCACGGCCATAAAAGCATCGTACATCTCTTCTACTTCAAAGTTTTCTCCGCCCAAAGCTTTCTTAATGTGCTCTGCTGTATTTGTCAGGCCTCCCAGTGCCTCCATGTGATTACGGATATGGATCCGCTCCGCATAAGCTATGGCTTCAAATAGTTTGGCAACATTTGGGTAGCCTTCTTCCCTGGCTACATCAGCAAAGATAAGGTACTTGGCGTAAGCCTGGCTTTCCCCTGCTAAAGCATCCTGAATAGTCTTTTCGGTCATTTTTTTCAAGAGAAATTACCCCTTTCATTTTTTTTGGCGACAGTTTTATCTATCAATTCCTTTTAAAACCAGCCCTGTCCATATAATTATAGCAAATATCTGCTTTAAATAAAAGGATCATCTATATAAGACCAGGCAGGAACAAAGCAATCTGTGGAAAAACAATTAAAGCCGCTATGCAAGTAAATATAGCAAGAAGGTATGGCCATGTGCCTTTAAAAATTTCCATGACAGGCGTTTCCCTTTCCACACCAGCTACAACATAGACATTGGCACCTACAGGCGGTGTAATTACTCCCATGCCCAGAGCCAGTACAATGATAACTCCAAACCAGATGGGGTCAAACCCCAGGTTAAGGGCCACAGGATAAAAAATGGGGACGGTTAATAAAATCAAAGCCAGGGCATCAATAAATAAGCCCAATATCAGATAAATAAATAATATAACAATTAAAATAACAACTGGTGGTAAAGGAAGGGCCACAGCCCAACTGGCCATGGCCATGGGAAGGCCTGATATGGCCAAAAATCGCCCATAAATTACGGCACCGGCCACAAGAAACATTATCATGGCTGATATACGTACCGAGTCATTAAGGGAGTTGGTAAATTTCTGCCAGTTCAGCTGCCTCCTGACCAGGGCCACTATTAGAGTACAGAATGCACCAACGGCACCAGCCTCTGTAGGAGTAAACCAGCCGGCAAAAAGGCCTCCTATTACCGCAATAAAAATAATTATCACTTCTATCCCACCGGTTAAAACAGCCTTTATTTTTTCCTTCAACCCTACCTTCGGTCCCCGGGGAGCCAGGGCAGGGTTAATAACTGCCTGTATAAAAGCAACAAACATAAAAAGCAGCATAAGGGTGATCCCGGGGAGAATACCTGCTAAAAAAAGCCTTTCAATGGATGCTCCCGTGGATATCCCGTAAAGAATAAAGATTACACTGGGTGGTATCATGACCCCTAATATAGCTGAAGAAGCAACCGTTGCTGTAGATAAAGAGGAATCATAATTATACCTTTTCATTTCAGGTAAAGCTACCGCGCTCATGGTAGCAGCTGTAGCTGTAGTTGAGCCACAGATAGCTCCAAAGGCAGTACAGGCTGCAATAGTAGCTAGAGCCAGACCCGCCGGCAAGCTTCCCATAACTTTGTAGGTGGCATCATAAATCCTTCTGCTTATACCCGCATGAAATGCTATATAACCCATCCAGACAAAAAGGGGTATAACAATTAAAGAATAAGAAGAAAAGGTATCGTACATCGCCGAAGCCGATACAGATAGAGCTGCCTTAGGGGATACCAGGTAAGCATAACCACTCATGCCCACCACAACCATAACGTATGCTACAGGCATTCGTGCAAAGAGGAAAACAAAAACAACTATAATAGATAAAAGGCCTATATGTATCGAACTCATTCAGCTTCACTTCCTTTTTTTTGCAAAATAACTAATAGTGAGTTGACTACATCCCTTAACAAAACGACGGTGAGCATAATAAAGCCAAACCCAACCAGGTATATAACGGGATATAAGGGTAATTGAAGGTGGGCAGTTGTATAGCCCCTTCCCATCATTCTAGTGGCATAAACCAGGGTTTCCCAGGCCAGTAAACCGGAAAAAAAGAGAGAAATCAAGCCAACAATGATATCCACAGCTGCTTCTTTCCGCTTGGAAAGGTTATCTACCAGAACACCTACAGCGATATGCCCTTTCATAAAAGCACAATAAGCTACCCCCAGGGATAAAATTACAGCTCCTAATATTTCCGCTATTTCCACGGTGCCTGGAAGAGGTTTCCCAAAAAACCTCATTATAATGTTGGCTACGATAACAAATGTTGCTCCTGCAAGGGCAACCTGGCCTAATTGAGATGTTCGCCAGGTCAGTTTACGGACAATTTTTTCCAGAGCCTCCATGTTACTTGCCTCCTCTCTATTTTAGGGCTTTTTTATTATGCTAGCACCGATAAATTTAGTAATCTCCATGCTCATCGGCAAATTTTTCATCCAGTTCCCGCACTGTATCAACTATTTCTCTTCCCGGCAGGCCTGCATCCTCCGTCTTCTCAATCCATTCCTCTACCACTGGCTTAATTTTTTCAAGCCATATGGATTCTTCTTCGGAGGTAAGCTCCAAAACTTCTATACCATGCTCCTGTTTCCCATACTCCAGTCCTTCTATAGTATGGTCCGCTCTCAGCTTACCGTACTCCATCACGTACTCTTCACTAACTTCTTCAATTACTTCCTGGACATCAGGGGGTAAAGAGTCCCACTTTTGCTGGTTCATTACCTTCATAAATACCATATTATAGAGATAAGGAGTTTTTGTAACATAGTCTACTACTTCGGCCAGGCCGAAACCTTTAAGTGTGTCTGTGGGAGCCAAAATCCCTTCAACTATGCGAGAATCCAGGGCGATATAAGATTCAGACATAGGCATGGACACCGGAGTAACTCCCAACTCCTCCATGGCTGACACCGAGCCTCCTACAACCCTCATCTCCATGCCTTCAACATCATCAAGGGACTCTACAGGACTTGTGGTCATTACATCGCCAGGACCGGTAGCCCAGAACATTAACACCTTAACATCATCATATTCTTCCATAAGCCCCTCTTCCTTCAACACCTTGTAGCCCTCATTGACCGTCATAGAAGCAGCCAGGGCGTTAGGGTTTTGCATTCCCGTTAACTCAAAAGCCTCTGTCACCGGGAACATACCCGGGGTATAAGAGGGACAGGTTGTTCCCAGGTCAGCACTACCGGCAACCACACCTTCATATATTTCCCTGCCACCCAGCAAAGCCTCTCCTGCATGCATTACAAATCTAACTTGACCATCGGTACGCTCCTCTATATCATTCATCCAAGCCTCATGTCCTTCTGAAACCTGAAAATCCGTTCCTGGCCAAAAAGTTGCAAAATGTAACTCTATAACATCATCCTGCTCGCCGCACCCG
>PWHX01000069.1 GCA_003555415.1 Syntrophomonadaceae bacterium | reverse complement strand
TCTCATTCGATTTAAGGCCTTAAAGTATGTTGATGATTTAGGCACTAAAAGCGATGAATCGGACATTCCCGAAGAGATAAAGGAAAAAGCACTGGAATACAGAGAAAAGATGATTGAAACCTTGGCTGAGAATGATGAAGCTATTATGGAAAAATACCTGGAAGGCCAGGAGATATCTGTTGAAGAAATTAAAAAAGCCATACGCAGAGCTACTGTTGATGCCAGGATAGTTCCGGTTTTTTGCGGTTCATCTTACAAGAACAAGGGAGTTCAACCTTTACTGGATGCTGTAATAGATTATCTCCCCTCTCCAGTAGAGGTAGAGTCAGTTACCGGTTTTTTACCCGGCACTCAGGAAGAGACTTACCGCAAGTATTCTGATGATGAGCCCTTTTCATCTCTGGCTTTTAAAATAATGTCTGATCCTTATGTGGGTAAGCTTACTTTTGTAAGGGTTTACTCAGGCAAATTAGCTGCCGGCGGGACTGTTTACAATCCGGTTAAAGAAAAAAAGGAAAGGGTAGGTAGGATTTTAAGGATGCATGCTAACCACCGGGAAGAAGTAAAAGAAGCCCGTACCGGGGATATAGTGGCGGCAATAGGGTTGCGCAATACTTCTACGGGAGATACCCTTTGCGATGAAAAGGCGCCAGTATTGTTGGAAAATATACAGTTTCCAGAACCGGTAATAGCTGTAGCTATTGAACCTAAAACCAAGGCTGATCAGGAAAAAATGGCTATGTCTTTGAAAAAATTGTCGGAAGAAGATCCTACATTTAGAACCCATACTGATGAAGATAGCGGTCAAACCATTATTTCTGGTATGGGAGAACTTCACCTGGAGGTTATTATCGATCGCCTGCTCAGGGAATTTAATGTAGATGCTAATGTTGGGAATCCTCAAGTATCATATAAAGAAACAATTAGAGGAAAAGTTAAATCTGAAGGCAAGTTTATCAAGCAATCAGGCGGAAGAGGACAGTATGGTCATGTAGTGATTGAAATAGAACCACTAGAATCAGGTAAAGGTTATGAATTTGAAAATAAAATTGTAGGCGGAGCTATCCCTAGAGAATACATTCCTGCTGTAGATTCAGGGACTAAGGAGGCTACCAGTAATGGAGTTTTAGCCGGATATCCTATGGTCGATGTTAAGGTTACGTTGGTTGACGGTTCATACCATGAGGTAGATTCTTCAGAGATAGCCTTTAAAATGGCTGCATCACAGGCTTTTAAGAGGGGGATTTTAAAAGCCAACCCCGTGCTTTTAGAGCCCATGATGAAAGTAGAGGTAATCGTTCCTGAAGAATATATGGGAGACATCATGAGTGATATTAACTCAAAAAGAGGAAGAATAGAAGGTATGGAGCCCCGGGCTGGTTCTCAGGTTATCAGGGCCTATGTTCCCCTTTCCGAGATGTTCGGTTATGCTACCGACTTACGCTCTAAAACTCAGGGAAGAGGAATTTACTCTATGGAATTTTCCTATTATGGTGAGGTTCCCAGGGCACTGGCCAATGAAATTATCGAAAGATACAGCGCTTAAGGCTTTGGAGATTAATTCTCCTTTAAGAATACAAATAATAAATAAACTTTAGGAGGTATTAAATCAAGATGGCAAAAGAAAAGTTTGAAAGGAAAAAACCCCACGTTAACGTTGGAACTATTGGTCACGTTGACCACGGAAAAACTACTCTAACAGCAGCTGTTACCTACTGCTTGGCAAACGTAGGATATGCACAGAAAACAACCTTTGAAGAAATTGACAAGGCTCCGGAAGAAAAGGAGCGGGGAATTACTATTGCTACAGCCCATGTAGAGTACGAGACAGATAACCGCCACTATGCTCACGTTGACTGTCCCGGTCATGCTGACTATATTAAGAACATGATTACCGGAGCAGCTCAGATGGATGGCTCTATTCTGGTTGTTTCCGCTGCTGATGGACCCATGCCCCAAACCCGGGAACATATTCTTCTGTCCCGTCAGGTTGGAGTTCCGTATATTATTGTTTTCTTAAATAAGACTGACATGGTTGATGATGAAGAATTGGTAGAGTTGGTAGAAATGGAAGTTAGAGACCTGTTAAATGAATACGAGTTTCCCGGTGATGAAATTCCTATAGTGAAGGGTTCAGCTCTCAAAGCGCTGCAGTGCGGTTGCGGAACCAGGGAATGCGATGATTGTAAGGCAGTTTGGGAACTTATGGATGCCATTGACAGTTACGTTCCTACCCCTGAAAGGGATACCGACAAGCCTTTCCTCATGCCTATTGAAGATGTGTTCACCATTACTGGCCGTGGAACGGTTACTACCGGCAGAGTAGAGCGGGGTAAAGTTAAAGTTGGAGATGAAGTTGAAATCGTAGGGTTTGCCGATAAAGCCCGCAAGACTGTTGTAACCGGAGTGGAAATGTTCCGTAAAATTCTCGATTATGCGGAAGCCGGGGATAACGTAGGAACCCTTTTAAGAGGCATTGATAGAGAGGATGTGGAAAGGGGTCAGGTTTTAGCCAAGCCCGGTTCCATTAATCCTCATACTAAATTTAACGCAGAAGTTTACGTCTTAAAGAAAGAAGAGGGTGGACGACATACCCCGTTCTTTAACGGATATCGTCCTCAGTTTTATTTCCGTACAACTGACGTTACCGGAGTCATTACTCTGCCAGAAGGGGTGGAAATGGTAATGCCCGGGGACAATGTAAACATGGTTATTGAACTTATTACCCCCATCGCTACCGAAGACGGCCTGCGCTTTGCTATTCGTGAAGGTGGAAGAACTGTTGGTGCAGGGGTAGTCACCGGAGTTACTGAAGAATAAAGAAGGTTTTAGATAAACGAATTATAAAAAATTAGGCGATGAAGTAAAAGGTTGCTGGCTTGGATTAAATCTAAGTTGGGGAATTTTTATGGAGCATGTCCGTTAAAACCGGGCGATAAGGAGGGAAAGTATGTCTAAACAAAAAATCAGAATACGGTTGAAAGCTTTTGACCATAGTATTTTAGATCAATCAGCAGGAAAAATTGTAGAAACAGCTAACAAAACGGGGGCATCTATTTCGGGACCTGTACCCCTGCCTACAGATAAAAATGTTTATACTATAATCAGGGCTCCCCATAAGTATAAGGATTCCCGGGAACAGTTTGAAATGCGTACCCATAAAAGGTTAATCGATATAATAGACCCTACTCCTAGCACCATAGATGCTCTTATGCGATTAGACTTACCGGCCGGGGTTGATATTGAGATAAAGCTGTAATATTTTTCTAAAATACTGCGGGGAGGTGTAAAAATGGAAAAGGCTATACTGGGTAAAAAAATTGGGATGACTCAAATTTTTGATGATAAGGGAAATGTAATTCCTGTAACTGTAATTAAGGCAGGACCCTGTACTGTAGTTCAAAAGAAAGATGAACAGAAGGATGGATATAAAGCCCTTCAGGTAGGCTTCGAGGAACAGAAGGAAAGAAGAGTAAATAAACCTAAAATGGGTCACTTCAAAAAAGCTGAAACTTCTCCTAAAAAATATGTTAAAGAAGTTCCTCTTAAAAACGTAGAGGAATTTGAAGTAGGTCAGGAGATAAAGGCTGATATTTTCAGTGAAGGTGACATTGTGGATATAAAGGGAACATCTAAAGGTAAAGGTTTTGCCGGCTCTATTAAAAGGCATGGTCAAAGCCGTGGACCTATGACCCACGGTTCTCATCATCACAGGGGGCCAGGTGCTTTAGGGGCGGTGGATGCGTCCAGAGTTTTTAAAGGTCGTGCTTTACCGGGAAGAATGGGTGCCGATAAAGTCACCGTACAGAACTTAAAAGTGGTCAAAATATACCCGGATAAAGATATTATCTTAATTAAAGGTGCTGTGCCGGGACCCAGAGGTACTACGCTTCTCATACAAGAGGCAATTAAGAAAAAAATCGGGTAGTGACTTCAAGGTAGGAAAGGAGGAAAATCATGCCTAAGGTTACTTTATACAATACAGAAGGGGATAATGTTGGAGAAGTTGAACTAAACCCGGATATTTTTAATGTTAAAGTTAATGAGGCTTTGCTGCATAATGTAGTTTTGATGCACCTGGCTAACAGGCGTCAGGGAACTGCTGCAGTTAAAAACAGATCTGAAGCCCGCGGTGGAGGGCGTAAACCCTGGAGACAGAAGGGTACAGGTAGAGCACGACATGGAACTATTCGTTCACCCCTTTGGGTTGGTGGTGGCGTTACCTTTGGTCCCAAGCCGCGTAACTTTGGTTATACCATACCCAAAAAAGCCAAAAAAAATGCTATTAAGTCAGCTCTAACTTCTAAAGTTAAGGCAGGGTCTTTTGTAGTTCTAGAAAAACTGACCATAGAAGAGCCCAAAACAAAAGAAATATTTAATATTTTAAAAAATTTAAATACGGGGAAAAAGGTACTGTTAGTTACCGGAGAGCAGGACAATA
>PWHX01000130.1 GCA_003555415.1 Syntrophomonadaceae bacterium | reverse complement strand
GGCATTTGTTCCAGGATCGCTATAAAAGCGAGCCTGTGGAAGACGACTCTTATTTCTTAACCGCTTTAAGGTACATCCACCAGAATCCTCTAAAAGCAGGGCTGGTTGAAAATATAGATGCATACAAGTGGAGCAGCTACCGGGAATACCTGGGGCAACCCTTCCTGGTCGATGTTGATTACGTCTTCTCGCTGTTTGCCCAAGATAAAAAAAGAGCCCTGGAGCTGTTTGATCAGTTTAACCGGTTGTCAAACAACGATCAATGTTTGGATATGAATGAAGAAAACAAGACATTATCGGATGGGGAAATCAGGCAGCTGGTGCATGACAAGTTTGATGTGGATTTAAAAACGCTTAAAAATGAGCAGATAGAAACCCAGCGAAAAATTTTAAAATATATGAAGGAGCTGGAGGGAAGTTCCTACCGGCAATTATCCCGGCTGAGCGGCTTTAGCACCAGCAAAATCTACCGGACCTAAAGTGAAACGCGAAATGCGAAACGCAGGGACGGTTCCGCGTTTCAGGGTGTGCTGCTATCCTTTTCTACAAAGAAAATGCTAAAAAAATCTTTTCTGGGTGAAACGCGGAACCGTCCCCGCGTTTCACCCCCGCGTTTCATGTAAATATCACAATATTCTTGACTTGCCTGTTCAAGTACTATAAACTTTATAGGTAACTAAACAGATCAGCCTGCATGAAAAAAGCAAAGCCGCCGAAAGGCGGTGACGCAAAACCAAAGGGTCTAAAGCTCTTCATTAGAGCTATGACAGCCAGGTTACCGGAGCGGGTTTTTTTGTTGCCCTGCAAAGCTAGTCACTTGACCCCACTTTGATTCATCACCATGAATGCTGACAGCTTAAAACTCAGGTGAGGTTTATTCTATTACGCTGCTTGATCCTGGAAGGTTAACGGCTTACTTTTTTTCACGGGACACTTTGCTTAATCTAAAGAGAAGCATAATTAAGCTAATCCAGGCCTTTCTGTATCATCAACGAGGTTGTAAAATTCTAAAAATAAATATAAAAGCAGGCAGGTGGTTTATAGCCGCAAGTATCGTTGCTTAATGCACCGCATTTATCAGGATAGTGGATAAAGCAAATGTTAATTAAAAGAACTAAAAAATAGCTTACTGGATGGAGGTATTACTATTGTGTCAAACAAGACGCTAGTTTTTATTATGTTGTTAATATTTTTGCTTCTGGTTACACCTCAACTACTTCTGGCCGAAGGTAAAGACGATCAAAATTCCTTACAAGAAAATTTAAATTCAAAGATTATCGGTTTAGATGAAGCTGTAACGGAAGGAGCAGAGCAAGATGGCCTTATGAGTGTTCAACCTTCCGGGTTCGAAGAAGGTGCTGTTCTTGTGACAACAGGTAGTATGAATATGCGTACAGGTCCTGGTACGGGATATTCTATAATAGAGACTTACCCGGTAAATACTTATGCCGAAATCCTAAACAACGGCCTTAATGGCACTTTTAGTGATGGCTTTTATTGGTGGTACGTAGAAATAGATGGTAGTGGTCAAAGAGGGTGGTTTGCAAATACAGCCAATATAGAGGTGGTTGAGCCACCTGAACCACCTTCGCTCACTAGCCCCGCAGATAATGCCACAGGAGTTTCAACTCGCCCTACATTTAACTGGCAGTCTGTAAATAATGTTGATCAGTATTATCTCATAATAGTTGCTGACTACCTTGGTGAAGAGGGTATTATCAAGGAAACTACCAATACATCTTTCTCGTTGTCCTTTGCTGATGAGTTGAAAGAGGGAGAGTTACATGTTTGGTCAGTGGTAGCAGAAAACAAAGGTGGTATCAGCGAAGATTATGAATCAAGAAGTTTTACCACTGAAGAACCTGAAGAATCCTGCAATGTTTCCAGGCCAGATAAACCTACAGGACCTGAGTACGGAGAACTTGACAGGGCAGGTTTGTTTAGTGCTGTATACAATACTGGTGGGGCAAGTTGTAGTGCCGGTCATGATGTTGAATATCGTTTTGACTGGGGTGACGGAAATATTTCATTGTGGACTGACTCTACTAGTATGAACATGACTTGGAGTGAACCTGGCTCCTTCCAAATCAAGGCGAAAGCAAGGTGTGCTGCAAACCCTGCAAAGGAATCTTCTTGGTCACCTGTTCATACACTGACCATTGTGGAAGAAGACGAGGATGAAGACGACGAAATACCTCCGGAAGAGGATCCAAATAAACCAGTTAATCAAGAACCGCATGATGGAGCCACCCAGGCTTGTCTTGAACCCGAATTGTCAGCTTCGGAGTTTATTCACCCCGATCCAGCAGCGGAACACACTGCCTCCCAGTGGACTATCACTGACAGCAGTGGCAACCTTGTTCTTGATACAACAACTTATGCCTGTTTAGAGGAATACTCAGTTGTTGAGGATGACCTGGAATTCGCTGCCACTTACGAATGGAAGGTAAGATACAAAGACGATCGGGGTAAGTGGTCGCAATGGTCTGAAGCTAGTAACTTTACGACTATGGAAGCACCGCATGCAGAAATTAATGTTATTAGCAACTTATCTGGCAACCTGACATTAGATGCTGGAAATTCATATTCTAATCATTCTGAAGGGGAAATACTGCATTATTACTGGGATTTATCGGGAGATGGAATGATAGAAAGGAGTAAGGAAAACTCGGAATTGAATATTTGGTGGTTGCCTGAAGGCACCCATAACATCACTCTAACTGTTGTTGATAGTCAAGGCGGCTTTTCGACAATAGATAAAGATGTTTATGTAGCTGAATCATCATACAGCAGGTGGATAAATACATTAATTAACCTTTCTGGTGATGAAAAAGAGAAATCTCTTTCCCCGGAATTTATCAACTGGCCACCAGATTGGTGGGTAATGATGTTTTCTAATTTGGACGAAATAGATGACTGGGTGAGAGAGCTAGACGGGGGAGATGCATTGAGCTGGGTCGATGAAAACTATACTGCCCATGATGTTGTTAATATTTTAGAAAAAGAAATAGATCCGAGAGCGATGCATAATGCTGCTAGTAATCTAGACTGGCTTGATCCCAATGATATTGACTTTGTTAAGCAGTCTGATTATACCTATGAAATGCATATATTAAGCATGATTGAAGAAGAAACTATGGTTCACAATTCTTACCGGTTTGAAGGTGATCCATTTTTACCCCCAGCAGCTGAAAGAAGTATAAGAAGCACTGGAGTACAAGACATTATTAGCCAAGTATTTATAGGGATGGTTCCAACTATAGATGGGATTGCTATAAGTAAGATTGCAGGTTATTTTGATCCAGCACTTAAAATGGGTTATACCGTATATCAAATCCATTCAAAGTTGAATGAGCTTGAAGAAGCATCAGTGGAGAACTGGAGTAATCTGAACTACAGGGTTGGGTTTTTACAACATGTGCATGGTGATATTAGTGACAGAGATAGCAGTATAAAAAGAGCTTTTAGGGAAGATATTAGAGAAAGAGTAGGTTTTAATGAGTATGAGGAGATCGAATCAGATGAGGTAGATAAAATTATAGACGAAGTTACAAGCCAATATGATGTGGTGATAGATAAATATGACTCTCGAGTTGAAACAGGAGAAGGAATTGACAGCAATTATAGAAGTAAGGTCCGTCAAAGGGTAAAAGATTTAATTAATGAATTGCTTAGTCAGTACTACAGGACGGCTTTGTATCAAAAAGAAGAAATTCAATATGGGAGTCCTGTTGAGCTACAGGTCTACGATGAAGACAACAATGTTTCAGGGGTAGTTGACGGTGAAGTTGTTGAAGAAATCGATAGTTCCGTATACTTCCCCGAGGAAAAAAGGCTTCTTATCTATGAACCTGAACAGGAATTTCGAAGAGAGTTGACGGGGACGGACGACGGCACCTATGAACTCTCAATTTATTCCCGCAGAGGTAAAGATGGCAACCCCGATAGTTTATCACTAACAGAAGTTTCAACTTCACTTAATGAAAGACATCATTACAATATTGATTGGGGAGCTCATTCTGCCGGTGAGAAAAGCATCACCATAGAAAAGGACTATGACGGTGACGGGGAAATAGATGAAATAGTGAATACTGCAGCTCCTCGCAAGCCATTTGACCCTCGGCCTGTAAACTTAAGTATTGGGGAGTCTTTACAACCTGCCCTTGAATGGCAAGGGGGCGATGATCATGCAGGCAAAGTTAGATACAGAATTTATTTTGGCACCAAAGAAATTCCACCGCTTAAAAAAACTACTGATTTTTATCCAGCAGATCAGGAGGTAGTAACCATAGAACCATTCACTGGAATGGAGAACCTGGAAGCAGGAACCACCTATTACTGGAAAGTAGAGGCGGTAAATGATTTTGGTGTAACCAGGGAAAGCCCTCTGTGGCAATTTGAAACTGCAGATGAACCTGATGACATCGAAACCATAGGCGATCTTAGAATCGGCGACCGGGTGGTGGATCCCTCCTGGCAGTGGGAGTTTAGAACCGGCGATGATTATACCCGCGAGCCGGGTGATGAAACCAGGCCGGTGACCTGGCTGGTGGT
>PWHX01000010.1 GCA_003555415.1 Syntrophomonadaceae bacterium | reverse complement strand
GAGGCAAAAAAATTGAAGATATCACGTTTTCATAAGAAAACAGTAATACCTGTTTTTATAATAATATTTGTTCTTTGTGCAGCTGCTGCAGTAAGCGCTTCAGATACTTACATTGATATTCAAGGACACTGGGCTGAAGAGTATATCGAAAGGATGCACGATAAGGAGATTGTTAAGGGTTACGATGATGGAAGTTTTAGGCCTGATACAAGTGTAACAAGGGCCGAGTTCATGACCATGGTAAACAGGGCTAAGGATTTTGAAGACGAAGCAGTTATTGATTTTTTGGATGTAGAAGAAGAGGCATGGTACTATGATGAAATAGCCAGGGCTGTAGAAGCAGGCTACATAAAAGGTGATGCTGACGGCAATATGAACCCCGACAAGGAGATAAACCGCCAGGAAGTAGCAGTTATACTTTTCAGGCTTCTGGAGTTAGAAGAAATAGAAGATAAAAGCGCTGTGGATTCTTTTGAGGATTCCTTAGATATTGCCTCCTGGAGCATGGAAGAAGTAAATGCCGTAGTCTCCAGTGAATATATGGGGGGTTACCCTGATTCTACTTTCAAACCCCTGGATGGAATTACCCGGGCCGAAACAGTGGTAGTGCTGGAAAGGGCATTAGGAGAACCTGTTAATGAGGATCCTATTGATGAGGATCCTATTGATGAGGATCCTATTGATGAGGATCCTATTGTGGAACCGGACAACAGCTATGTTAACTTTGAGGACCAGGGAGACGGAACTGCTATTGTAACTCTTGTTGTTAGAGATAGTGAGGATAATGGAATTACCAGTTTCGGCATGGATGATATTGAAGTAAAATCTAAATTAGCTGAGGAATGGGGTTCACTGACAACAATTAATGAAGACCCGAATATAACAATATCTGATTTTACCTGTGACGGAGACGGAACCTATACTTATAGAATTGCTCGACCATTTGAAACCGTAATACTCTCTTTCAGAGTTGATGGGGTGGTCATTGAAGAAGATTTAGAAGCTGTAATTACTCAATCAGTTGATGCCGATAACAGCAGCGCCACCGCCGCAGACAATGAAGACGGCAGTGCCCAAGTGACACTTGATGTTCAGGATCAGTTTGGAAACGGTATAAGCGGGTTTACCATGGATGATGTAGAATTAAGCATGGATCAAGAAATCTGGGCTACGTTAACTGAAATTGATGATAACCCGGATCAAGCTGAAATTTTAGATTTTACTGATCACGAAGATGGCACTTACACCTACCGTGTTATAAGGGAAGATGGTGAAAGAATTGTTTCACTTAGAGTTGACGGAGTAATTATAGAATCTGAACTGAGTATAGAAGTTACTGGAACGGAAAACTAAGTAGTTTAGAAGGAAACAGGAGAAGGCAGGCCCTGGAATAGAACTAATAAAAACCAATAAAGAAGTTCCTGGAAAGAACTACTTACCCGGAAATTTCTTTTTTTCTGTATTTTAATTATTATTAAACTGCAAATAGCAGCAAGATAAAAAAGGAAAAAACATGCTAAAAGTAGAAGAAAAGAAAAAATAGGCTAAAATGGGGAAGGGGGAATTGCTGATAAATAAAAAGTATTGGCTGTACTTAATAATAATACTGATTATTGTTTTTCCAGTAAATGCCGGAACTGCTGAAGGAAAAGTTCCTCTGGCAACAGCAGATTACAGGACCTTTCAAGATTACCAGGAAGAATTACATGAGATGGAAAGCCTATATCCTGAAATGGCAAAGCTTCATGAAATAGGGGAATCTGTCGAAGGACGGCCTATATATGCCCTTGAAATTAGTATGGATCCTGGCAATAAAGATGGCCGCCCAGAATCTGTCCATTCAGCCATGCATCATGCCAGGGAATGGCCTTCCGGGGAAATTGCCATGGACATGGCCTGGTACCTGCTGGAGAATTACAAGCATGATGAGCAGATAACCTCTATAGTAAATGACATAAGAACCTGGATTATCCCCATGGTTAACCCTGACGGGTTTATATATTCACAGAATGAGTATGAAATGTGGCGAAAAAATAGAAGGGATACTGGAGACGGTACTTACGGGATTGATTTGAACAGGAATTATTCTTATTACTGGGGTGGTGAAGGTTCATCGGGGAATCCTGGTTCAGATACTTACCGGGGGCCTGAGCCCTTTAGCGAACCTGAAACCCGGGCTATAAGGGACTTTTACCTGGACAGGCATGTCATTACTTCGGTAACAGGTCATACCTACGGCCGGTTAATCCTTTATCCCTGGGGTTATAAGGAAGAGCTTATAGATGACCCTCTACCAGCATTGATGGCCAGGGAAATGGCAGAATGGAATGATTATAAAGATGGTCCTACTAAAACAACAATCTATCAGGTTAGCGGGGACAAAAATGACTGGGTCTATGGTAAGCTAAGGGGAATTATCTTTTGCTTTGAATACGGAGATTCTTTTATTCCACCCTATGAAGATAGTTACCACCAGATCTGGGAGAAGAATCTGCCAGCGCTTCTTCACTGCATTGAAAAAGCCAGGGATTATTCCGGGATTATTAAGGGAAGTGTTACTGACAAGATTACTGGTGAAAAAATAGAGGCAAAATTAAAGATGGAATTAGAGGTTAAAGCACCACTGGCAGGTTCCCGTTCCGGGGAACGGATTACAGGCAAACAGAAAACCTTTATTAATGTATATGGAAATTATGAATGGCATGTACTGCCCGGTAATCAGCCAGAGATAAATAATGAACCATATTACATTACAGCTAGTTCTCCTGGTAGAGAAACAAAAACTGTAGAGTTAAGTGTAAATGACTTTGAAGAAGAGCTTGTATTACACATAGAACTGAAACCTGAAGTTATGATGGACGTGGACCACTCAGGACAGTATGAAGACTGGATGTGGGATATTTTTCATATCTGTAAAAAGAAAATGTACTATTTAAACCTTTTGCAACGGCTTAAATAAATAACTGGCCTTGATGCAGAAATATGTTAGAACCGAAGAGTCTACGGTCCCTTTTTCTGTCTATTGAAAGGAAAAGGGACTATTTTAACGCATATATTACCACAACTGTGGGCGGGGGCTTTTTTATTTATAGCAGGACTCCGTAAATCATTGTAGAAAATATTATTTTATGAGGTATTATTTGTGCGCCAGGAGGGCTTAAATGATGAAGAAACATTTTGTGGGGATTTTTAATTTCCAAAGGTTATTAACCATTAAACTTTTAATAGTACTAACATTTACTTGCATTTCGCTAGCTGCCAGCACTACCACTTTTGCCCAGGCAGATGTAGCCGATGAGATTAAGACTTTGTTAGAAAACCATTACTTTGAACCTGTGAATCCTCAAGTTTTGGAAGGAGATACTATAGAGGAAATACTTGAAAGACTTGACGATCCCTATACTACATATATGACACAAAAAGAATATGCAAATTTCCAGGATTCTATAGATCAGTCTTTCTATGGTATTGGCATCTATTTTGAAATGGTGACTGAAGGAGTGTTAGTAACATCAGTTATAGCAGAATCACCTGCAGAAGAAGCAGAGCTGTTACCGTCGGATGTCATTATCAAGGCTGATGGAAAAGATATGAGTGGTTTACCCAATGAAAAAACCATAAGTATTATACGCGGACCTAAAAACACTGTTATCCCACTTGAAATCAAAAGAAATGGAGAAATAATAGAAACATCAGTAACAAGAGATGAAGTAAATATCTCTAATGTAACAGGGGAATTAATGGACAATGATATTGGGTATATAGAAATTAATAGTTTTGGGAGTGAGATAGGAAAATTATTTGAGAAAGAGCTGGAACTGTTAACAGAGCAAGGGGCAGACAAATGGATAATAGACCTGCGGAACAATAGCGGTGGATATTTAAATGGAGCCCGGAATATTTTGGGCTATCTTATTCAAGATGAAATAGCTTTAATAACCGAAAGCAAGAATAAACGAGTTAATTTTACAGCAAACGAGCAGGATATGGTATTAGATGACCCTCTCATCGTATTGGTGAATCAGTACAGTGCCAGCGCATCAGAAATTGTTGCCGCAGCCCTTAAAGACCACGAAAGAGCTTTGTTAATAGGTGAGACAAGCTACGGGAAGGGTACTGTGCAGAGCTTATTTAATCTCACCGGTGACAGCGTCTTGAAAATGACCACCAGGCAATTTTATTCTCCTTCAGGTGAACCAATTAACGACATCGGAGTTTCGCCCCACCTGAAAATGAACGAAGAAAACATGATAAGCGCAGCACAACTTATACTGGGCTCAAAAGACGAAAGTACTGAAATAGAGATTAACGAAATGGAACACGAAATAGAACACCATAAAAATAGATATTTCCCGTTATTCCAAGCCCTCTTAAGATTTTTAAGTCTTCGACAATAATATTATAATCACATTTTTGGTTATACAGGAGGAGAAACAAAAATGGGCAGAAAAAAATCAGCCAGCAAAGGTGGGGGCATTCAGCCAATCCACGTGTTTGGCTTTGCCCTGGGCTATCTGGTATTGGCCTGGCTTATATCATACTTTGGCGATGCCCATAATTTTTTATCACTGCAGGAGCGCTTGATTAACAGGGGACGGGAACGACCTTTTATGTGGTATTTTCT
>PWHX01000119.1 GCA_003555415.1 Syntrophomonadaceae bacterium | reverse complement strand
TTTTTCCCTTGATAAGGAGCAAATATCTATTATGGTAGTAGAATAAATTAACAGTGGAGGTGAATAAAATGGCATCTTTTTGGGAGAAGATTAAAAAAAACTTTATTTTTGTAAACTTTAAGGATAAGGATAAGCATGAGACTAAGGTTAAAGATAAGGAGAAAAAAAGTATTTTTAAATTTGCAGATTATAAACTATTTATTTTGGCCCTGCTAGGTATTTTTTTAATGGTTTTTGGTTCTTTTATTTCATCAACGGAGAAAGAGGGTTTATTTCCGAAAGAAGAGGAAGAAGATTCCCCGGCCATAATTCAAAAAAGTGTTAGACCGGAACAAAAACTGCAGGAAGAACTTGAAGAAATACTAAGCTATGTGCGGGGTGTTTCCCACCCTTCTGTTTTTATAAATTTTTATTCTGGACCTCAAAAAGTATTTGCTTCTGATTATGAAGAAAATTTAAGGGAAACGGAGGAACAAGATGGTGATGGTGGAGTCAGGGATACTTCTGAGATAAATAAAAGGGAAGAAGTAGTTATAAAACGGGGAAGTCAGGGGGAAGAGATACCTTTAATTATTGAAGAAATCTCTCCCAAGGTTCAAGGAGTATTAATAGTAGCAGAAGGAGTAGAAAACCCTACTAAAAAATCTCAGGTTCTAGATGCAGTAAAAGCGGTTTTAGATCTTCCTCCCCATAGAATTGTAGTCCTGCCCAGGGACAAATAATTAAAAAGGAGGATTTAAATAAATGAAAAAACTTAAAAAGAAACATAAAAAAGTCTGGTTTGTGGCCCTTTTAATACTGTTTTCATCTCTTATATGGATGGTTAGTAATATAGAAAAGGAACACGAAGAGGTTGTATTATACCCGGAAGAAGGAGAAATCGAAGGTTTATTTGAGGAATCCCCCAATCTCGGTGAAATTGAGCCCCAGGAGAGCACATATTTTATTGAATACCGTATGAAAAGGGACAGGATTAGAAGCCAGGAAATAGAAATGCTGAAAGACTTAATCGACAACCCTGATACAAGTCAAGAGTCTAAAAGAGATGCAGAGCAAGAACTGTTATCTCTGGTGGTACACATGGAAAAAGAGTTAAAGGTTGAAAATTTGATAAAAGCAAAAGGTTATAAGGATGTTGTGTTCTTTTTTGAAGACGGCATGGCCAATGTAGTTGTAAAAACAGAAGAGTTATCTGAGTCTCAATTTCTTCAAATAGCAGAAGAAGTAGCTAAAATAACTGAAGAAAATATGGAAAATATTAAGGTAATAACAAAAAATTAATAAAAGTTGCATAAATAAACAATAAAATTGTTTTTTTCCATAGTTTTTGTTATAATAAAAAAAAATAAGTAGGATAACATATTCGTAGGGGGTGAAAAAATGACAGAAACTAATGAGCTTGGATCAATAAGAATTGCTGATGAAGTTGTATCAGTAATTGCTGGCCTGGCGGCTACAGAAATTGAGGGATTGGCAGGCATGAGCGGGGGTGTTGCCGGTGGTATTTCTGAAATGCTGGGCAGGAAAAATTTATCAAAAGGTGTAAAGGTTGAAGTGGGAGAAAAAGATGCAACTATAAACTTATATGTAGTTGTTAAGTACAATGTTGCCATTCCCGATGTAGCTCTGGCTGTTCAGGAAACTGTAAAGAAAGCTGTTGAAGGTATGACCGGGTTAAATGTACTGGAAGTTAATTTACATGTCCAGGGTGTAGCCTTTGATAAGGACTTAGAAAAAGAAGAATAAATATTCTTAACCCCCTTTTTTATTATCAGGGGGGTTTTAAATAAACAGGAGGCTAAATAGTGAAAAGTAAAGAGAGGTTTATCTTAGCTCTTATTTCCCTTTTTCTTTTAGCTGTTGCCATAGCTTTGATTCTGACAGCGATTCCTTTAATTCCTCTAGATAATATACGGACAGGCCTGGAAATGATGTATGGTAATATTTTATTTGTTGTTGTAGGTATTGTTCTTTTCATAATCTCCTTAACTATATTTTCCGGAGCTTTTAATAAAGGGAAACTGGATAGGTATGTTTCCCAGGGGGGATCACATGGGGAAATAAGAATTTCTTTCTCTGCTGTAGAAAGTTTAATATTACGGGTTTCCAGAGGTAATAGGCAAATAAAAGAAATTAAGACAAAGATTGCAACCGGCCAGGGTGGTTTAACCATATTACTGAAGGTTGTAGTTCTCCCTGAAACGAATATTCCTGAAATGATAGGGAATTTACAGGAAGCGATAAAAGAGCATATTGAAGAAATGATAGGAATTACTGTCTCGGAAGTTAAAGTTTTAGTGGAAAAAGTTTCTGCTAAAGATTCATGATGAAGTTTTGCAGGTTGAGGAGAGATGTTAAATGGAACAAAATCAATGGCATGAATTATTATTGACAAATATGGGTAAAATTATAGGTGCTGTGGCTGGCCTTGGTATTGGCTTTTTGTTTTTAAGGTACGGATTTTTCAGAGGTTTGTTTCTTTTAATCTCTATACTAATTGGTGTGTATATAGGCTCCCATTTAGAAAAGAGTCAGAACTGGGATGATTTTTTAAGCAGATTGTGGCCACCTAAAATTAATACATGGTAGTAATCGCCACCGCCTGGGTGGTTTTTCATTTAGGGAGGTAAAATAGTGAGTCGTCGTTTAGCCAGAGAATTAGCATTTAAAACATTATTTCAAGTTGATATGGGTAAAAATGATCCTGAATTGGCTTTAAAGTTAATGCTGGATAGTGATAGTGATGAAGAGCTTTCGCCTAGTGAAAAAAATTATGTTACAGAAGTTGTAATGGGTTGTTTAAAAGAAAAAGCATATATAGATAATTGCATTAAGCGGTATTTAAAAAAATGGCATATAGAGAGGCTAAGCGGGGTAGATAGAAACTTGCTCAGGTTAGCAGTTTATGAAATAAAGTTTAAGGAGGATATTCCTCCGGTTGTGTCAATAAATGAAGCCATAGAACTGGTCAAAGTTTACCAGGGTGAAGAATCGGCCAGCTTTATTAATGGTATTTTGGACAATATATCCAAGGAGAAAAGTGGCCTTACCTAAAAAAATGTAGGCAGGGGTGATAATCACTGTATATATTAGGCATTGATACCAGCGGTTATACTACTTCCCTGGCGGTTATAGACCAGGAGGAAAGGCTGGTTGCCAATGAAACAATATTATTGGAAGTTAAGCATGGAGAAAGAGGATTAAGGCAATCAACGGCTGTTTTTCAACACATACAGAACATGGCTTGCCTGATAAAAAAAATAAAAAAAACTGTTTCTTTAAAAAATACCCTGGCTATAAGTGCAAGTATTAAACCCAGGCCTTTAGAAGAATCTTACATGCCTGTATTTAAAGTAGGAGAAAAACATGGCCAAGCTTTTTCAGGATTACTAGATATTCCTTTCTATCCTACTACCCACCAGGAAGGTCATTTGTGGGCGGCTCTTTATCCTTTTGAGGTTAAGCCTGAAAAATTTTTAGCCCTTCATATTTCTGGCGGAACTACCGAACTGCTGAAGGTAACCAGACACAATAATAATTTCGAGATTGCTAAAATCGGAGGGAGCTCAGATCTTCCCCTGGGTCAGTTTATTGACCGGATAGGTGTTAAAATGGGACTTCCTTTTCCCAGTGGGCCTTATCTGGAAGAGTTGGCTTTAAAGAGCGTTCATCCCCTGGACATACCTGTATCGGTGAAGGGATGCCAGGTCAGCTATTCAGGCCCCTTGACTTTTGCGGAAAGACAGCTGGACAAGGGGTATAAGCTGGAAGAATTAGCCAGGGGCATAGAAACAGCAATTTCAAAATCTTTACTCTATATACTAAAAGCAGCTATAAAACAAACAGATTTAAGTACTGTTGTATTAATAGGAGGGGTGGCTTCAAACCGGTTTATAAAGAATTATATGTTAAGCAGTTTTAAAGATGGTAAGCTTATCTTTACCAGTCCTGAGCTTTCCAGGGACAATGCTGTTGGGGTTTCTTATTACGGATGGTGCCGTTATTTTAAAATTTATTCCTAAACCTAAAAAGGTTTTTAAATAACAATAGAGAATAAAGAAAAAAACTATCATTAACAGGCTTAGGAGGGTTTTTAAATGGCCGCTGAGTTAATTGAAGGAACGGTTGCAGCCAGGGCAATGGGAAAGGAAATATTAGAAGAAGTAACTAAATTGAAAAAACAGACAGGTAAACTGCCTGGACTATCTGTCGTTCTGGTAGGAGAAAACCCCGTGTCTGAGATTTATGTAAATAAAAAAGTAAAAACAGCCAAAGAATTTGGCCTTTATTTAATTGATCACAGGCTACCTGCAGAAGTTACCGAGGATGATCTGCTGGATATAATTTATGAGCTAAACAACAATCCTGAAATTCACGGTATTTTCCTGCAGCTTCCCCTTCCCTATCACATTGATGATCAAAAAATACTAGATGCCATTACTCCAGAAAAAGACGTAGATGGCTTTCATCCTGTTAATTTCGGTCGAATGGTAAAAGGTGAGGATTCTTTTATTCCTTGTACACCTCACGGCTGCCTGAAGATGTTGAATACATAAATTATGACCTGAAAGGAAAGCACGCTGTGGTAGTGGGCCGTAGTAATGTAGTGGGTAAACCTATGGCTATCCTTTTTCTACAAAAGAACGCTACGGTAACTGTCTGTCATTCCCACACGGCTAATCTTCC
>PWHX01000152.1 GCA_003555415.1 Syntrophomonadaceae bacterium | reverse complement strand
TATCCTGGAACAATAAACCGTTATATGGAACTGCCCATACACAGTGGTCCCAGTTACCTACATCAGCTTGATACTTAATTACAATAGCCCCAGTTTGTCCGTCGTCGAAACCGTTCCTGTCAGAATTAAGCCCAACATCGGTTCCTACCGTCACAGCCTGGTCTACCTCACCCTTCAACACTACTCCAGGCACGATAATTTGTACCCTTATTTCATCGTCAGTAGCAGACTCTCCGTCTTCTAAAGCAATACCATAAGCATCTGTTAAGTCCTGAGCACTAGGCTCTACTGTACCATCGTTATTCAACTTAACAACTTCCCCTTCATCAGTATCAGCGTTTACCTCATACTTACTGACATCTTTAGGAGCTGCCACAGGGGGAGTCCCGCTGATTAAATTCATAACTGCTTGAATCATTTACCTTTCACCTCACTCTGATATTAGTCCAGTACTTTTTGCGTGGTTAAAATACTCTTTATAGGATAAACCCATTCTCTGAGCTGTCCTCTTCATTTCAGGCGACAATTTATTTTGGACGTCCGTATCCTTAGAAGGCCCCTCGTCGGTTCCCTCTACTTTCCGTCTTCGTTGGTTCTTCTTTTTCTCTGTGGTTCTGTTTTCATACAACTCTTTCAACTGAGGTCTTAATACTACTGCTGCAGCGTCTACAAGAGAAAGTCCCCTCTCTTCAGCCATATCCTCTATGTCGTCTTGGTGGTCTTCGTACAGCTTGCCGAACTCCTTCTTTGCTTCTTGCTCCTGGTGCGACTTAGCTTCTTCCTCTCGCTGCTCCATCAACATACTTTTCAGTTCATTTACTTCAGCCATTACTGCGTCATCGGGTTGAGCTTGTTGGTAGTTACCTTGTTGTGGTTGTTGTTGCTGTCGACCCTTCAGCCTAGATAAGACCTCATTAGGTTGCTTTCCTGCTGCTTGAGAGACTGCATATCCAGCTTGGTAATATTCAGAAGCCCTATTTAAGTCTTTTGTCCCAAACAACTTCTGCATTTTCTTCTCAAACCTCGCTCTTTCTTTGGCGGTCAGCTGCTTAATCTTCTGGTCAAATTCGTCCTGCGATAAAGTTAATGTTTGGTCTTGCGAACCTTCATCTTCAGTTGCTTCATCTTCAACATCTGCCTCTTCATTTTCCAAACCCTCATCTTCATACTCTTCGTATCTTTCGTCTGTCATTTTCTTACCTCCCGTATTATTTTAGCCCCGTCGGACTCCCGTTTATAGCCCGTCGGCTCCCGTATTATCCTGCCTCGTCAGGCCCGATAAAAGTTAGTTAGGTTTTCTCATGCCCATCGCTGTGAGTTTCTTACTAGCAGGGTGTAGGAGTCTACCTTTAACAGAGTCCTGCTTGTTAGCAGAAGCAGAAACAGTCTGCATAGACCTTTCGGTAGGGCTAAGCCCTTCGTTCCCACTAAATCCTTTGTAGAAAGTACCCTTGCTTTGCGTAGGCCAACTCTTTTTAGCCACTCAACTCACCTCCTCTACATTCCCGCTCCTGGTGGAAGCGGACCTCCTTGTCCTCCTTCTGCAAATGTTCTCTCACCAACTCTTTCCCCGCCTTCTTCAGCTTCTGCCATCTGCATCTGTCCTTCAATCCTGCCTAGGATTTCTTCTTTGTTCGGGAAGTTAGTGATTTCTAAAACAGCTTGTCTATCAATAATTCCTAGCTGGTAAAACTCTTTGGCTTGCTCATAAAGCAGTGCCTGTGAATGAGGTACACTAGGCCCTACCGCTACCTCTATATCAAACTCAGGGAACCTTAGTTCCTCGTGTACTTCATCTAGCTCATCGGGAAACAGTTCTCCTGGTCTAGTTTCTGGCATAACCAAGCCTTCCTCGGCTGCTTGTCCTACCATATAAGAGTCCAGAGCTTCCCTGACATTCAAAGTAGTCGGTGTATCCGAGCCACTAATCCTGATACTCTTAGGCTCGTCGTAAAATTCTAGTACTAACCAGTTAGCTTGGTCAGCCAAGTCTTGTAAAGCATACTCCATGTTCTTAGCCTTCTGTCTTACTCTGACGTTAGCTGATTCCTGTAGAGCTATGATAGCTGAGGCTGCTCTAACCCCCACAGGTCTCTGTCCTTGAACTACATCATGGACTCCTAGTATCTGCTCCATGGCAAAGATTAGCCTGTCCAAGTGTTCTGGAATATGATTCGGTATCGGTGTTCCTGGAATCTTATCTACTCCACCTCTATGAGTAAAAATGACGTTTCCAGGTCTATTGTCAAAAATCCAGGCATCCTCTTCCTTGAGTCCAGAATCTACTTTATTAACTACCCACTCAGCATTAGCCATCAACCTGGTGTTGTCTATAATTTGTGCTTCAAAGCTGTTAATGAGTCTTTGTAGCATAGTTACTAACTCGACTTCCCCAATGCCCCAAAACTCTTTATCTGCCGGGTAGTCTACCATCTTAGCAAACGGAAACTTATTGTGCCTGTATACTGGCTCGTAGCTCTCATCATACTTACCGCCAATAATGTCTAAGACTATATGTCCTGCATAATACATCACACATACATTTCCTTCTTCGTCCTTAAACCAGTATTCATACAGCTGAGCCGACTGCTCCTGCGAAGTCTGGTCTGCTCCTTCTATATTCTCTGTGTCTGCCCACTCTGAGTCTGCTATCACTAGATGCCCCTTGTCAGGCCACCGTCTTACGAAGTATTCTAATGACCGTGGAACTGCTACGAAACAATAGTCCATCTGGTCTACTTCATAAGCTCTAGGGTCTGGATAAAAGTTCATTGGATGAACAATCGAGTATACGACCTCTCCTACATCTGTAACATGGTGGTCTGGCTCCCAGATAGCTTTGAGAATTACCGTACCATACTTCATACACATCCTAACTGCATCAGCCATCTGCTTCTGCATACGGTTGGTATACCACAGATACGTCTGTACTTCTGTCAGCATATCGGCAAGCCTCTGGTTCATCGGGTCGTGCCTTGCTTTAACTAGAACTTCTGGCCGGTTATCTGTAATTCTAGGAACCACAGACTCTACTAGAGCAAAAGTAAAGTTTAGCACTGGCTTAGACTTGTGAGGAGGCACGTGCCCTTTCCATTGGTCTCCCCTGTATACCTTGTCTAGCTCTCTCCACTTATCATTCAGAAACTTACCCCTATGGTCTGATTTCTCTGAACGGGCTATATGCCATCGCTCTTGAGCTTCATCTATTAAGTTGTTTTCTTCTTCTGAGTTATGCCGTCTAGCGTCCAGATATTCTTCTGCGTCCTGTTTCTTCTGAACCCACGGTAGCGTAAATGCCACCCAAATCACCTCACTGCATCACTGTATTGTCGTAACTTGGATATCTTACCCTTGTCTTCCAACAACGACCTATGAACAAAATCTTTTTTCTGTTCTGTTATCTTTGGTGGCTTAGAAACTGGCAGACCGTGTGCTTTAACTATGTCCAGCTGGTCAGCTAGAGCATCTGCCAAATCATCTTCGCCTGCAAACGGAAACTTTAATAACTGCCACAGAAGCCTTTGAGATAAGTCGTATGGAGCTTCTCTACCACCGAAAGAATCTTTTAAAAGTTTCTTCGGCATATAGAACCCGTTTTTGATACGTGGAACCAGCCTCAGTATTCGCTCCTCCTTAGACTGCTTTCTCCTCTTAATCGGCTCTATTGCAAAGAAGTAGTTTCTTTCCATCATCATACGCTCAAGGTTATATAAATAAATCTCCTGGAACCCCACTGCTTCAAACCCCACAGGCAATAGATGTTGTCCTCTATTATCCCATTCTGTTACCAGTTCAAACAGGGCTTCTGGAAGCTCGTCCACCGTGATTCTTTCGTTCAATCCATCTAAGAAATACATATAGTTATAGTCGTCGTAGCCACATACTGTTATAGCTGTACGGTCTGCCTCGTCTTCGATAGACTTAGCAGGGGCTACTGTTATACAAATCTGCATACTAGATACATCTGGTAGTATGTCTAATTTATTAAACCATTCTTCTTGGAACTTCTGGCTCTCCTTCGGAGTCGGGTCTAGCTCATACTGAGCTCCAAACTCATAAGGCCCCTTAACTCTCTGTAAGTCCCCAAGTACCTGAGAAGTAAACTCTTCTGGAAAAATGGGCTCTCCAGTACTGGTGTAGCACGGTTGTATAGAAATCATCCAATCCTTTTCCGACTCTGGAGTCTTCTCTGATTTTTCTACGATATCATCGCCCACATAATCCTTTGGAACCCTAAGCGAAGCGGTTCCCCCAAACTCCTCAATAATCCACCCATATAAGTCCATATGGGACCATCTTGTGCCGATTATCTCTAGCTCTCCATCTGGGTCCAGTAAGTCCAGTATGTCCTTAAAATACAGAACAGACTTCTCTACCATGTCAATAGTTCTAACATACTCACGATTAATTAAGTCATCTGCAATGATAGTCGAATAGTGCTGCGAAACCAGTGAGGCATCCACAGCCCCTGTGGTAATACTTGCTTCCCTACCTGCATACGGCCTTAATACAGAAAACTCGTCTTGAGTATCTCTGGTTATCCAATCTAACTTATCTCCGTACTCTGCCTTATGAAACGGACTTGCATAATTTTCCAGCCACCAGTCTCTCCATAACCACTTAAACATAGCGTTATTCTGCCAGTGGCTTGCTATTGCTCTCAAAAATTTCTGTGAGTTGTTTAACTTAGCATTACTGATAAGTATTCTCTCATTAGGATTCCGTAATAATTTCTGCACACTTCTGGATTCAGTACCTATAGT
>PWHX01000018.1 GCA_003555415.1 Syntrophomonadaceae bacterium | reverse complement strand
GGAGGAAGATATTTCGCACCAATGTGCACCTTTAATTCCTCCCCCACCAGGGGGAGGAAGATATTTCGCACCAATGTGGGTGCTGCTTTACACCGGAGGGGTAAAGCTACAATCCTTGGGTTATTTTATACTTCTCTGCCGTTGGGGGGAAGCTGGCAGGGGGGTGTTCTCTCACCTTTAACTCGAGATTTTTTCTTTCTCCTCTATATCTTCCTTTTCCTCAGAGCCCTGCTTTATTTCAGAGGCTTCTGAAACTTCTGAAGCTATAGTTTCTTCTTTTGTGCTGTCTTCTGCCTCCGTAGTTTTACTTTCCTCTACCTCTACCGCCTCGCCGTCTTCTACATCTATTTCTTCATTATCTTTGGAGCCGGTGTGGTTGTCACTTTTATCCACGTCGCCTTCAGTGTTTTCTTTTTTTTCTTTGTTTTTTTCCTCTTTTTTCTCTTTTTCCTCTTTTTCATCATTTTCGTCTTTTTCAGTTTCTTCTTCTGTGCTGTCTTCTGTCTCAGTAGTATTACTTTCTTCTGCCTCCTCCGGTTCGTTTTCTAAATCTTCCCCGGCATCTTTATTTTCCCACTCCTCTTCATTATTTTCATTTGCATCTTCGCTGCTTTTGTTTTCTTCACCTTCATCTTCCCCGGCTTTATCTTCATCATTATCATGCCCTTCTTCATCATCTTTGCCGTCTCCCTCCTCGCTTTCCCATTCAACTTCCTTATACTCTTCCTTTTCCTCTTCTTCTTCTTCCCCTTGCTCTTCCTCTTTGCTTTCTTTTTCTGTATGTTCCCCAGGCTCTTCACTTTCATCATCTTCATCATCTTCGGGTTCCTTGATTACTTTTTCTTCTTCCTCTTCTTTTTCTTCTTCCTCTTCTTCCTCTTCATCGCCATAAATTTCCTTATCTATTTGTTCTGCTTCATCTGCATCTTTACTTTCTTCCTTATCTTTTTCATCATCTTTTTCATCGTCTTTTTCATCTTCATCCACTTCCTGTTCTTCCTGTTCTTCGTCACCATCTTCTTCTTTTTTCGCCTTTCTTTCTCTTTCTTCTTCATTTTCATTATCATCCCGGTAATCATTTTCTTCCTTTTCAGCCCTGGTATCTTCTTCATTTTCTTCTCTTTCAAGATCCCCGGTGCTTTCCGGTTCCTCCTGTTTTTCCTCCAGCTTTTCTTCCAGCTTTTCTTCTTCTTCCCCTGTTTCATCCTCTGTTTCAAAAACGCATATATCAACTGATTTTTCCAGCACCATTTCCCGGCCCGCAAGGGTATAAGAAACCACCAGGGTTATTTTCTCCTGTTCCAGCTGATCAGCAATAGTTAATACGCCCCTGTGGTCCAGGTAGACCCCCTCCATTATTTCTTTAAGGTTCCAGCTTATATCGCTTGCTTCAAAACCTTCCGGCAGGAACAGTTCATAGGTTTCACTGTACTGCCCGGAATCCAGGGGCGCATTTATAGCCGGGGAACCCTTTATTTCACCCACCGGCGGCTGTAGCAATTCCACTGTTTTATTAGTTTCCAGGCGGCGTTCCTCTATCTCTATTTCAGCAGCAAGGTGTATCTCTCCAGGCCCTGCTGCCTCAGTTATTGTAAGTAATCCGGTTCTCCTGTCTATTCCTACTCCGTCAGCCCGTCGGGCCAGCGACCAGTCCACTTCCCGCATTTCTCTGCCTTCCTGGTTCACCAGAACATATTTAACTGTTTCGGTTACACCCGGGCAAGGAATAACCAGCAACGGTTCGCCTTCAATGACAATAACCCTGGTTTCAAATTCCCCGTAAAGATGTATGTCCGCCTGAGCAGAAAACTGAAAGCGGTAAAGCCCCTCTTGGTACCCTTCGCCGGTAACGTTAAAACCAAGAGGGCTGTTTTCTTCCCTACCGTCAAAAGCAAAACTCAATTCTTCACGGTCAAAATCAAGCAAGAGAACATCACCTTTATATTCCGCCCTTAAGGGGCTAAAACCCTCACCCTGGTACTCCAGGGTAACAGAGGGTAAATATATATCACCGGTGCAAAGCTCTCTATCCTCCAGCTTGAGCTCCAGCTGGATCTCTTTGTCCTCAACCAGTTGAGACCGGGTAAAAAAACTCTCCTGGAGCAATTTTTCATCCTCATTTTCCTGGAGAAAAGAATCACGAAAAACAGCTTCCGCCCGGGGAGGGACAATTTTGCTGTTTACAATACTAAAAATAGCGGTATTAGCGCTTACGGTCTTTATACTAAAATAAGCGTAGGCCGTAGGTATATTAATATAGGAAAATACCATGGCAAATACAACAAAAAGAATAAAACCTTTTTTTGCCGCCAGCCGGTAGTACTTCCTTCTTTCCTTTTTTCTTCGGCTATTCCTGATCCTGAGCTCAAGCTTGGTTGCCATAAAAAACTCCCTCCCACCGGGCTAAGTTATAATAAACCGGGTACAGCAGACAACCTCCGCCCCGGAACTACTAAAGTTTATCCGGCCCGGTTTGATTTTCTTCCTGCAAAGTTTTATCATCCCAAGATTTAAAATGATAGCTCTCCCCGGGATTATTCATCCTGTCCGTACCTTCATGCAGCAGCATAATAAGCTCCAGCAGGCTACGGAAATGAGTTTTTTTACCCTCGTCTACCCACTGGACTTCCCCCTGCCAGCTGGCATTCTGGCGGAACATGATCCGGATTAAAAACTCCGAACCGCCCATCTTTTTAATCCCATAGTCATCAGATTTAGATTTGCCGTAAAATTTTTTGTCAATCTTTTTATCCATCGCGGCTTCCTCCTTCTGCATAAAATAAAAGCAAAACACACCCCTGACTGTTTTAAATATCACAACAAGCAGTGAAGCAATAATTATTATGCATAAGTTTAATAATGCGCCGCTACCTGTTTGTTTAAATAAATAATAACAGAAGAACGTTTTAGCCGGGCTTGAAACCGCGTTGTAATAGTGTTGTAAGTTCAAGATTCATTGACATCTTTAGATATAACTGGAAAAACGCCAGGAATATAAATACATTTAGTTGAGGGGAATAATAGCCGAAAAGGCCGGGGAGTTAACTAATAAACAAATGGCAATATTTACGTCCTTAAACAAGTTTAAACCTGCAGGCGTCCCATCATTCATCTTCCCAGGGCAGGAATGAATGAACGCTGCCCTGTAAAACTACGCTGTCTTCCAGGTAAAACTGATTAAACCGGTTTTTCACCCGCTCCAGCGCGGTTTCCACCTGTTCAAAATTCATGCCGGGCATAAGCCAGGCAAACTGAACCTCGTTCCAATGGGATATAACATCATCCTTGCGAAGGCCGGTTAATACCACCTGTTTGAGCCTGCTCATGGCTTCCTCCAGGATTTCTGTGCCCGGCACCCGGTAATCGGGGGAAGTAAAGGTTAGTAAGGTAATATGTAAAGGAGTGCCCGTTCTTTCCGCCCTCCTTCTTTCTACTTCAAAAAGGAAACGGAAGTGTTCCGGTTCACAGAGTAAAGCCCCGGACTTTTTTTCTCTTTTCCTCAGCATATCTTTGATATCAGTATAATCTTGTAGGAGGCTCTCGCTGTTTTCTTTAATAGACCTGTAAATTTTTTGCATGGCGCGGGATGGTTTGACCCCAATTTCCTGGTACATCAAAGCGGTTATATATTCGTAATGGTTCCGGGCTTGCATGGCTTTTCCTTCTTCCAGTAGAGCTTCCATGTAGGAAAGATGTAGCTCCTCTTCAAAAGATTCGATTAAAAAAGCGCTCCTGCACAACTCAATTATTTCCCTGTGCCGGCCTTCCTGCTTTAATAATTCAATGTTTTCTGAAACACACTGCAAATACAAATAACGGTAGTGATTTCTTACCGGAAAAACCCAGCTTCCGGTAACCTCGGGAAGATAATCTCCCTTGTACATATGAATAGCCCGGTAAAACATATTAATCGCTTCCACCGGGTTCTGTTTTTTTATTACACTTGCGCTACGAAACAGGTCTTCAAATTCGTCTACATCCAGCCAGCAGCCACGGTTTACCTGCAGGTAATAACACCCCTGCGAAGAAACCAGGTCTATAGCTTTTTCCGGCAACTGGTTCTGTGCCAGGGCCTGCCTTATGTTATGGACGTAATAACGGAATATGGTTTTAGAATCTGCGTATTCCCGGTCGGGCCATAAAGTTTCCAGGACATCTTCCGGCAAAAAACGTTTTTTGCGATTGGTCAAGAGGTATTTAAACAGTTCCCATATTCTCCTGGAGTTCCTGTTTTTTTCCGAAATCATGTCTGTGTTATGTAAAACAGTAAACTTGCCCAAAGTATATATTTTATAAACCGGACTTACCTTGCTCATTTCCACAGCAACCCTTTCACCATTTTCCCTTCCGGTAGAGTGCCGGATTACCACTTAAGTACAGTTTAGCATGAATCGGCAGAAATATCATTATTTTTTTAAAAACGCTTAAAACGGCTGTATCTCCAAATTGGGGGTTTGAAGTTAGAGGTTGGAAGAAAAGCCCCCCCACCTTTAATTCCTCCCCCACCAGGCTGATCTAGTTACACACTTGACACCGGTAAGAGTCTTTTTGCTTTTCTCGTCTTTTACTTCTGACTTCCCACCTCTGACCTCTAACTTCTGACCTCTAACTTCTGACTTCTGACTTCCAACCTCCAATAAGGTATCCCCCCCATCTTAATCTTCCCCCCCGGTGGGGGGAAGAAAGAAGCCCGCGGCAAGGAAGCATAAAATAACCCAAAGAAGGAAGTATAAAATAACCCAAAGATTGTAGCTTTACACCCCG
>PWHX01000133.1 GCA_003555415.1 Syntrophomonadaceae bacterium | reverse complement strand
TCTGCTTTTTTTTGGACTTTGCCAAGTTCAGTTAAATTATAAGCAATCTTATAATGTAAAGAAATATTTTCTGGATTTACTTCTACAGCCTTTCGGAAGTATTTTAAAGCTTTTTCATAGATATTTCTCTGTAAATATTGGTTACCTTTTTCTAAATAATAATCTGAGTCTTTTTTGAAAGATACTATACCAAGCTCTTTTTTTTTCCTGTCTTTTTCTTCTGTCATTTTATTCACCTGCCTGGCATTATTATATGTTTTATGTCTACCATTTTGTGTTCCATTATATTCATTTAAAACATATTCAGTAAGTACGGCTGTTTTCCTTTATTTTATCATTAATTTTTAAGGAATTAAAAAGGGTATTATACAGGTAGTTTAGTGGAAATATAACTGTAGTTGGAAGGAGAGGATTAAATATGGCAGGGCAACGTGAACATTGGAATTCCCGTTCAGGTTTTATTCTGGCTACTGTAGGTTCTGCTGTAGGTCTGGGAAATATATGGCGGTTCCCAACCGCTGTTGTAAGAAATGGCGGCGGAGCATTTCTTTTACTTTTTTTAATTATAGTATTGTTTATAGGAGTGCCCATGATTATAGCGGAGTTAACCCTAGGTAGAAAGAGCCAAAAAAACCTGGTCAGCACTTTTTCAACCCTGGCCCCGGGGAGCAAATGGTGGATAGTAGGCCTGATAGGATGGGCTGCAGTTTTTATTATTTTATCTTTTTATTCAGTTATTGCAGGATGGTCATTAATATATTTTTTAGGCAGTTTGCTTGGTTTTTTTTCCGGTTTGGATACGGAAGGTCTAACTCAGGCACACAATCAAATAGTGGGTAATCCTATATTGCCAATTCTAGGGCAGGCTATATTTATGGTGGTTACGGTAATAGTTGTTTTATATGGTGTAACCAAGGGTATTGAGCGGTGGAGCAAAATTTTTATGCCGGGCATTATATTAATACTTTTTGTGCTATTGGGGCGTACACTTCTTCTTGAAGGGGCAGCAGAAGGAGTGCTTTGGTTTTTACGCCCTGATCTTGATTTAATAAATTTAAACACTGCCCTTGATGCAGTTGGTCAAGTGTTTTTTAGTTTTAGTTTAGGCATGGGTGCAATATTAACTTATGGAAGCTATCTATCTCCCCGGGAAAACATACCTCAAAGCGCTGTTTTAATAAGTTTAAGTGATGTTATAATAGCTTTATTAATGGGATTGATTGTCATACCGGCTTTATTTGTATTTAATGTTGAGCCTGAAGTAGGTCCAGGTATAATATTTGTAACTTTACCCGCCATATTTAATGTTTTACCCGGCAGCATGATCTGGTCCTCCCTGTTTTTCTTAATGCTTTCCTTTGCTGCATTAACTTCTTCTGTATCTTTACTGGAGGTAGTAGTTGCTTATTTTGTTGATGAGAAAAAGTGGCCCCGTCCAGCAGCGGCAATTTCCCTGGGCATTTTAAATTTTATGCTGGGGGTTCCTTCAGCTTTATCTAAAGGAATTTTGTCAGATCAAATTATTTTAGGAATGGACATCTTAGATTCTATGGATTTTTTTGCTTCAAATGTTCTTCTCCCCCTGGGAGGTCTGTTGACAGTAATATTTTTAGCTTGGGTGTGGGGCACTGATAAAGCTATGGCTGAAATAATAAAAGGCTCTCCCCATTTTAAGTGGGGTAAAGCCTGGTCATTTGTTATACGTTTTATTATACCTGTGGCTATTGCTTATATATTTATAAGCGGTATTTTAGGTTGATAAAAAAGATTCTAACCTGTCCATTCCCTCAGTGATATTATCTATAGAGTTTGCGTAAGAGATGCGCAGATAGCCTTCCCCGTTAGACCCAAAATCTACACCGGGAGTTACAGCTATTTTGGCCTTTTCCAGGATTTCAAAAGCCAGAGAATAAGAATCCATGCTGTATTCTTTAACATTAGCCAGGGCGTAAAAAGCTCCTGTAGGTTTTACTTGTGTAGATATACCCATTTTATTTAATCTTTCTAAGAGGTAAAGACGGCGCTTGTTATAGGTTTTGACCATATAAGTTACATGATGGTCACAGTATTTCAGCGCAGCACGACCAGCTTCCTGGATGAAGGAATTAGTACTGATAAATAAATTTTGCTGAATCACTTGCATGTATCGTATATACTTAGGAGGAACTATGACATAACCAAGCCTCCAACCGGTCATGGCATACTTTTTTGAAAAACTATTAATTACAAAGGCTTTATCTGTAAATTCAAGTATGCTGTGATCCCGTCCTTCATAATTCAACCCGTGATAAACTTCGTCCGAAACAAAATAACACTCTAATTGAGAAATTTCTCTTAGCTCTTCTTTTGAATAAACACACCCAGTCGGGTTGGCAGGTGAGTTTAATACTACTGCCTTTGTTTTGTTTGTAAGCATTTTATTTAGTTCTTCTGAAGGATATTTAAAGCCGTTTTCTTCATATACTTTTACTTCACGGGGGTTACCACCTGTATAGCGAATGAAATTTGGATAGCAAGCATAATAAGGATTGGAGATTATGACCTCTCCTCCTCTTTCCAACAGGGCAGAAAAAACTAGCTGCATGGCTGAAGAAGAGCCCATGGTTATAATAACCTGGTCTGGAGAGATATTTACATTGTAGATACGCCAATAGTAATGGGCTATATCTTCCCGTAGCTTCCATTTACCCAGGCTGTGAGTATACTTGGTATCTCCTTCATTTAAAGCCTTCATAGCTGATTCTTTTACCGGTTCAGGAGTATCAAAATCAGGTTCGCCTATTTCTAGATGAACGATATGCTCTCCTAAAGATTCTAGTTGTTTTGCTCTTTCTAAAACTTCCATGACCAAAAAAGGAGTAATTTTCATTATTAAGTCCCCCTGTAAATTAACTACATTGAAAATAATTTATTAAATGATTATAAAAAATTTAATTGTTTTACACATTCCATACTATTAACTTCTATTCCTTCCTTTACAAGCATCTTTATATAAACTGTTCAAAAAAGTAACAGTTTTAATGACAAGGAAAAAGAACCTCATCGTTACCCTTTAACAATTAGCTTTATCAAATAACTAGTAATTTTTACTCAAAAATAAAATCTTGTAACTATTTTAATTATAATAAAGGAATTTTTGTAACAATATTTAAATATATATTAGATTGTAAAAATGCATAAATAAGAGAATTATAGAAATTTATTACATGTTGGGGGGAGTTAGAAATGAGCGTTATAACTGTTTCCCGGGAATTTGGCAGTGGTGGTGAAACCATTGCCCGATTAGTGGCTGAAAAACTGGGTTTTCTTTTGGTAAATAAAAACATTATAGTTGAAGGTCTGTCGGTTGATTTTGGAATTCAAGAACCAGAGTTAGATGCAGACGAAAAGATTATAGAAGGGAGTGACAATGAACAATACAGTCAATATATTTCTGCTTTGCATGAATATATGTATGATTTAGCTATCCGCAATAATCTTGTTATACTAGGAAGAGGAGGGCAAATTCTTTTTCAAGATTTTCCGCCTTCTTTACATGTAAAAGTTATCTCTCCTATAAGTAAAAGAATCCGCCGGATAAAGAAATCTTATAACTTAAGTGAGGAAGCAGCCCATAAATTAGTTGCTGAACAGGATAGCGACAGAAGTCTTTATCTTAAGAATTTGTTCGGTGAAGATTGGCTAAATATGAATCTCTATGATCTGACTATAAATACAGAAAGAGTTTCTCTGGAGGAAGCTGCTGATATAGTTGTTGCTGCTTTTAATTGTCACGCCAAACACAGGGAAATTATTTCTAAAGATGCTGAATGCGAAGATGAAGAAATTTCGGAAACTTTTACTACAGCTGAAGAAACAGATGCAGAGTTTATGCATCCTAGCGAGGAAGAGTTCACCAAAATGCTTGATTTTTATCGAATAAAATGGGAATATGAACCTAAAACATTTCCCCTAGAGTGGGATAGCGAAGGAAATATTACGGAAGCTATAGCGCCTGACTTTTATTTACCGGAGCAGGATGTTTATGTTGAAATAACTACTCAGAAACAAAAACTTGTATGGAAAAAGAATAAAAAGATCCGGAGGTTAAAAGAACTTTATCCTGACGTTAATATAAAAATAATTTACGGCAAAGATTATAAAAGCCTCTTGAAAAAATTTAATCTTGATGACAAAAGTGCTAAGAATTAATAACTCAATCTGTAAGTTGACTTCTTTCATTAAAAAATGTTTTATATCCTAACTGTACCAGTATAAAAACTGTAAGGGACACGCCGCCCAGAATACCTAACATAATGGCAATTTGATATTCAATGGCTGTCAGGGGGGATACTCCCGACAGAATCTGACCGGTCATCATGCCGGGTAAAAATACTATGCCCATTCCCACCATAGAGTTAACGGTTGGCAAAATCGCAGCTGTAAAAGCATCATTTACAATATTTTTTGTTGCCTTATTGGGAGTAGCCCCTAACATAAGGGAGTTTTCTATTAAATTTTTTTTTGTCTTAATGCCATCTATGAGGCGTTCAGTTCCCAAGGATACCCCGGTCATGGAATTTCCGATTACCATTCCAGATATTGGTACAAAATAATGTGCTTCATACCAGGGATCTAAGTTTATTACTATCAATAGAAAATAGAATATAGTTATGGTGGTACCGGTAACCATGGCAAAGGTAATGACTTTACGCAGCTGGTAATTAATTTTTAATTTAACCCGAGCATAAATATTTCTAATTGCAAATATCTCCATAAATATTAATACTCCTATAGAGATAAGGTAGTGATTAACTGCAAATATATAAACCAGAATATATCCTACAATAATTAGTTGTA
>PWHX01000146.1 GCA_003555415.1 Syntrophomonadaceae bacterium | reverse complement strand
AGTATTCGGCGAGTTGCCCTTGCCACACAGCTTTGTCGCTTTTACAATCTTCCCTGTTGTGCAACTGCTGGTGTGTCTGATGAAGCAGAACCGTCTTCACAGGGAATAAGTGAGAAGGTGTTAAGCTGGACCTATACAATAGCATCCGGCGGACAATACATTAACAGTGCGCTGGGAATGCTTCACCAGGTCATGTCAGTTTCCCTTTATCAGTACGTAATTGATGATATTGCCCTGAAGATTGTAAAGGAGAAGTTCAAGACACATAAATCTAAAGAGGTTTCCCAGCTTGCACTGGATGCTACAGTAGAAGCTCTGGGCTATTTTGGCATAACAGTAGATGACAAGATGGAAGCTGAATTGACTGCCCGCATTAATCATGTTGAAAAACCTCTAGAAATCTATAACGATGATAATATTAATGAACAGCTTGAAATAATTGAGAAAGCGGTAACGCAGACTCAAGGTAGTACTGTCTTTATGAAAGCAGCCCGTAAAGGTCTTCGGAAGGGATTTCTCTACACAGGAAACAGAATTGATTCTCCCTTAGATCTAACCCGTGTTGATGAAAGATTGGAGGCGGTTGTTATTCCATAGTTTGAAATAGTATTACCATATTTATAAAAAGCCAAATGTAAATTTTAAAAAATTTTAAAATGGAGGTTAAAAAACAAATGGCAGGCATGGTAGGTATATCAGGATGTAGTGAAACAAAAATAGATTCAAACAAAGTAGAGAGTATGTTGGAAACCGTAAAGCATCGAGGGACAAGCGAACCCATCATAAAAACTACTACCTCGGCTGCCTTTGGGTGTGTTGGATTTAGCCCTGAGGTTATTAGCCAGGATTCCCATCCATATGTTATTATGGATGGTATGCTCTATCGCGATGATAGCCGGCAGGAAATGTCAGATACTGATTATTTAAGGAAGCAATATTTAAGCCATGGGATAGAAGCTCTTTCCAAAGTGAGAGGCAGTTTTTCATGTGCCATTATCGATGAAGATGAATGCATTATTGCCAGGGACCATGTGGGATCCCGGCCATTAATATATCAAGAAACACCCCAGGGAGGTATGATGTTTGCCTCTGAGGCTAAGGCATTGAAGGACTATACAGATTGTGTAGAAGAGCTGCCTCCTGGACATTACTATTCAACTAAAGAAAAACTAAAGCAGTTTAATGAGCCTTCCCCTGGCTTTAAATTACCCCATAAATGGGACACTTCTAAGGAGTCCCTTAACAAAGTGAGGGAGGTAGTCATTCAGGCAGTAGAAGACATTGTTACCAATATCGAGGGAATTGGTGGAGTTTCTTTAAGCGGAGGCCTGGATAGCTCAATTATACTGGCGATTGCCTACCAGTATAACAAAAACATTCAAGCTTTTACCTCTACCCTTAAAGCTAATCCTGGAGAAGACCTGAAATACGGAAAGCTGATGGCAGATTATCTTGGTGTAAAACTTCATGTTTATGAAATAACCCTGGAAGATATTCAAAATATTGTTTCTAAGGCAGTATACTATCTTGAATCCTTCGACCAGGACTGTATTACAGGCTTTATTGCAAACTACTATAACTCCCGTCTGGCAAAAGAACATGTGGACAGTATACTGGTAGGAGAAGGAGCCGATGAACTCTTTGGTGGTTATTTCAGGGAACTGGATGATATTTCAGACCCTGAAGAACAAGAAAGGGTGGCCAAAAAACTGGTTGATGTAGCTTACAATACGGCCCTTCGCAGACTTGACCGGGGTTGGATGACAAATAGTGTTGATTACTATGCCCCGTTTCTGAATCCGTCGGTAGTAACTATGTCACATGATATTCCTCTGGATCTTAAAGTCTATAAGCCAAATGGTAAACCAATCGAAAAATGGATTCTCCGTGAAGCCTTCAAAGATATGCTTCCCCCGGAGATTACCTGGCGTCCAAAACTAAGGTTTGCTCGAGGTGTAGGAGTAGATGATCAGTTAGAAAAGTGTATTCCGGATAACCTGGATGAAGAAGCCCTTGAGAAAACCCCCAGAAGTAAAAAAGGCATAACTTTTCAGTCTCCAACAGAACTATATCTTTACAGGATATTCCAGAAACATTTTCCGTCGGATTACGAAGGGCTTACATGCCGCTGGGATCCCTTTAGCTAAGAAAGGTTATGAAAACTGGTGAAGCAGTTGTGGTGATAGGCAACTGCTTCCCGCTTAATTTTTAATTGAAAGGTGATAATAAATGAAGGTTGGATTTCCCAATAATCCCCGAAAAGAGATAAGAGATGAAATAAAGTGGATTGCAAATAACGGATTCAATTTCATTGATTTGTTTTTGGAACCGGATAAAGGTGAATTGGGAAAGTTCAATACCGGGGAAATCAAAAAGCAGCTTGATTATTATTCCCTGGATTGGGTTGGCCATACCGCCTGGTATTTGCCCATTGGTTCTCCGGTGAAAAAGTTAAGAAATTGTGCAGTGGAGATTATTAAACAATATCTGGATGCTTTTGTTGACATGGGAAGCGATAAGGTAACCATACATTCAAACTGGCCTACTTCCCTGTTTACAGAAGATGAAGGGGTGAAATTTCAGACCGAGTCTATACAGAGTATTTTGAATTTTGCCTCAAAATCGGGAGTTAAAATAATGCTGGAACCACTGGGGACAGTTCATGATCATGTCAACAATATTGATAGGCTTCTAGAATTAAATGAAGGACTCTATTTCCATGCGGATATAGGGCACTTAAATATTTATGGCCGTGATCCGGTAGATTATTTACGCCGATACAAAGATAAGCTGATACATGTTCATCTCCATGACAATAACGGGATAGATGATCTGCACCTGCCTATAGGGTCTGGGAACATTGACTGGAATTACCTGATAAATGTTTTAAAGTCTTTCTACGACGGCACAATTACCCTGGAGGTTTTTACTGATGACAGAGAGTATGTTTTGTACTCTAAAAAAAAGCTTCTGGAAAAGTGGAACGGTAACAATCATAATGTATAAAGGGATAACTTTTAGCTAATGCTTTAAGTCTTAACCGATAAGATGTTTATTCCAAATATTCTGAATCTTAATAATCATTACGGCATTTAATAACATGGAAGGAGTGTTTATTGTATTGAAAGGACTGCAATCAGGACATTACCACCCTCTGTCCAAGAGGGATATAGAAAAAATACATGAAACTACTGTGAATATATTGAGTGATCCGGGCATTAAGGTGGCTAGCCCTGAGGCGTTGAAAGTTTTTGCTGATAACGGAGCTGAAGTTAACTATGAAACCAGTATGGTTAAAATATCCAGGACCATGCTGGAAGATGCTCTGTCTAAAGCTCCATCAAAAGTAGTTCTTTACGGTAGGGAAGACAAGAACAATTTAACCCTGGAAGAAAAAAGAACCCATATGGGAACAGGTGGTACCGTTTTAGATGTACTGGACATAGAAACAATGAAAAAGAGAAGGGCCAGCATTCAAGACATTATAAATATTGCCCGTCTAGTAGATTATCTGGACAACATTCACTTTTTTATGCTTCCTGTTTATCCCAGGGAAGTAGAAGGTCATAACGTGGATGTTAATAGATTCTGGTGGGGACTACAAAATACTTCCAAGCATATAATGGGTGGGGTTTATTCAAAAGAAGGTATAAGAAACGTTATATCTATTGCAGAAGAAATAGCCGGTGGCCCCGAAGCACTGAGAGAGCGCCCTATAGTTTCTATGGTTACCTGTATTATGAGTCCTCTGGTTATGGATAAAACTTATACTGAGCTTCTCATGGAAGTGGCACGGCAGGGAATCCCCCTGGTTTGTCCAGCAGAACCATTGGCTGGAGCTACTGGTCCCTGCACCCTGGCTGGTACAATAACAATGTCCAATGCCGAAACACTATCAGGCATTGTCCTTGCCCAGCTAGTTAACCCAGGAACTCCGGTAATATATGGAACGGTATCTACAGCAATGGACATGCAGACAGGTTCTTACCTTTCTGGAAATATTGAAATGGGACTAATAAACGCTTCCAGTGCCCAGATGGCTCAATATTATGAAGTACCTATATATGCCACGGCAGGAATGTCAGATAGCAAACTTCCGGATGTGCAGGCGGGTTATGAAAAAATGGCTACCGGCATGATAACCGCTCTGGCAGGAGCTAACTATATACATGATGCTGCCGGCTTTTTAGAATTCTGCACTACTTTTTGTTATGAACAGTTAGTTATTGATAGCGAAATTATCGGAATGTGCATGAGGGCTATAAAGGGAGTTGAGGTAAACGAGGAAACCCTGGCTGAGGAAGTTATCCGGCAAGTAGGTGCCGGTGGAAACTTTTTAACTAACACTCACACTTTAAACCACTGCCGGAATGAGTTTTTCATGCCGCAAGTTTCTGACCGGAATCTTCGAAAGAAATGGGAAAAGGATGGATCTAAGGATGGAGCAAAAAGGGCTGGAGACATAGTCCGTTCCGTATTAGAAACTCATGAACCTCTGAAAATAGATAAAGAAGTATTTGAAAAAATCAAGTCCAGGTATGATGAGTACGGAATCATACAACCTTCATAAAAACCATACGTGATAAAAGCATGTAAACATGTAAAAAGGTTGTGCATAGCACTACAGCGAAAAGAAGATATGAACGGTGCCACGGGGACGGTCCCAGTTACCCGAAGCGCAGCGAATATTATTAAATATCAGTAAGTAAGTGTAAGAAAAACAATTTTATTGAGGAGGTATAACCCATTTTAATAATTGGCGAATTAATCAATGCTTCAATTAAATCTGTGGGCAAGGCTCTACTGAACCATGATGAAAATTTCTTTAAAGACCTGGCGGCTAGACAGGTTGCCAGCGGAGCCCATTATATAGATGTTTCTGTAGCCTCAGGAAAGGCAGATAAGAATCAAGAAATAAAAAACATGGAATGGGCCGTTAAAACAATTCAAGAGGAAGTAGATAAGCCCCTGGCTATTGATACTACCGATCCGGATATACTGAAAGCCGGGCTTAAAAACCACAAAGGCCAGGCCATGATTAATTCTATAAGCTATGAGTCATTAGACCGTTTGACTGCTTTTTTGGAACTGGCAAAGGAATACCAGGCAAAACTGGTTGCCCTACCTACTACGGATAAAGGCATACCGCCTACATCAGAAGAACGGGTAGATGTTTGTATGTATATCATTGGCGAAGCGAGAAAATATGGTATAGACATGGAAGATATTTATTTCGATCCCCTTGTTTTACCCATCAGTGTAGATGTTAATAATAGCGTTACAGCTCTGGATACGCTTAAAAAAATCAAGTCATTATCACCCAGGACCAGAACTACTTTAGGGCTTAGCAATGTGTCCTTTGGAATGCCCAACAGAGATGTATTAAACAAATCTTTTTTGCTTTTAGCTCTAAAGTATCTTGATTCAGCCATTTTAAATCCCCTGGATGAAGGCATGATGAGTTTTCTGACTGCCGGGGGTGCTCTTCTTGGTGACGAAAAAATGCGAGCAGACTATTTAAGAGCTTTTAGGAAAAAAAGAGCTGCTAAAAAGAAAGAGTTAACTGAAAAAGAAGAAAAAGCAGTGGATGAAAAAAAAGCTAATGAAATTAAAACAGAAGTAAAAGAAAAACCTGAAGTGCCCAAGCCTGAAGAAGATAAACCTGAAAAAAAAGAGAAAATGGACCCAATTTTTGAAAGTCTGAGCATGGCTGTTCAGGAAGGTGACACTGAAAAAGTTAAGGAGCTTACTAAAAAAGCTATCGATGATGGCTTTGAGCCAGAAAAAATTCTTGACGATGGGCTTATGGCAGGCATGGAAACAGTAGGTGTTAAATTTGCAGAAGGTGAAATGTTTATTCCCGAAGTATTAAAGTCTGGAGAAACACTAAAAATTAGTATCCAGAGCTTACAACCTTATTTGAAAGAGGATGGTCCAACTTATAAGGGAAAAATACTCATGGCTACAGTAGAAGGAGATATTCATGACCTGGGTAAAAACTTAGTTAGCATGAACCTGACTGCTAACGGCTTTGAAGTCATTGATATCGGTATAAATATCCCTGCGTCAGAAATTATAGGAGCCGTTAAAGAACATAAGCCAGATATTTTAGGGCTTTCTGCCCTTTTAACCACTACCATGCCTGAAATGGAAAAAGTAATTAACCTTTTAAAAGAAAATAATATGAGGGATTCCTGTAAAGTTATACTTGGTGGTGCTCCTGTTTCAGAAGAATTTGCTGAAGAGATCAATGCCGACTTATACGCAGAAAATGCTATTGAAGCAGTATCAGTAATTAATACTGCCCTGGCAGGCTAAACAGTTATTTTATAGGAGGAAATATAGCTTTGTTTAACTGGAATCCACAGAGCCTCAGCATGGATAGAAACAAGATACTTTACTTTTTAGGTTACAGGCCGGAAAAAATGAAGGTCAACCCAAAAATTAATAACTATATTGATGAAGAATTAGCAAGGGCTTTAAATTTAATAAGCCCTAAAGGCAGCTTTAAAATATTATCTGTAAAACTATTTAAAAATATTGATATGTTTGAAGATGCCAGCAGGGTTGCCTTTGCAATAGTTACTATAGGGGATAAGCTTGAAAGCACTGCAAAAGAACTTTTAAATAAGGGTGAGGCTACCAGAGCTGCAATTTTAGACGCCGTAGGATCAATATCGGTAGAGACAACAGCTAGCCTTTTAAATGAAGAAATAGATAATCTGGCAGAAGGCCAGGGCTATAAGACTACAAGGAGATTCAGTCCAGGATCCGGTGACTGGTCAGTAGAAGGACAGGATGTCATTTTTAAACATTTAGACAAAGCTTGTAAAGAACTGGGTGTTTTCCTTACATCTTCAAAAATAATGGTTCCTGTAAAATCTATTTCCTTTGTTGTAAAACTTGGAAAAAGTACTATGAAAGAAATAAATAAAGGGTGCGATTCCTGTAACTTGAAATATAATTGCCCTTTCTATAGAAACAAACACTCTGGAAAAGACGTAGAAACTGAAGGAGTACCTTTATGCTCTATACACCATTAGAGATATTCTTCAGAGAAGATCCTGCTTTAAGCAGGATCTTCTCTTTTCCCAGAATGATATTATTTTAAATGATATTATTCTATTAGCATAAATAATATTTATTTTTTTACGTACGCTAATAAATATTTATATTAAATGTTGTCAGGAGGGTTTCTAGTGGGACAAAATGGAAAGAGGCTTGAAAATAAAGTTTCCATTATTACCGGAGCAGCCTCAGGCATAGGTGAGGCAAGTGCAATACTCTTTGCCCGGGAAGGAGCTAAAGTGGTTTTAGCTGATGTGAATGAAGAAAAAGGTAATGGAGTTGCAAACAGAATACAAAATAATGGAAATGAAGCTTTGTTCATAAAAGCAGATGTTTCGAAACAAGATGATATTAAAAAGATGGTTGAAAAAACTATAGAAAAATTTGATGTAATAGATGTTCTGTTTAATAATGCCGGAATAGCCCGGCTTAAATCCTTACACGAACTTGATGAAGAAGAATGGAATCAGGTAATGGACATTAACCTCAAAGGAGTCTATCTTTGTTCTAAAGGTGTTCTACCTTACATGCAGAGGCAAAGAAAGGGTTCAATTATAAATAACTCATCAATAGCAGGTGTTGTAGGTTTTCCTGGTGCCGCGGCTTACTGTGCCTCTAAAGGAGGGTTAGGGCTTCTTACCCGAAACATGGCACTGGACTATGCAATTGATGGAATCAGGGTTAATGATATTTGTCCTGGAGTAATTAAAACACCCATGACGCTGGATGAAGAAACAATGGGGAGAAAACAAATAGAAGAAATGGAAAAAGTTCATCCCCTTGGAAGAGCTGGAAAGCCTGAAGAAGTTGCATATACTGCCCTTTTTTTGGCTTCTGATGAATCTTCATTTATTACAGGTTCATCCATTATGATAGATGGAGGGTATACAGCAAAATGATTTTAAATATACTTACTTAAAAAAAACAGGCCAGGTAAACCTGTGGTTGTGCAGCAAACTGCCAGCGAAAGCCCCAATTATTTAAATTATTCGGGGCTTTTTTATTTTATTAAAGGAATTTAATAAAATACGTCGAATAATTATAAAATGTCCAGGGGGAGGTAAAGGGGAAAGTCACTTTTTCATGCCAAAAACCGTGACTGGAAAGTAATTCATTTATATTATATGGTTTCCTTTATTGACAATAAGTTATCGAAACATTATGTTAACTTTATGTTATACTTGTCTATGAAAACTTTGAAATTGCTAACAATAATAAGGAGGATGAAGATGCTAAATAAACAATTCCTCCCTGGAGTTGCCTACTTTTGTATGGAATACGGTCTACACGAGGAGCTGCCCATTTATTCAGGTGGGTTGGGTATATTAGCTGGAGATCATATCAAGTGTGCCGGAGAAAAAAACCTACCCTTAGTAGGCATAGGGATTCTATGGAGACAGGGTTACACCACTCAACTAATTGATGATAACGGAAAACCATATGATGTCTTTAAAGATATTGATTTAGATAACCTTAAAGATATCAAAGTTACTGTAAATGTTAAAATTGGGGACAAAGATATATTATGTAAAATATGGTTAGTTGATAAGTACGGAAATGCCCCTCTATATCTTTTGGATGCTAATTTATCGGAAAATGGAGAAAACAGGTACATTACTAACAGGTTATACTGTGGAAGTGAACATGACCGGATAGCCCAAGAAATTATACTTGGAATTGGCGGTATTAGAGCTTTAAGAGCACTGGGTATCGAAGTAGACGTCTATCATTTTAATGAAGGTCATGCTGTCCTGGGTGCTGTTGAACTTATCCGGGAGAAAATGAGTTGGGGATTAAGCTTTGAAGAAGCATGGTATAAAACCAGAAATCAAGTTGTATTTACAACTCATACTCCCGTAACAGCGGGTAACGGAGTTTACAGTCATCACGCTTTAGGATGCACAGGAGCTTATAACGGACTATCCTATGAGCAAATGTCACAGATAGGTGGAGACCCGTTTAGCATAACAGTAGCGGGTTTGAATCTTTCCAGAAAAACTAACGCTGTATCCAAAACCCACAGTGAAACAGCAAAAAAAATGTGGGGACATATTAAAGATGCTTCTCCAATTATTCCTATAACCAACGGTGTACATCGAAAAACCTGGCAGGATTCTGAAATAATAGAGGCTTTTGAAAATGGAAATGACCTCTGGGAACCTCATCTAAAAGCAAAAAAAGAATTAGTAAATGAAATATATAAGCGCAATAATAAAAATAAATTAAATCCAGACTCGTTAATAATAGGATTTGCCCGTAGAATTACGTCTTATAAAAGATGCGACCTTATTTTTAAAAATGCTGAGCTACTGGAACCACTTTTGGAAGAAGGAAAAATACAGCTTCTATTTTCAGGAAAAGCGCACCCTCAGGATGAAGAAGGAAAGTCAGTGCTTCCAAGGATAATTGAAATGTCTAATAAGTATCCGCATAGTGTAGCTTTCCTTGAAAATTACGATATGAAAATCGGAAAGCTGCTTACAAGAGGTTGTGACGCTTGGCTTAATAACCCCAGACGTCCTCTAGAAGCCAGTGGTACTTCCGGTATGAAAGCAGCAATGAACGGAGTATTAAACTTAAGTATTCTAGATGGTTGGTGGCCAGAAGCCTGCAAGCATGGAATTAATGGTTGGCAGATAGGTCATGGGCATGAGTGTTGCAATCAGGATGAACATGATGCAAACTCTTTATACCAGGTTCTATTAAGAGAGGTTATTCCAACTTATTATGACAACAAGCCTAAATGGTTGAAAATGATGAGGAACAGTATAGCTGCATCAACATGGAAATTTTCCGCAGAAAGAATGTTAACAGAATACTATTATAAGATGTATAGCCAGGAAGAAGCTCTTAAAGAAATTGCGGCAACAATTTCCAATATCCATAACGTTAATTACATCTAGTTTCAGGAATAGTTAGACTTCTTTTGAAATTAATATAACTAAAAATATTTGACATACTATATAAAGAATGATAATATTATTCTAAGAAAAAGCCATATAGGCAAAATTAGGAGGTAGTTTTTTTTAATGAAACAAGGTACAGTTAAATGGTTTAACAATCAAAAAGGTTACGGGTTTATTGAAGTAGAAGGCGAAAAAGATGTTTTTGTACACTTTTCAGCAATTGAAAAAGAAGGTTTTAAATCTTTAGAAGAAGGACAAAGAGTAGAATTTGAAGTAATTGAAGGAGATCGCGGTCCACAAGCAGCTAACGTAGTCGAGGTATAGTAGCAATAAAACAACATAGGACATAAAAGTTTGTTTATTGTCAACAAGTAAACGCCTTTCATAGAAAGGCGTTTTTAATTAGACTTAAAATACATTAATTATATAGGAGGACAAAAAGTGCTATACATAAGTACCCGAGATAATTTTGAAAAAGTATCGGCAGCCAAAGCTATAAAATTAGGCATGGTTCCCAGGGGGGGACTATTTATTCCGGAAAAAACTCCATATATAGCCCAAACAGAATTAAATAAAATGACTTCATTAACTTACTGCCAGATAGCTGAAAAAATATTATGTCTTTATTTGACGGACTTTTCTCAAAATGAAATCAAAGAATGCGCTTTAAATGCTTATAACCAGTATAATTTTGATACTTATGAAATAGCACCCCTTTACAAGTTAAATGATTATACCTACATATTAGAACTATGGCATGGTCCCACAGCAGCATTTAAAGATATGGCCCTGCAAATAATGCCGCACCTGTTATCCAAGGCTGTTAAAAAACTGGACTCTCAAAAAGAAACAGTTATTTTGGTAGCTACCTCCGGGGATACAGGAAAAGCTGCTCTAGAAGGATTTAAAGACGTAGAAGGATTAAAAATAATTGTATTTTACCCTTATCAGGGCGTCAGTAAAGTACAGGAATTGCAAATGACTACTACTGAGGGGAAGAATACCTTTGTAGTTTCTATAGAAGGTAATTTTGATGATTGTCAAAACACCGTTAAAGAGGTATTCGCTGATGAAAGTTTCAACAAATTACTACAAGATAATAATTACGAACTTTCTTCAGCTAATTCAATCAACTGGGGAAGGTTGGCTCCCCAAATTATTTATTATTTCTGGGCTTACCTGCGTTTGTTAGATAAAGGCGAAATAAAAGAAAACGAAAAAATTAATTTTAGCGTACCTACAGGTAATTTCGGCAACATTTTAGCAGGGTATTATGCTTCCTTAATGGGCCTTCCTATAAATAAGCTGATATGTGCTTCTAATGAAAATAATATTTTAACAAATTTTATTAATACTGGTATATATGATAAGAGACGGGAGTTTAAAAAAACAAACAGTCCATCAATGGACATCTTAATTTCCAGCAACTTAGAAAGGTTTTTATTTGAAATAACAGGTCACAACGGGGGAAAAATAAGAGATTGGTTCGAAGAACTTAAAACAAAAGGATATTTTAAAATAGATGAGGTTACTTTAGAAAAATTGCAGGAAATAATGGTAGGAAATTACGCTACAGAAAAAGAAACTTTATCTACTATAAGCGAAGTATACTTTAATAATAAATACTTAATGGATACGCATACAGCTGTAGGAGTAAAAGTTTCAGCAGATTATGTTGAGGAAGAAAAGGATGAACATCTAGCGGTTGCAGTTTCCACGGCCAATCCTTATAAATTTAATTCCAGTGTACTGGAAGCTTTAAAAGGAAAAGAAGAAGTCAGCAAAAAAGGCGAATTTGAAATACTAGATGAACTTGATAAGTTAACAGGAATAGAAATTCACCCCGGCCTTAAGTATTTAGATAAAAAACAGGTCAGGCATAAACAGTCCTGCCATAAAGAAAATATCAGGGAGCAGATAAAAAGTATATTATCTATTAAAACCTAAAAGGAGGGGATACACTATATGCCGGCAAATTTAACCGCCCAGTACTATGAGGCTGAAGAAGCCTATAAGAAAGCCAAAACCACAGAAGAAAAGATAGAAGCCCTGCAAACTATGCTTTCAAATATTCCTAAGCACAAAGGAACAGAAAAAATGCAGGGTGATATTAAAAAGCGTCTGGCTTCTCTCAGAAAGGAAGGAAAGAAAAAACAGGGTAAAAGCTCATATAACCCCTTTCATGTAGAAAAGCAGGGGGCCGGCCAGGTTGTTTTGGTGGGCTATCCCAACACCGGTAAATCTTCCCTGGTTGGAGCTTTAACCAGAGCCAAAGTTAAAATTGCAGATTACCCTTTTTCAACTAACGTACCTTTAAGCGGTATGATGCCTTATAAAGATATATATATTCAGTTAGTAGATGCGCCTCCCATATCTTCGGAGGTTATTCCCCCTGGACTTACCGGTACAATTAGAGAGGCAGATGCTATACTAATAATTATTGATGGTAATTCCGGTGACTGCCTGGACCAGTTAGAAGGAACTTTTGCATTTTTAAAAAATAAAAATATTATTTCACCAGATGAAGATGACAATTCAGTACCTTATCTAATTGTGGCCACAAAGTCAGATCTAGAAGATACTGAGGATAACTTAGAGATAGTTAAAGAAATATATCCTGATATAAATATCCACAAGATTTCCACCTCAGAGGGAAGCCTGGATTTTTTACAGGAATATATATTTAACATGCTAGATGTTATCCGAATATACAGTAAGGCTCCCGGGAAAGAACCGGATATGGAAAAACCCTTTACCTTAAAAAGGGGTAGTACCGTACTGGATTTAGCCGAAGGGATACACAAAGATTTTAAAGATAAATTAAAAAACGCATACGTGTGGGGATCTTCCAAATTTGAAGGCCAGGCTGTCCCCAAGGAATACGTTCTTGAAGACAAAGATATAGTAGAGCTGGATGTGGATTAGAATTATTATTAACCTGGTATATAAATTATAAAAAAAGACAAAATATTACTACACTTTATTAAATTATAGATACTAGGGATGAAATAATGAAGATTAAAACAAAATTAAGTCTTGCCACTTTGGGAACCACAAATTTTATTAGTGTTCTTGCAAATACTATTCTTTTTCCCATTTTCCCCACCATGAGAAAAGCATTAAACTTAGGACTTACGGAAATATCTCTGTTGGTCCTTCTTGTTTCTTTCCCATCTGCAATATTAAACCCTCTAGGAGGCTTACTGGCAGACACCTGGGGAAGAAAGAGGATAATCGTCCCTTCTCTTTTTATTTATGGTCTAGGAGGACTCATCGCCGGTCTGGCAATCATTATGATAGAAGATCCTTATCCGGTAATCTTGGCCGGTAGACTTCTTCAGGGTATAGGTTCTGCTACTCCTATGTACCTAACAACGGCGTTGGCGGGAGATTTATTTCAAAGTAAAGAAAGAAATAAAGCTATGGGAATACTGGAAACCTCCAATGGTTTGGGTAAGTTGTTCAGCCCTTTAATTGGAGCTTTCGTAGGCCTCATTGTTTGGTATGCCCCATTTTTTGTTTATCCTATTGTATCTTTTCCCGTAGCCATACTTATATGGGTACTCATCAAGGAACCACCCCGTAATCAGCCTATTAACTGGAAAAACAATATAGAAACCCTTAAGTTATTTAAAAATACATCCAAAATTTTATCTCTAATTATTGCTTTTATCAGTATATTTTTACTTATAGGCACACTGTTTTGGATGAGTGATTTTTTAGATGCTCGATTGGATGCAGGGAAGATTGCCCGGGGCTTTTTGCTATCCCTTCCCATAGCAGCTCTTATCTCAACCACCTTATTTTCAGGATGGTTGAACAATAAATTTGGCCCTAGAATTATTATGATAGCAGGAACAATACTAATGTCTGTTTCATTTCTATTTATTCCTTTTACAGCCCACAATGTTTTTCTGTGGCCCATAGTGCTGGTTTTAGGGGCAGGAGCCGGGCTCATATTTCCTTCCCTGGATACTATTAGCAGTGCCATTACATCAAAAGAGCACCGGGGACTTTTTACTACCATCTTTGGTGGTTTCCGCTGTTTAGGAGCAGCTATAGCTCCTTCAGCCCTTTCTTTATTATTAAAAAAGGGACTGTTTATATCTTTTATCCCTCTAGCCATAGCAAGTCTTTTTATAGGTGTTATCTCCATATTTTTAATTAGAGAGGCAGATATTCTACCAGAAGAACTCCAGACGGAAAACAAGGTAAATATGGAAAGCAAAGAAAGGGATGGACAGGGATAAAAACAGATAAATAAGGATTTAAAAAATAATATGATTACTGTTTATAATATTTTTTTTAAAAAATCATAAGTTTAATAAAGCACTAAGGTGCTTTTTATTTTTATAAAGGAAATATATAATAAATATTGAAATAATAGATAAAGTTTATTTAGGAAGGAAGTAGATTAAAATGAAAATTGATGTACATGTACATATTTTATCTCCAGATTTTATTAAAAATGTTAAGAGACATAAAGAGACAGAACCTCATTTTAAATTAATCCACAGCGGGCCTAAGGTTAAATATGCTACGGCCGAAGATGTTCTCCATGATATGGAAAAGACAGGAGTTGATAAGTCCGTAGTATTTGGTTTTCCATTAAGAGATACTGAGCTATGCAGAGAAGCCAACGATTATGTTATTGAAGTATCCAAAAAATATCCTGACAAGTTTATTGGTTTTGCCGTTTACCCGCCCCTGGACCCAGGTTTTGAGCAGGAAATATCCCGCTGTCATGAAAACGGACTTAAAGGAGTTGGAGAGCTAATCCCTGATGCCCAGGGGTTTGACATTTCAGACCAGAAACAGATGAAGAATCTGACGGGAATCTGTAAGGAAAGGAACCTTCCTGTGCTAATGCATGCAAATGAGCAGGTAGGCCATTATTATACTGGGAAAGGAGAAACAGGCCCTGTCCGGGCTTTTAAGTTTGCAGAAAATAACCCGGAACTTGCAATCATATACGCCCACTGGGGTGGTGGGCTTTTTTTCTATGAATTGATGCCGGAACTAAAAAAGGCATTAACCCATGTTTACTACGATATCGCCGCATCACCATTTTTATACTATCCCCAGGTGTATGAAGCAGCCCGTACGGCTGAAGTTTTACCTAAAGTTATGCTGGGCAGTGATTTCCCGCTTTTATCACCTTCCAGGTATTTTAAAGAAATGTTAAAAACCAATCTAACCACTGTAGAAAAGGAACTCATTGAAGGAAAAACAGCCGCCTCGGTACTGCTATAAAGTTATAATAAATTCGATATTGTATAATACTAAAACCAAAATCAAGCAGGGAGGTAAAATTTATGGTTGAGCAAAATTTAAAAGGTAGCTCTAACCTTTTATTAAATGAAAAAAGTCCCTATCTTCTCCAGCACGCCTACAATCCGGTTAACTGGTTTCCCTGGGGGGAGGAGGCCTTTAAAAAAGCCCGCGAAGGAAATAAGCCTGTGTTTCTTTCCATAGGTTATTCCACTTGCCACTGGTGCCATGTCATGGCCAGAGAATCATTTCAGGACAATACCGTAGCAGAAATATTGAATGAAAGCTTTATTTCTATCAAAGTAGACCGGGAAGAGCGTCCGGATATAGACGAAATATATATAACCGCGTGCCAGATGATGACGGGAAGAGCGGGCTGGCCCTTAACTGTTTTTATGACCCCGGATAAAAAACCTTTTTTTGCCGGAACTTACTTTCCCCGGGGAGGACAGAAGGATAAGCCTGGACTTATTGAAATTCTAGAAAGAGTCAAGTCACTTTGGGAAAGCAGGGGTGAAGACCTGGTAGCCCAAGGGGAAAAAATGATTCAAACCATTAAAGAAGAACAAGATAATTTTACTAAAGATTACCCTTTATCCCATGAAACTCTAGAGACAGCCTATACACAATTAGAGCAACAATTTGATCCCGTTGATGGTGGTTTTGGGAAAGCCCCCAAGTTCCCCGAAGCTCAGAAAACCTTTTTCCTGTTAAGATGGTGGCATAGAACAGGTAATGAAAAAGCTTTAAAAATGGTAAATCTGACTCTGGATTCCTTGAGGAAAGGAGGTATTTATGATCAGCTGGGATATGGATTTCACCGTTATTCTACCGATGATGAATGGTTAGTCCCTCATTTTGAAAAAATGCTTTATGACCAGGCTCTGTTGTCCAGAGCATACCTTGAAGGATACCAGGTAACTGGAGAGGGAAAATACGCCCAGACAGCAAAAGAAATATTTGAATATGTCATTCGGGAAATGGAAAACCCGGAGGGAGGTTTTTATTCGGCCCAAAATGCAGAGAGTGAAGGGGAAGAAGGTAAATATTTTGTCTGGGATAGAAGTGAAGTTATTAAAATATTAGGAGAAGAAAAAGGAACGGTATTTTGTGACTTTTTTGGAATTACCCCACAGGGAAATTTTGATGAAAAAAGAAGTGTGCTGCACATAAATAAAACGTTCCATAAATTCTCTCAGGATAGGGAAATTCCACTAAAGGAGCTTAAAGAAATACTGGAGGAGGGACGAAGCTCCTTACTGACTGCTCGTCAGAACAGGGTTGAACCTTCTAAAGACGATAAAATTCTAACCTCCTGGAACGGGCTGATGATTGCAAGCCTGGCCTTGGGAGCCGGTATTTTAAAAGAACCTGCTTACGAAAAAACTGCGTTAAAAGCTGCAAACTTTGTTCTCCAAAATATGACAACAGAAGATGGAGAATTATTTCGAAGATTCAGGGAGGGAGAAAAAGTCATTGCCGGCTACCTGGATGATTACGCCTTTTTTGTCCATGGGCTCTTAGAACTCTACGAACTTACCTTTGATTCATTATACCTAAGTAAAGCAGTAGAATTAAATGAGAAGATGCTAGATTTGTTCTGGGATGAAGAAAACAAAGGATTCTTTTATGTAAAAAAGGTTACTGAAGATATGCCTTTTAGGGTAAAGAAGTACTTTGATTCTGAGATCCCTTCAGGTAACGCTATAGCATCTATGAACCTTCTTCGTATAGGTTATATAACCTACAACGAAAATCTAAAAAAGATAGGTATAGAAACTATCAACAGCTATTCAATGCAAATATCAAGATATCCCCATGTTTTTCCCTCTGTGTTAGGATCCCTTAATTTTTCTCTGGGTCCAGTAAAAGAAATTATTATTACCGGTAAAAAAGACGACCCATCTACCTTAAAACTGTTGACTGAGTTAAGGGAAAGGTTTTTGCCTTTGAAAGTATCTGTCTTTTATGATGGTGATAACCGGTTGTTAGAAGACCTGATTCCCCATTTAAAAAACTACCAGCTGGATAAAGATACTTCTACTGCTTACCTTTGTGAAAACTATACATGCTTAAATCCTGTTTCAGATAGTAGTAAATTGGCTGAACTGCTGGACAAATAACAATACTAAGCTCTTTATTCAATATTAATGTTTCATACGCGGCAGGAAACAATTGTTTCCTGCCGCCTCTTTCTGTTATAATTAAATTAATAAATATTTTCTTATTAAATTGGAGGTAACATATGGGTTTAAGATTCCGCCGAAGCATGAGTTTAGGAGGCGGGCTGCGTCTGAACCTAAGCAAAAGCGGTTTAGGCATAAGTGGAGGCGTAAGAGGGGCCCGGATGGGGATAGGTCCCCGGGGAGCCCGAATGGCTGCAGGAATTCCGGGAACAGGTCTCTACTTTGAAAAAAGGCGCAGCCTTAAAGGTTCTAAATCTAAAAATGATGGAAATGGTTCTACTCATCCCCAGCAACAACAGCAGAAGCAAATAAAACCAGGATTCATAAGATCTCTCTTTATGCCAAAAGATGAAAAGTTTTTTATTCAGGGTGTTAATCATTTACTTAAAGACAATAAGTCTGATTCTGCAGAAAACATAAGAAAATGTCTAAATATAAACAGCAGTTTCATTGATGCTTACTTTGCGTTATCTTTAATAACCAATGATGAAAAGGAGCGCTTAAACAGCATTAAAAATATTTTAAACAATCGGCAAAAATTTAACCAAATGTTTAACAAATATAAAACTCTGATCGGTGCCTTGCTTCCCCTTACTGAACATGTAACTTTATATATTTTTAATGATGATTTAGGTCTAGAATTACTGGCAGCAGAAATCCTGGAAGATAACGGACTCATTAATGAGGCTATAGATCTTTTGGAGAAATCCTCCTTAGTGGAGGATCCTGCACTTCAACTTTCCTTGGGAGAACTCTATTATCAAAATGAGCAATATAGTAAATGCATTGAGTTAATCCAGGGAATTGAAAATAACGACATGATAGGCACCAATGCTCTTTATTATAAAGGGCTGGCTTTTAAGAAACAAGGAATGTATACCGCAGCAATAGATGTTTTACGAAAGGCTAGAAGACGAAGGAAGAATCGTGATCCAGAAATTTTAAAAGATATTAGATATTCCCTTGCTGAAACTCTTTTAGCTGATGGTCAAAGGAAAGAGGCGGCAAAGGAATTTGAAAGAATTATGGCTGAGGATACTTCTTACCGGGATGTAGCACAGCGGTTAAAAGAATTATCTTAAAACTAAAATATTGAATCCTTAAAAAGGATAAAAGAAAGGGGGAAAAAATTTGAAAGGCAAACTATACGCAATAGGAGTGGGTCCAGGCGATCCTGAATTAATAACCTTAAAGGGCTTTAGGTTATTGAAAGAGGTTGATGTGATTGTATCCACAAGGAGTGACCAGGAAACAGAAAGTCCCGCATTATCCATTATTCGACCCCTCCTGGAATCTCCTGAAGTCAGATACATGGAATTTGTTTTCCCTATAAAGGGCAGGTGTCAAATATTTATGGATTTGTGGCTCCAAGCAGCTGAGAAAATGCATAGTCTTATAGAGGAAGGTAAAGAAATAGCCTTTATTGTTTCTGATGATCCGGTGGTGCACAGTATATTCATCTATCTTTTAGATATAATGGAAGCCGAATATGGAGAAATCCCTTTAGAAATAGTGCCAGGAATAAATTCCTTTAGTGCCGGAGCTTCTTTCATCAAAATCCCTCTTGTCATGGATAATGAAAATTTAGCCGTAGTTCCTCCAACTGTAACCGCTGAAGAACTAAAGGGTATTTTGAATAATTTTGACACCGTAGCAATTATAAATATCAGCTCAAAAATACAGTATATCCTCTCAATTTTAAGAGAACAAAACCTTTTAGAAAGCACATATTTTATAGAACGTTGCCAGGAAAACAATATATATAATGAAGTTGACCTGGAATCTTTAGGGGAGGATAAAACAGCTAATATTATAATAGTAAAAACTTAACAGGCTATACCTTGAGGTGAAATTATGTTTATCCTTAAAGAAATAAAATATAAAAATATACTGGAGATAGACTATTTAGAAATCCCCTTTAACCAGGTAATCTGTATAGTAGGAGAGAGCGGAAGTGGGAAAACCACTTTAATAAGGCTTTTAAACCACCTGATCAGCTGTGACAGTGGAGATATATATTATAAGGACACGGACTTAAAAGATTATGATCCGGTGCAATTAAGAAGAGAGGTAGTTATGCTACCTCAAGTGCCTATTATTTTCCCCGGCACCATTAAAGACAACCTTCTTTTGGGACTGGAATTATCAGAAAAGCCCCTCGTCTCAGAAGAAACGCTTTTAAAAATGATGCAAACAATTAATTTAAACAAAGATCTACAAACAGATGCTTTTGAACTCTCCGGCGGAGAAAAACAGCGTTTAGCTCTGGCAAGGATTCTGCTTATGGCCCCTGATGTTTTAATATTGGATGAACCCTCCTCTTCCTTAGATGAAGATACAGAAATATTTATTATCGAAAAATTAGTTGATTATACAAAATCTAATTACAAAACACTTATTATGGTTACACATTCTAAAAAACTTGCCCAAAAATACGGAGAAAATGTTATAAGCATGGAAAAAGGTATTATTAAAAAAGATAACTAAATCAAAGGAAGTGAGTTAGTTATGAACGGTATCATAGAAATAGGCACCTTGCAGCTAGTGGGGGCTTATGTATTCTTAATTTTACTTCTTATTATAGTTAAGGCTCAGGGAATTGGGCGGGAAAAAGAAATATTAGTATCTTCCTTACGGATGACCGTACAACTAATTATTGTAGGATATATTCTGGTTTATATATTTGCAGTTAATCACTACCTTATCTCTATAGGAGTATTAATATTTATGGAGATATTTGCAATTAGAAATATTTATGCTCGGGT
>PWHX01000042.1 GCA_003555415.1 Syntrophomonadaceae bacterium | reverse complement strand
TATTTTTGCCCTTAATAATCATATTTTTGCCCTAACATCTCTGTAATATTACGCATAATTTTGAGACTTATTTCATCGGCTGTTTTCCCTTTATCCTTTTGGGAATAATGATTAAAAGACATGGGAACACCTATTTTAACTTTCACAGGTTTGAATAATTTATAAGGACCTTTAATAGCCACAGGAACTACAGGTGCTTTACTTTTTAAAGCGATAAACCCTATTCCCGGTAATGGCTTTTGAACTTTACCTATCTTGCTACGGGTTCCTTCTGGAAAAAGTATCAGCACACTTCCTTCACTTAAAACTTTAAGGGCTTCTTTAAGGGCTCGTCTATCAGCAACTTCTCTCTTCACTGGAAAGGCACCCATGTATCTAATTATTTTCCCAAAGAGAAAGTATTTAAATAGCTCTTCTTTGGCCATAGCGTAGACTTTTCTGTGAATAATAGATCCTAATAAAGGAGGGTCCCACCAACTAATATGGTTTGAACAAATAATTACGGGGCCTTTTGAGGGAATATTATCAAACCCGGTTACCTGTACTGGAAATAAAATTTTATAAATTAACCGTAATATTGCTTTTGTCAGTTGGATTATCATTTCTACACTCCGTACTAAGTTCTACCCGCTTTTAGCTTGTTGACCTTTCTTACTATTTCCTGGATTACGTCTTCAATATTCATATGTGTTGTGTCTATTAAATCTGCATCCTTGGCAGCAATTAAAGGGGCTACCTCCCTTCCCTTGTCAATTTTATCCCTCATAGATATTTCCTTTTTCACATCTTCTAGTGTTATGTTGCATCCCTTTTCTTTAAGCTCCATATATCTTCTTTGTGCTCTCACTTCCAGTGAGGCAGTCAAAAAAAATTTAAAATCTGCACCGGGAAGTACGTTTGTGCCTATATCTCTCCCGTCCATAATAAAGCCACCATCTTCAGCTATTTTTTGCTGTCTGGCAACCAGTTTTCCCCTTGCTTCTGGTATTTTAGATACTATGGATACTTTACCATTAACTGCAGGAGTTCTGATTTCTTGTGTTACATCTATTCCATCAATATATACAAGATTACTCCCGTCAGACCCATTTTTAATATCAATATTAATTACAGCAGCAAGATTTATTATTTCCTCTGGATTTTGAAAATCAATGTTTTCTATAATAGCCTTCCAGGTTAAAGCTCTGTACATGGCTCCTGTATCTAGATATTTCAAGTTAAGCCTGGAAGCAACCTCCCTGGCAGCAGTACTTTTCCCTGCTCCTGCCGGACCATCCACGGCTACATTAATATCTTTCAATATTATTCACCTACGATAAGCCCACAATATTAATTAATTCTCTAAAAACAATATATTTCCTCTTGAAAAAATAAAAAATCATAAATAATAAAAACAAAACAACACACTCAGGTGTTGTTGACATCTAACAAGTCATTCCTTAACTTTTGTGCTTCCTTTAGATATACGTGTTTAATTTCATTTTGCTTTAGATCAGTATTAATATGCAAAAGAACCCTGATGCATAAAGGCATAGAATCTTTCACATCTATTTCTACAGCACAAAGCATAGGAACGTGTTTCCACCCCAACTCCCTGGCGGCCATAGCAGGAAAAACAGCATTCAGGTCCGGAGTCATGGTGAAAAATATACTACATATATCTTCTGTTTCAAGTTTATTTGCCTTTATAATATTGATTAGAAGATTCTTTGTTTCTTTAATTATTAGTTCTTTCTCGTTCTTATCTACGTTTACAGCGCCTCTTATACCTCTCACACTACTACCCAACAACGTCAACTCCTAATTGCAACAATTCCTCCTACAAATAATACAATATTTTTTCTTTGTTGGCAAGTCTTTTTCAATCTTTAATAACCCATCCCAGCAATTCCACGGTTCCATTGGTTACTACCTGGGCTTTGGATAGAGCAGGCTTAATTTCCGGGGAAGCTTCTTTTACATAAACTTTTATAGGATAATCATACTTTTTCCCATCGATTTCTATCATATCTCCGGGGCTTACCTTTATTTCTGCCTTTGAATTATCAAAGCTGTAAGCTTTTTCAGTATTAATTAAAACCTTTAATTGAGTAACGGGATATTTAGTTTCCGCTGCAAGTACCAGGCTGTACTGTTCTTCATCTCTGTCTAAATATGTAAAGGCTGGCTTTTCCTCCTGTCCATACTGGTTATAAGATATCCCCTCAATCTGGTCTACCGCTGATAAGAAAGTTCTTATATTTTCATTGGTCATAACGATCTGGCTTACTATTAATAAAAGTAAAAAACATAAAGCCAGTTTGAATAAGAAATGTTCAAGTTTTTCAGTGAGTCCGGCGAACCATCTTTCAAACTTCATAGTATCTCCTCCGGTTATTTTTAGTCGTTTTATAATTATTTTATGTATATTTACAAAAAATAATTCTAGTATAAAAATAAAAAAGCAGTTCAGCGAACTGCTTTTTTAATTACTCTCTGTATTTTTTCGATTTCAGGTACATTTGAGTTTTCATTTCTTCGTTCATTTTAAAAAATACTTTTTCTAGAATTTGTTTATTCATCTCTAAAATTTCAGGGTCTATTATTTCTATGCGCCTGAACTCTTCCCTTACGATAAATCTTACCAGATCTTCAATATTATCTGCTTTAACCAGAAGCTCCATGGGGGCATAAGCTATCTCTTCATCAATTTCTTCATCATGAACAGTATATATTTCCCCCATGTCAATATTTTCTATCTTAACACCTTGAATAGGAATATTTCTCCACATAGCCATTTGCTGTTCCCTTACATCTTCAGCAATATTCTCTGAGTTCTTTCCTCCAAAAAAAAACTTCGCTGGCTTTGACTTACCCTGATAATCAAAACGAATTTTAAATTTCACTACTTGCTTTTTTTCTTCGTTATTAATTTCGTTTTCTTTAGACATTTTTATCCCTCCTGTTAGAGGATAAACCCTATTATTTCCTATCTTTATAATCATAATTCGTGAAATAAAAGAAAAATCCTGCCAGTTAAATATGTCTAATTTCAATATTTTTTGTCTTTATTTGTTTTTAGATGGCAGACATCATTAAAAAGAGTAAGGAAAAAGTTTTTTTCATATACCTGTATTATGCTCAGAGAAGCAGGGGAAATAACCAGACTAGAGGAATTTTTTATATCAATGTTTAACGCCCTGGAGATTACTGCTTTTATGGGCCCACCGTGGGTTACTATGAGAATATTGCAGCTTATTTCAGCGCTAATAATACTGTCTACAAAATCTTTTATCCTTTCTTGCAGCGCTGAAAGGGATTCACCCCCGGGAACAGGATACTTAACAGGATCCTCAAGCCAATGATTAAAATGTTCTCCATCTTCTTTGGAAAAATCGTTATAAGCCAGCCCTTCCCAGTTGCCAAAACTGATTTCTCTTAAAAGGGAGCTTTCCCGAATCTTTATGTTATGATGACTAGTAGCTATTTCTGCTGTTTTTACAGCTCTTTTTAAGTCACTACTGTAAACAGAATCTAGCTCTATTTCTTTTAACTTTTTTGACGCTCTCTGGGCCTGTTCCAGGCCCTTCGTGTTTAACTCTACATCTTTTTGCCCTTGAAAACGCCATTCCTTGTTCCATTCAGTCTCACCATGACGAAGCAGGTAAATTGTTTTAAGCAAAATATATCCCCCCTTCACTTCTATTAAAGCATTTATAAGATGCATATTTTCTTCCCTGCTGCGCACAGCTGTCCTGAAAAAACGGGAAGTTAAATTAGCATAATTGCTGCAATCTCTTATCAAGCAACCTTTTTGGGAGAGCCTTTCTTTTAACTTTAATGAATCAAGGGAGGTATTCACCAGTTCAACAAAAATATAATTAGCCGCGGGAAAATACGGCTTTAATTCCGGAAATTTTGCCAGCTGTTCATAAAGATACTGCTTTTCTCTCTTTATTAGCTCTTTTGTCTTATTAATATAAGACTGGTCACATAAGGCTTCCCTTCCGGCTATCTGGGCTAAAATATTAACATTCCAGGGGTCCTTGGCCAGTTCCATTTTTTTAATGATTTCAGGATGCCCCACACCCCACCCCAAACGTAAACCTGGTATGGCAAAAAATTTAGTCATGGACCGCAAAACAAACATATTATCAAAATGCTTTTTCCCATAAAGGAGAGAGTATTGCTGTTCCTTTTCCAGAAAATCCATAAAAGCTTCGTCCAGAACTATAAATGTTCCCTTCTTTTGGGCGGTGGCTATGATTTCTTCAATCTTATCCCTTTCCCACAATGTGCCTGTAGGATTGTTGGGGTTACAAAGAAACAAAATATCAGCCTGGGATAGTTTTTTTAATACTTCTGAAACTGGAAGAGAGAAACCGTCTTCATGGGGTAGGCGAAAAAAAGTAACTTCACTGCCTACACTCTGGGCCGCAAATTGATACTCTATAAAAGTAGGAGCAGGTATTAATACGCGTCTAGGATTCAACACTTTCATTAATATGAAAATTAGTTCACTGGCACCGTTGCCAAATATTAGCCTGGAACCATCAACAGGATAGAATTGACTTATAGTATCCCTCAATTTCTGACATTCCGGGTCAGGATAATTAATGATTTCACCTAGACTCTCCTGTAAGACCTCTAAAATCCGGGCCGGCGGCCCAAGTGGATTGATATTTGCACTAAAATCAATAATATCTTCCTTATCCAGGCCTAATTTTTTTTGCACTTTAACAATATCTCCTCCGTGAATTCTCCTAATCATAATCATACTCCCTTAACAAATGTTGTTTGCAGCCTAATACTTATAGTTTATATCAAGGATATTTCATGCTTTATAGAACAAGCAGGATAAACAATACCAGTAACTCCGTTATTTCAATAGTTGCCCCCAGGGTATCCCCGGTAATTCCTCCTATTTTTTTATTTAAATAACCTGTCCATACCAACAGAAAAAGAAATACAAAAAATATAAGGATAAATGATATTAGCCCTGTTAATATAATAGAAACTATCAAGGTAAACATAAGGGTAAACAGAGTCTCTTTCCAGC
>PWHX01000087.1 GCA_003555415.1 Syntrophomonadaceae bacterium | reverse complement strand
CCTTAAGGGACTGGTGGTCAGGTTGTTCATTTAAAAAAGTTTCTGTTTCCTTAAGTTTTTCCAATTCACTTTCAGTTAGATGGGCCCATTGAAGATTTTTTAAGTGTTCCATACAATACCTCCCATTGTATTAATACTAATCTTTATTATTACAACTTTGTTGTTTCCTTATTCACCCTCTACATGGTTTTATCATAAGATGCATTATCTAAAACTATAGGAGGGGTAAGTCTTGTGTGGGATCTGTGGTATTTACAACAAAAGAGGTATAGAAATCAGCAAAGAAGAAATTGAAGATATGAAAAAAACCATGATTCACAGAGGCCCTGATGAAGAAGGGATCTATATTGAGGAGAGCATAGGTCTTGGTTTCCAGCGCCTGAAAATAATAGATTTGGCCAGAGGTATGCAGCCTATAAAAAATGAAGAAGGCAATATAAGCTTAATATGTAACGGAGAAATATATAACTATCTTACTTTGAAGGAAGAGCTGCAAAAGAAAGGACACTATTTTCGCACTAACAGCGATGTAGAAGTCATTGTCCATTTATATGAGGAGGAAGGCTTTGAATGTGTTAATAGTCTTAGAGGTATGTTTTCCTTTGCCATGTGGGATGGTAGAAAAAAGATTCTTTATGGAGCAAGGGACCGGTTTGGCATAAAACCTTTTTACTATTACGATAAACCAGGAGAGTTCTTGTTTGCTTCAGAGATGAAAGCAATTTTAGCTCTTTCCCGAGTTAAAAGGGAGGTAGATAAGACATCCCTGGTTCATTACCTAACCTTTCAATATGTTCCAGAACCGGATACTATATTAGAAGGCATAAAAAAATTACAGCCGGCTACTTATTTTGTTCTCAAAAATAATAAGCTGGAGTTTAATAAATATTGGGAAGTTAATTTTTCCCCTGAAAACAAACCCCTTTCTTTTTTCCTGGAGGGGACAAGGGAAATTTTAAGGGAATCTGTACATCTACATACTCAGAGTGATGTTCCCTGGGGAGGTTTTTTAAGCGGTGGAATTGATTCATCCCTTATTGCTGCCTTACTTAGTGAAATAAAGAAATTATCTACTTTCAGTGTTGGTTATAAAGAGCAGGGTTACAGTGAACTGGAAGAAGCCAGGAAGACAGCAGAGTTTTTAGGAACAGATCACCATGAATATACCATTACGCCCGGGGAGTTTATAGAAAACTTGCCCTGGTTAGTCTGGCATTTAGATGAGCCGGTAGCGGATCCTGCAGCCATATCCCTGTACTTCGTGGCTAAAATGGCTAAAGAAAAGATTACGGTTAGCCTTTCTGGGGAAGGTGCTGATGAGGTTTTTGGAGGGTACGGAATATATGGAGAACCCAGGTCTTTAAACTATTTCAGAAAACTTCCAGGGGCGTTGCAGAGTACCTTATTTTATCTCAGCAATCTATTACCCCAGGGGACTACCGGAAAAAACTATGTAGAAAGAGCCAGAAAAGGAATTGAGGACCGCTATGTGGGCAATGCTTTTATCTTTGAAGACATGCAAAAAAAAGAAATATTAAGGGAATCGTTACCATTTATTTCATATAAAGAGGTAACCAGGAAATATTTTTCCAATATTTTAGAATCCTATGATGAAGTTACGCAAATGCAGTATATTGATTTGCATACCTGGATGCCGGGGGACATACTGGCTAAAGCCGACAAGATGACCATGGCTAATTCTCTAGAACTCAGGGTTCCCTACCTGGACCATCATGTATTTGAATTTGCAGCCACTATTCCTACAAAATATAAACTAAAAGGCAATACAACTAAATATGTTCTAAGGGAGGCTTTTAAAGACCTTTTACCTGAAGAAGTTATAAACCGGCCTAAAAAAGGGTTCCCTGTACCTACCCGTATATGGCTTAATGAAGAATTAAAGGAACCCGTAAAGAAAATTTTGCGGGAAAGTTTTACTCCTGAATATTTCAACTATTCTGCAGTGGAAAAATTGTTTGAGGATCACCTGCAGGGGAAAGCTGATAATAGTAGAAAACTGTGGACCATAATAATATTTCTTATCTGGCATGATATATTTATTAAGGAAAAAAATGTTGGATATAAGTAAATGTTATCGATAGAATATTTTTTAATGGCATAATTGTGCGTGTTATTTGACCTCCCCTGGGAAATGTGTTATTTTAAGTGAAGTGAAATATATAAACATTTAAGATAAATAAAAAAATAAATCGGGCTGGAAAGAAGGAAAAAAATGCTTCTGATTGAGCTCCAAAAAATTACCAAGGACTATAATGGGCATATTATTTTCAGTGATATATGTGAAACGCTCCGGGAGGGAAGCTGTCTTGTAATTACCGGACCTAATGGTTCGGGGAAGACAACTCTATTAAAAATACTGGCCGGCCTTATCAGGCCTGCATCGGGAAAATTTACTATTAGTGTAGACGGTACTTTGCTGGCTGATGAAAACAGAAAGGATTATCTGGGTTTTGTGTCCCCGGATCTTTATCTGTATGAAGAGCTAACTGCCCTGGAAAATTTAGAGTTCTTTGTAAAAGTAAGGGGCCTTGCTGAAAGTGAAGAGTACTGTTTAAAGCTTTTAAAAAAAGTCCAGCTGGACAAATGGGGCGGGAGCCTGGTAGGTACTTATTCTACCGGAATGAAGCAGCGTTTAAAGTTTGCTTACGCCCTTCTGCACCAACCCCTTCTTTTACTGCTGGATGAACCCGGTGCAAACCTGGATGAGGAAGGACAGGCCCTGGTACAGGAGATAATATCCCAACAAAAAGAAACAGGAGCCGTAATACTTTCTACAAATGACCCGGCGGAGGTGGCTCGTTATGGTGACCAGGTTCTTAAGTTGGACGAGGCAGGCAGGTGCTTTATTAAATAAAGATTTTAAAGCCGAATTTAGAACTAAATATGCTCTTAATTCCTTTTTAATGTTTGCTGTAACTACCCTGGTTATAGTTAGCTTTGCTGTAGGTCCTTACTACCTGGATCCAGTTATGCACGCATCTTTTATCTGGATAATAATATTTTTTTCTGCTATGGCCGGATTAGCTCGTGCCTTTATTAAAGAACAGGAAAGGGGAACAGTTTATGCCTTAAAGCTGTCAACTACCCCTGAAATCATATATCTGGGCAAATTTTGTTTTAACTTACTTTTGCTTTTATTAGTTTTGCTGGTCATAATACCTTTTTACTTTTTTTTTCTTAGCCCATCAGTAGGCAATCCATTACTTCTAGTAGTTGTTTTGCTTTTGGGAAGCCTGGGGCTGACGGGGACTACTACCATCCTGTCTGCTATAGTTTCTAAAGCGAATGTAAAGGGAAACCTGCTGCCGGTTTTAGCTTTTCCTGTTTTGCTACCCTTATTGATTACATCTATTAACGGTACCAGGCTGGCTCTGGAAGGGTATACCTTTGGGGAAGCTTCTTCTGAGCTAAGAGTTTTATCATCTTTTTTTGTGATAATGACAACAGTTTCTTTACTCCTTTTTAACTATGTATGGGAGGATTAATTATAAATAAAAGTTATAGTATATTTTGGGGACGGGAGGAAAACTCATTGTTCTGGAAGGTGTTTCTAGGTATTTGGATGTCTCTGGTTATTATTGCTTCTTTTTTGTATGCGCCTCCGGCCTTAGGTCTGGGAGAAGTATCTAGAATTATATATTACCATGTTCCCCTGGCCTGGGTAGCCGTTTTAGCCTATATGGTTTCCATGATAAACGCTATTAAATACCTCCGCACCAGCAGTATAGAATATGATTACCGGACCTCTTTTAACGCTGAGGTGGGAACTATATTTGCTTTACTGGCTACAGTTACAGGAGCCATTTTTGCTAATGCTACCTGGGGGACTTACTGGAACTGGGATCCTCGACAGACATCTATTTTTGTGTTGTTATTAATATATGGATCCTATTTTGCTCTCCGTTCAGCTATAGATGATAGAGAGCAGAAGGCCAGGCTTTCTTCAGTATATGCTATAATAGCTTTTATAACCGTTCCTTTTTTGGTGTTTATTATACCCCGGATATATGCTTCACTTCATCCTGATCCTATTGTTAACATTGAAGGGCGTCTGCAGATGGATGCCAGGATGCTTCAGGTATTTATTTCTTCCCTGGCGGGCTTTACAGGAATATATTTTTGGATTTATAATTTACAAAACAGAATCATAAACCTTAAGGGAAAAATTAAGGGGAGGCTTTAAATATGTCGGAACTATATGTGGTTTTAACGGTAACGTTGCTGTCCTGGGCGGGTATATTTTTATATCTTCTAAAGATAGACGCTAAAGTCAAGGAGCTGGAGAAAAAATGAAAAAGAAAACTATTATAGGCATAACTATCATTGTTATTTTTTCTGTGTTTGCTTTTAGTGCTTTTGACTCGGCAGTAACCCCTTATGTTACCTTTCAGGAGGCTTTTGAAACCTCCCGGAAAGTTCAGGTAATGGGCTATTTAGAGGAGGGGCAGGCTAATTATAACCTGGAAGATCAGAACTTAGAGTTTAATTTAGTTGATGATGAAGGGACCAGGGCATTGGTAATTTACAATGGGGCTAAACCTTCCAATTTTGATGATGCTGATAGCATTGTAGTTATTGGTGAGTATAACAGTTCAGCCGGTGTATTCCAAGCCGAAGATTTGTTAGTTAAATGTCCCTCAAAATATGAAGGAGGTTAAACACATTGGTAGGAAATGTAGCTATTTACCTTGCATTTATTTTATCTATTATTGGAGCCCTTTTATATCTTGTTAATATTATCTACCCTAAAAAAGAGCTTATCCCTTATGCCCGTTATTCATTTTATATTAAAACAACGGCTTTAGCTGTTGCTTCCGTTTATCTTTTATGGGGTTTATTAGCACATAAGTTCCAATACTATTATGTATACGCCCATACCAGTACAGACCTACCCCTGGAGTACCTGATTTCAGCTTTCTGGGCAGGTCAGGAGGGCACCTTTCTGTTATGGGCTTTTTTAGCTGCTTTAACTGGGCTGGCTTTAATTAAGTGGGAAAAGGAATATGAGTCTCCGGTTATGTTCTTCCTTTTAGCAGGACAGGTTTTTCTCCTTCTCT
>PWHX01000151.1 GCA_003555415.1 Syntrophomonadaceae bacterium | reverse complement strand
TATTGTGAGTCCTGTTTAGTTTTCAAAGAACAGTGCCCCGATCTCGAAGGCTTGTTGCTGACCTCCTTGCGAGGCACGAACATAATCATAACAGATTTACTTTAACGTGTCAAGCTTTGAACTGAAAAATTTGTTGTATAGTGTTAAATTTAATCCCTGGGCCGCATAGTGGGAAAAAGGAGAACGTCCCTTATAGAAGGAGAATCGGTAAACAACATGATTAACCTGTCTATACCAATACCCAAACCCCCTGCAGGAGGCATCCCATATTCAAGAGCTGTTACAAAATCCTCATCCATCATATGAGCTTCTTCATCTCCAGCAGCCCGTTTCTCGGCTTGTTTTGTAAACCTTTCCTTTTGGTCAACTGGATCTATTAGTTCCGTAAAAGCATTAGCAATTTCGCTGCAGGCCATAAAAGCTTCAAAGCGGTAGGTAAAACCGGGGTCTTCCTTTTTACGCTTGGCCAAGGGAGAAACTTCAATAGGATAATCTAAAATAAAAATGGGTTGTCCTAGATGTTTTTCTACATATTCTTCAAATATGAGGTTTATAATCTCTCCCCGGGTTGCTTTTTTATCAATTTCTAAGTTCATCTTTTGGGCAACCTCCCGGGAATCTTCATCTGTTATTATAGTAGAAAAATCGACATCTGCATATTTTTTAACAGCTTCTAACATAGTTAAACGGGGCCAGGGAGGCGTCAAATCCATCTCTTCTCCCTGGTATGTAATTGAAGAACTCCCGAATATCTGCCGACTTATTTTGTGTATCATTTCTTCTGTAAGGCTCATCATATCAAAGTAATCAGTATTGGCCTGGTATACTTCTAAAGAAGTAAACTCGGGGTTGTGCCGGGTAGATATCCCTTCGTTCCTGAACACTTTCCCCAACTCATATATTTTGTTATAACCTCCTACCAAAAGCCTCTTAAGATGAAGCTCCGTTGCTATTCTCAAATAAAGATCAATATCAAGGGTGTTATGGTGCGTAATAAAAGGTCGGGCATCTGCCCCACCCGTTACAGTGTGCATCATAGGGGTTTCTACCTCTAGAAAATCCCTTTCATTTAAATAATCCCTCATAGCCTGAATAATTTTACTCCTCAGTATAAAAACCTTTTTAACCTCTGGATTAACAATTAAATCCATGTACCTCTGGCGATAGCGCAGGTCAACATCTTTTAACCCGTGCCACTTCTCCGGTAAAGGCCTGAGAGCTTTAGACAAAAGCCTGAAATCTTTAATAGCTACAGTTACTTCTCCTTTACGGGTTTTAAAAACACTTCCCTGAACTCCTATAATATCGCCAATGTCTAAAAGCTGGTAACATTCATAATTATCTTTACCCAGGTCATCAAGTCTTGCGTAAACTTGAATTTGACCGGTATCATCCTGAATATTGGCGAACCCTGCTTTCCCGTGCCCCCTTTTAGTCATAAGTCTTCCGGAAATGCTAACCTCTTTTCCGTCCAATGCTTCAAAATCATTTAATATCTCTGCTGCCTGATGTGCTGCCGGGTATTTTTCACCATATGGGTCCATGCCTTTATCCCGAAATTCTTTAAGCTTTTCATGCCGGCGCAAGATTAATTCATTGATTGTTTCATCACTCATAAAATAACCTCCAGTACGTTCATTATTATATACAACTCTAAAAGACAGGGTAAATTAATTATAAGTATAATTTTAGCATAAGTCCATAATTTTATCTTGGCCTTATTATTATTTTATTATTTTTGGATATCTATGATCTTATATTTAATGGCACCGGCAGGAACGTCTACTTCTACTACGCTGCCCACAGGTTTTCCCAGTATCGCTTTACCCACCGGGGATTCATTAGAAATTTTATTATCGCCGGGATTTGCTTCTGCTGACCCCACTATGGTATATTCAAATTCCTCGTCAAATTCCAGGTCCTTTATGGTCACTTTGCTCCCAACGCTCACAACCTCAGTGTCAATCTCCTCTTCGTCAATTAGTCTGGCATTCCGCAGCATTTTTTCCAAAGTAATAATTCTTCCCTCAATAAAAGCCTGCTCATTTTTAGCCTCTTCATACTCTGAATTTTCACTAATATCACCAAAGTCAATAGCTAGCTTTATCCTGGACGCAACCTCTTTTCTTTTTACCGACTTTAAATGTTCTAGTTCTTCTTCCAGTTCTTTTAACCCGTTTTGAGTTAGAATGACTTCTTTATTTGCCATTTGCATTCTCCTTTTTTAGTAATTTGACGTTATTATATCTACATTATTCTAAAACCAATTATATGTTCCTATTTTTTAATTATTCTAAATACACTTTATTTAAAAATTTGCTGATACTCAACTAAATAGATAAATAATAGTGCCAAGCATTTCCTTGACACCCTAAAGTTTTGATAATAAATCTCTTGTGATTTTCCCCACATTATAGAATAGATAAATTATCTTATCAAACAACCTCAGCCAATACTGTTTTATTTAAATAAATTTTGACTCAGTTTATTCTAGCTCAGTTTATTCTAGATTTTTTTTGTTATTCCTGCAAAAAAAAAGAAAATTAAGATTATTTAAATATTTTTCGCAAAAAGGGGTTTACTATTGTGTTTTTTTTCTACCTTTTCTCTAATGGCAAGAATCTTCTCTTGGGATACAGCTTTTTCAAAACTTCTAAAGCCGGCCAGTTGAAAACCATGTTTTTGAGCCAGGGCAGAAATTGTATCTACTTGAGAAACCCTTATGTCCCTTCCCAGGGAAAAGTTTTCATACCTGTTTTCCATGGCTAAAATCATGGTTTCTGCCATGCAGGCATAAGAGGTTTGGGGTGGAAAACCAAAATCGAAATTAAAATTGACCTTCCCGGGAACCTCAACAACCCCTCCTTCAATAACCAAAATATCATCCCTTTTCTCTGCCACTTTTTTAGAAACATCCCGGGGTCTGGCTACATCGCAAACAATTGCTCCCGGTTTCAAGTCTTCTACATCTATAACAGCGTCTGCTGAGCCGGTAACAGCTATTATTATATCAGCTGAGGGGACAGCCTTTTTTATATTGGAGGTTACCCTGACAGCCAACCCGGATTCCGATATAATTTGGCGAGCCAGGTATTCCAGTTTCCTTTCGTCCCGGGCCAATAAAGTTAAGTATTTTGCTTCCCGGGCCAAAATACGGGCTGCCACACTGCCTATGGAGCCGGTTGCGCCCACAATTAATATTTCAGCTTTCTCCCTATCTACACCCATCAGTTCAGCTGCCTTTTTAGCTCCTTCCAAAGCTGTGGCCACTGTATAGCTATTTCCTGTGGTAACAGCAGCGTTTATATTTTTGGCTACGGTAACCCCTGCATCTCCCACTACAGAGGTCATGGCTCCCAAACCTATTACATCTGCTCCCAGTTCTTCAGCAGCTTTCCCCGCCTTAATAATTTTTCTTATGACATAGTCCTGGGGCAAGGTAACCATTTGCTTTGAAGTAAGAGGACAGGATATAAACCATCCCGATGTTTCTCCGTAGGAAGATTCAATGCCCGTTATATCAGAAACCTTAAAAGGAGGAATACGTTTCATCACCCCTTCAACTACCCTGGTGGGCCAATAACGCATAAAGTTAAATTTTCTGTAGATATCCTCCAGTTCTATTGGGTGAATAATAAAAGCAAATTTTCCCACTTAAATACAACCTCCCCTTAACATAATATATTTTTCTGTAAATACTTTTATACTTACCATTTCTAAAGAAATTATGAATTAAGCAGTTCTACCCGAGGTTTAAAATTTATATCCGACAATAGCTGACTGTACTCTTCAGAGGTCAGCTCATCCCTCTCCCCTGATAAAGCCACCAGAACTGCTTCCATAACGTTGGTTCCAAAAGATCGGCCCTTTATTTCCGGTGTAGTAGTAACCAGGTAGCGAACGCCCCTGTCTTTTAATAACTTTACATCATCTGAAGTAACCGTATTGGTAATAATGCTTTTGCCCTCCAGCCGGGCCGGCATATAACGGCGTATAAAATGAAAATCCCCGGCTATTATATCTGCTTTTTGATAATATTTACCGTGCTTAGGGGTGCCTTTATCTTGCTTTGAGCCGGTTGGGTACAGGTACTTAAAAGGAAGAAGTCTTACTCCAGGAACTATTATGCTGGCAACAACTTCCAGGCTGCCCAGGCTTTTTAAAATAAGAGGCAGCCCTAAAACAAACTTCAAGTCTCCCAGCATAAGGCTGCATCCTGACTGGGCCAAAGCTTGTGCCATGCCGAAACGATCCATGGCGCAAACCATTAGAACCTGTGTATCAGGAGGAAGCAGGTCTGTATTATCCCTTAAATAATTTATAACCTTACGCTCCAGGGTATTTTTTAATCCGGAGCCGTCAACAATAGGGGTAAGTTTAGCTGCCGAAGCCACTTTTTGAGCATCCCTTAGAATATAACGTCTGGTTCCGGCAAAAATATAAAGATCCATTCCCCCGAGGCCAAAGGCATCAACTTTTCCGTCCATATCTTTTATCATTTCTATCATTTTATCCATACTGCCGTCTGTACCAATGCGTTCAATCTTTAGAGCCTGGCCTAGTATTTCCATCTCTACACTGTGATCTCTTTTAGAGGAACCCAGGCTAACGCTTACAATATGCTTCATAATAATCCCCCATCTGTATTAACCTATCTTAAAAAGCTAATAATGTTTTCTAGCCTCTTTATATCCACCCAAACGTCCTCCTTAAGGGGTGACCTCCCTATCTCCAAGGCAACAACCTCTTTATCCAGAATAGCTTCTACAATTTTAATCCTCTCATCTGAACCAATTATAATTACTGTATCATAGTCCCTAATTTTTTGAATTATGCTCATTAAGTTATTAAAAAGATTAATACCGCTTTCACCCTTTAAAAAAGAAAGCCGCTCCTCTTCGGTCATCAATAAAACAAAGTCGATTCCTTCCCGGGAGGCAACTTTTTGCAGATCTTCTTTATTTTTAACTGGAAACCCTATCAGGGCAATCCTGCCGCCTCTTCGCACTTCTCCCATATTTTCCAGCCGGGATATAAAGCTGCGGTCCAGGCCCAGTATATCTGCTGTCTCCCTCTGGGAATTCCCTTCGGACCTTAGCTCAATTATTTTTTCTAAGACAGAAGAAATTTTTTTCTTGCTCACAAGCTTTTTGCCTATCCGAACAAAATCCATAC
>PWHX01000089.1 GCA_003555415.1 Syntrophomonadaceae bacterium | reverse complement strand
GGAGGTTCAATAATGTCATTGGCTAAAGTAATAGAATTAGTAGGTGAGTCTTCTACAAGCTGGGATGATGCAGTTAAAGATGCTGTAGAAAGGGCTTCTAAAACTGTAGAAGATATATCAGGCGTAGAAGTTTACAATTTGACTGCCGAGGTACGGGATGGAGAGCTGGTAGAATATAAGGCTAATGTTAAGCTGGCTTTTGGCCTAAAAGATCGGTAGTGTTTTTTAAAGCAAGCCCTTCCAGGTTGTGAAGGGCTTGTATAATTTAATTTATAAGGAAATGTTAAGTTTTAATAAAAAAAGAACTAATTATTCCTTAAATATTATATAATTTAAAAAAAACATTCTCAATATTTTCTTACAGAGATAATTATTTGACTAAATAGAATATGAAGGTTAAAATTTTTGAAAATGCTATTATCCAAGGAGGTTTATTTGCGTAATGGCTAGGATAGGTGTACCCAGGGCTCTTTTATATTATAATTACTTTCCTGCATGGAAAAAATATTTTGAGGAGTTAGGAGCTGAAATTGTTCTTTCGGATAGAACTACCAAAAAAATATTAGATTCAGGCATAAAGGTAGCAGTAGATGAAACCTGCCTTCCTGTGAAGCTTTTCTACGGCCATGTGGATAATTTACGGGAAAAAAACGTAGACTATCTTTTTATCCCTCGTATAGTTAGTGTTGAAAAGAAAAGATATTTGTGTCCTAAGTTTTTAGGTCTTCCCAACATGGTTAAAAACTTAATGCCTGACCTTCCTCCTATCATAGATTTTAAAAAGGACTTATCTAAAAAGAGTAAAGATTTTTATTTAGACCTTTATGATTTAGGTAAGAAGTTTACAGGTAATTATTTTAAAATATATATGGCCTATAAAAAAGCAATGAAAGAGCTGAAAAACTATCGACAACATCTGTTAAAAGGATACACGCCGGCAGAATGCCTGGATCAAAAGGATAAGAGTCATTCCAGTGAAAAATCAAACATTAATATAGCTGTACTGGGTCATTCTTATAATTTAAATGATCCGTATATAAGCATGGATATATATGGTAAACTAAACAAGATGGGTGTAAATGTTGTTACCAGTGAAATGCTTCCGGAATCTGTATATCACGAAGGTATAAAAAACTTAAGGAAAGATATATTTTGGACCTTTGGTAAAGAAATTATGGGGTCAGCATATTATTTATTAGATAATGATATGGTTGATGGCGTTGTTGTGGTAGTATCCTTTGGCTGCGGGCCGGATTCATTGATCGGTGAAATTATAGAAAGGACATACAAAAGAAAAAGGGAAAAGCCCCTGTTATTTTTAACTTTAGATGAGCATACAGGAGAAGCGGGAGTGCTAACTCGTTTAGAAGCTTTTATTGACATGGTAAAATTTAAAAAATCGGCTTAATATAAAGGTTAAAGGTGGTGTAGATTTCTATGAAAGTAACCTTTCCCCACATGGGTCCTCTCTGGATTCCTTTAAAAACAGTATTTGAAGAGCTGGGCACTGAAGTAGTAGTTCCTCCTCCCATAACTAAAAAAACGGTTACCTTAGGTGTACGACATTCACCTGAATTTGCTTGCTTTCCATTAAAAGTAAACATGGGAAATTTTATTGAAGCTATGGAACATGGAGCGGATACTATTATAATGGCAGGAGGGACAGGTCCCTGCCGTTTTGGCTATTATGCTGAAGTACAAAGGGAGGTTCTTCTGGATTTAGGTTATAATTCTGAGATTATCGTCCTGGAACCACCCCAGGGCAGCTTAAGGGGTCTTTTAGCTAATATCAAAAGAATTGCAAACCATAAATCATGGACAGAAATTTGGAAAGTAATTCAACTGGGTTGGCAGCAGATAATAGCCTTAGATGAGTTGCATAAACTTTCTTTAAAAATACGTATAAGTGAAAAAGAAAAGGGAGCAACCACAAAAGCTTATGAAAAAGCCCAGGTTTTAATGGTTGATGCCAGGACTTTTGCCGGGGTTGCCCAGGCTCTTGAGGAGGGTAAAGAGTTATTACATTCAGTTAACCAAAAACAGCTTATACAACCACCCCTTAAAATAGGTATAGTTGGTGAAATATATATGGTTCTGGAGCCTTACGCTAACCTGGAAATAGAAAGAACTCTGGGAGAAATGGGAGTAGAGGTAGACAGGAGCATTTACCTGGGTCATTGGATAAAAGAACACTTGCTGCCCAAAGTTTTCCAACCTAAAGACGTTGAAGAAATAAAAAGAGCGGCTTTAAATTATTTAGACCATTTTGTAGGGGGACACGGTCTTGAATCAGTTGGACAGACTATTTTGTATTCCCAAAGGAATTTTGATGGCGTTGTACATATTCTACCCTTTACCTGTACGCCCGAAATAGTAGCTCAAAGCATATTACCCGAAGTAAGCAAAGATTATCAAATACCCTTAATATCATTTTCAATGGATGAGCATTCAGGAAGGGCTGGTTTTATAACCCGTATGGAGGCATTCCTGGATCTTTTGTCCCAAAAAAGAGAATCGAAAAAATTAAGCGGAGCAGTATAATTGCTCCTTTTTTATTTTAAACAATTACATATATATGGTATAATGTAGTTTGCCAATGCGTTGTGAAAAGGTTAAGGAGAGCTGAAGTAAATGCGGGTGATAACTACCCATATTAATACAGATTTTGATGGCTTGGCCAGCATTGTAGCAGCAAGTAAGCTTTACCCCGAATCAATACTTCTGCTATCAGGAAGATTAAATGAAAACGTCAAAGAATTTGTTTCTTTATATAAGGACATTTTTAAATTTGAAAAGATTTCTCAGGTGAATGTTCAGGATATAGAAGAACTTATTGTAGTAGATACGCAACAGGTTTCCCGATTGGGACATTTGGCTACTTATATTGAGCAAATCCCCCGTAAAATCATTTTTGATCACCATGCAGAGGAATCAAGAGATTTAATTACTAACGCAGAAAAATTTATTGATGAAACAGGAGCAACCGTAACCATAATTATGGAGATAATTATGAGAGGCGGTATAAAAATAACACCTCAAGAAGCTACCCTGTTTGCTTTGGGTTTATATGAAGATACAGGTAGTTTTACTTTTTCTACTACAACTACCCGGGAAATCACTGTTTTAAAATATTTAGCTGAGCGGGGTTTAGATTTTTCTGTTATTAGAAAGTTTGTTACCAGGCCTTTAACTGAACAACAAAAATACCTGCTGGAACTGCTGATGGATAACACAGAAATTTATGAGTTCAAGGGAATTAAAACAGCTTTATCCACAGCGGAAATGGAGGAAGATATAAGGGGCCTTTCCTTTGTTACCTCTAGAATGATGGATATAGAAAATGTTGATCTTGTTATTGCAGCAGTTAAAATGGAGGGTAAAGTGCACCTGGTAGGAAGAAGCAAAACAGACAGGGTAAATCTGAAATCACTGATAAATGATTTTGGTGGTGGAGGACATGAAAAGGCAGCATCAGCTGTTTTAAAAGATGTGAATATGTTAGAACTAAAAAACAATATATTAAAAAGTATCAATCATATTATAAAGCCTGCTATAAGTGCTATGGATATTATGTCATATCCCGTAAGAAGTATATTACCTAAAGATACGGTAGAAGAAGCCTGGAACCTATTGGTTACCTATGGGCACAGCGGGCTTCCGGTTACCGAAAAAGGACAGCTCCTGGGAATAATATCCCATAGAGATTTAGAAAAGGCCAAACGACATGGATTAAGTCATGCCCCGGTAAAAGGGTTTATGTCCAGGAAAGTAGAAACTATTAGAACCGATACAGATCTTAATGAAATAGAAAAAAAAATGATAGACAAAGATGTCGGACGTCTTCCCGTGACAGATGACCGGGGTAAAATACTGGGCATAGTTTCCCGCTCCGATGTTTTAAAAGTTCGTCATAAGAATAGAAGTGAAAAAGAAATTTCCCAAGGAGGTAGCCAGGAAGAGTTGGAAAACGTAAATAATTTAACCTATTTAATAAACAGCAGGCTACCTAAAAAAATACAGGGACTTCTTTTTTTGATTGGGCAAAAAGCCGACAGTCAAGGCTATAGGGTTTATGCTGTTGGTGGGTTTGTAAGGGACTTGATTTTAGGAGAGGAAAACTATGATCTTGACATTGTTGTAGAGCCTAACGCCCTTGATTTTGCCCGGGAACTAAACAGGTTTTTAGATGGCAGCATAAACTTGTTTGAGCAGTTTGGCACAGCAAAAATTGTTTTAAGGGATGGCTTGAAGATAGATCTGGCTACGGCAAGAACTGAATTCTACTCACAACCTGGTGCTCTTCCCCAGGTTGAATTAAGTACTATTAAACAAGATCTTTTCCGCCGGGATTTTACCATTAATACCATGGCCTTTCATTTGAATATAGAAAAATTCGGCAACTTTTTAGATTTTTTTGACGGACTAAAAGATACAAGGCAGGGATTAATAAGAGTTTTATATAATTTAAGTTTTGTAGAAGATCCCTTGCGTATATTAAGGGCGATTCGCTTTGAGCAGAGATATGATTTTATTATAGAGGAAGAAACCCTGGCTTTCTTAGATATTGCCCTAAAGAACAGGGTTATAAATAAAGTAAGTAGGGAGCGCTTGTTTGAAGAAATAAGCTTAATTTTTCAGGAAAGAGATCCGGTAAAAGTAATAAAGCGTTTAAATGATTTTAAACTATTGCCGGTTTTATTTCCCAAAGTAGATATAGACATAGATACTTTTAACCTCCTTGAAGAGGTTCAAAAAGTATTGTTTTACTTTCATCAGGGTCTTGAGATAACTAAATTGAAAAAGTCGGTTCCCTATCTATGCGCTTTATATTATCACGAAAATATAAAAGAAATACATTCTGTTTTATATCAGGTCAGATTGCCCAGGGATATTAAAAAAAGAGTTTTGCTAACCCTGGAAACCACACCTGAAATATCACAAAAGCTAGCTGAGAAGGGAGTAAAACCCAGTATTGTTCATGAATATCTTAAACCTCTCCCCATGGAAAGCCTGATATTTTTAAGCGCCTGTTCAAATAATTTGAGAGTATGGGGGTATATTAAGGAATATCTGGAAAGATTAAGATATGAATTTCCCCTTATTACGGGGGAGGATTTAAAAGAACTTGGTTACAAACCAGGCCCCCTTTTTAAAGAAGTTTTAGAAGAAGTAAAAAAGGCCAAAATGGACAAGAAAGTAAAAAGTCGTGACGAG
>PWHX01000034.1 GCA_003555415.1 Syntrophomonadaceae bacterium | reverse complement strand
CTTCCTGTAGAGGTAGTTCTCTTCGTTGTTGCACTTGGCGCTTCCAATAAAGGCCAGTGCTTCACAGCGGTTCACCGTTTCACCGGCATCGTTGGTCTCTTTAAAATGCTCATCCCTGGTGTCCTTAACTCTCCTGGCTATTTCTTCAATAGCCCAGTCCCAGTCCTTCTCTTCCCAGTCCGTGGCTTTTGGCGCCCGGTAGAGAACTTTGGTCAATCTCTGGGGGCTAACAACAGCGTTTCCCTGCTCATCATATTCATAATACTTGTTGATAAGGGCTCCACCTTTACTGCAGAGAGTACCTTCACTGACGGGATGGTCAGGGTCTCCATCCACAGAAACTATTTTACCATCTTCAACATAACACAGTACACCACACCCAACTCCACAGAAGGAACAAACATTAACTACGGTGTCAGCATATTCCACTCTAAAATCTTCAGCATCAACTGTCGGTTCTGGCTTCTCATCCGGATCTTCAGGTGGTGGATCATCTGGCGCACAACCCAGTTTAGATGCCAATGTTCCGGTAAGGGCAGCCAACCCAGACAGCTTTAAAAAATTCCTACGAGAAATTCTCATTCAAACCTTCACCTCACTTTAAATTTTTAAAAACTAAATCCTACTTTGATAATCTTTTGAGACCCCTCATTTCCTTAACCTAAATCATATCAACCTAGTTTAAGGCATCTACTTCCTCAGGCGACCGATAACCTTCCCTTTCGGCCAGCACATCTAAATAAGTAGTAGCAATGACTTCTACATCCAGCAATGTATCTTTTTCCATGACTTTACTGTCTATAGTTTTAAGATATTTATTGCATTCCTCGCATACATGAACCTGACGGGCCTTATCCCCTGGCACATAAAAGAAACGCAGTTTCTTGTGATCTTTGTTCTCACAGTACGGGCACTCCAGCCGAGGGTAAACCCACTGAGCATGACAGAGCCAGCATTCCATAACCCTTGCCCTATCTTTGCTTCGATGCCTGGCTATTACAGCAATCTGACCGCATACAGGGCAATAACTCTGACGCCAGAGGGTAAAATCTGTTATACCTCTAACCTCTTTCATGTAAAGGCTGTAGAACGGACTCAAGCTCATAAATATGGCAAAGGAGATTACTTCGCTGTCCAGACCAACTGCTTTATCTATTTCCTTTTTAGCAACATAGTCCTCCAACTGATTCTTGCTAAATAAAGCAACCTTTTCTAGAAAACCTTCAATGTTTTCTTCTTTAAATTCTTCTGCTTCAGATAGCTTTAATAAAGAATCTGGTGCTTCAGGACTCGCTTCTTTTATGGCTCTACATACCTCACTTAATATTTCTTTAAATAGTTGTACATTAATTTTTAGATTTTGGTCACTCAGCAAATATTTGTCCTTCCTGAAATAGTCGCTTATTTCTTCTTCTGTGATATTTACCTGCACCTTAATCTTGTCCATATAACTCAGCTGTACGGCTAATATTCCTTTGTACACGTCAAAAATCTGAGCCATATCATTATTTTTCTCAAGATGCAGATCCACTTCCCTTTTAACTTCCTCCATTGTTGGTGGGTAGTTATGCTCCATGTTTTCACCTCCTCATGCTTTAGCCCCTGCTCAAATTCTTTGTGACCAGGAAATGTTGAATTAACCCTTCAATCAATCTCTTTCATCTATTTGTACACCACCCCCTCTGTATGAAATTATCTTTATTTAAGCATATCTCATATAATAAATGAGATAAAATTAATTACAAATTAAGAAAATATTATGAAGAATAAAAAAATATCGGAAATTCGCAGGTGATTAGGTTTTCCTATAGGTATAGCTGTTGATAATATATATTCTATGTTATCACCCTAATTCCTTCTTTATTTAAAAAAAATACGGACTATTTTTTGTCCGTAGGGCATTAATCTTTCTTAATATTTTTCATTTCCTTTCTGAATTTCCACAGCTCTTTTTAAAAATTTTTCTACCTGCTCCCGGGAAGTTCCTCCCCGTATATTTCTAGAGTCAACCACTTTTTCGGGCTTTAGGCATTGAAGAGCTTGTGCATCAAAGGATAAGGAAAATTGTTTTAAATCCTCCAGGGATACATCTTTTAAAAGTTTTCCCTGGTTCAAACAAAAGACTACCAGCTCACCAATAACTTTATGCGCCTGGCGAAAAGGCATCCCCTTTTTAACCAGGTGATCAGCCAGGTCTGTAGCCGCCGAGAAATCCTCCTCCACTGCCTTTCTCATTTTATCTTCCTTAACACTTATTTTTTCTATCATAGGGGCCATAACCTCCAGGCAGTCCTGAATTGTATCAATGGTATCGAATACGCCCTCCTTGTCTTCCTGCATATCCTTGTTATAGGTTAAGGGCAGGGACTTCATTACTGTAAGAAGGGAAAAAAAGTTTCCGTAAACCCTTCCAGTTTTGCCCCTTACCAGTTCAGCCACATCAGGATTTTTTTTCTGAGGCATGATACTGCTTCCGGTACAAAAGGCATCATCTATTTCAATAAAATCAAATTCGGAACTTGACCAGAGGATTATGTCTTCACACAGGCGGCTGAGGTGCAGCATCAAGATGGAGGAATTGCTTAAGTATTCTAGGACAAAATCCCGGTCGCTTACCGCATCCATACTGTTTTCATATATGTTTCCAAAACCTAAAAGCTCTGCCGTGTATTCCCGATCCAGGGGGAAAGATGTGCCGGCCAGGGCCCCGGCCCCCAGGGGCATAATATCCGACCTTTTATAGTTTTCTTTAAAGCGCTGAGCATCCCGCTCCAACATAGAAAAATAGGCCATGAGGTGATGACTAAATAAAACAGGCTGGGCTCTTTGCAGATGAGTATAACCTGGCATTATAGCCTCCATGTTGTTTTTTGCCAAAACCATTAAAGATTTCTGCAGACCGGCAATAAGCCTGACGGTTTTAATAATCTCCTTTTTTAAGTAAAGATGCATATCCAGGGACACCTGGTCATTGCGGCTCCTGGCGGTGTGCAGTTTACCTCCCAGGGGACCGATCTTTTCTGTAAGGCGTTTTTCTACGTGCATATGGATATCTTCCAGCTCAGCTTTAAATTCCAGCTTCCCCTGCCTTATTTCTTCTGTTATTTCTTCCAGGCCGTTAATAATTTTTTCTGATTCCTCTGAAGTTAATATCCCGGTTTTGGCCAGCATCCTGCAGTGAGCTATGCTGCCGGTTATATCTTCTTCAAAAAGCCGGCAGTCAAAATTAATGGAGGCAGTAAAATCTTCTACTAATTTATCTGTGTTTTTACCAAACCTTCCTCCCCAGAGCTTCATTTACCTGCCCCCTTAATCTTTTCCTCCAGAAGGCCCTTTACCATCAAGGGGAGACCAAAGCAGTTTATAAAGCCGCCGGCATCCTTCTGGTCATAAAGTTCACCTTTTTCAAAAGTAGCCAGGTCTTCCCGGTAAAGGGAGTAATCCGACTTTCTGCCCACTACGGCACAGTTCCCCTTATAGAGCTTAACCCTAACGGAACCGGTAACCCTTTCCTGTGTACTCTCAACAAAAGCATCCAGGGCTTTCCGCAGGGGCATGAACCACTGGCCGTCGTAAATCAGCTGTGCATACCTGGGAGAAACCAACTCTTTGAAGTGCATGGTATCGCGGTCCAGGGTTAGAGACTCAAGCTCATGATGAGCTAAAATTAAAACTGTCCCGGCGGGAGTTTCGTATACGCCCCTGGACTTCATGCCTACCAGTCGGTTTTCCACCAGGTCCCTCCTGCCTACCCCATGGGCGCCGGCTAGCTTGTTTAACTTTTGAATAAGCTCTACCGGGGGCAGTTCTTCACCATTAATTTTCTTGGGTTCGCCCTTCTCAAAATATATTTCCAAGTAAAGGGGTTCCCCCGGGGCCTCCTCGGGTGATACAGTAAAAACATACATGTCCTCCTCCGGCTGGCGATAAGGGTCCTCCAGGAGTCCTCCCTCATAACTCATGTGCCAGAGGTTGGCGTCTATGCTATAGGGCTTCTCCCTGTTTACCCGGATGGGTATACCGTGTTTTTCCGCGTAATCTATAGCTTCCTCCCTGGAAGTGATTGACCATTCCCTCCAGGGGGCGATAATTTTTAACCGGGGATTTAGTGCTTTAGCCGTAAGTTCAAAGCGCACCTGGTCATTCCCTTTACCGGTACAGCCGTGGGCTATGGCGTCGGCTCCTTCTTTTTGGGCTATCTCCACCATGCGTTTGGCAATAACCGGACGGGCAATAGAAGTTCCCAGAAGGTATTTCCCTTCGTAAATAGCATTAGCTTTGAGAGTAGGGAAAATAAAGTCCTTCACAAACTCTTCTTTCAAATCTTCAATATAGAGCTTAGAAGCCCCTGTATTCAAGGCCCTCTCCTCCAGGTTGTCCAGCTCCTCCTCCTGACCTACGTCGGCGGCCATAGCAATGACTTCACAGTTGTAGTTTTCCTTTAACCACTTTATTATAACAGAGGTATCTAAACCTCCGGAATAAGCCAGCACAACTTTCATTTATTTTTACCCCCTTTAATATGAAAATAGCAAAATAGATACTTCTCTTGGAACAGTTATATTATATACTATTTTCCGTATTTTGAAAATAGTTTTCAAAATACTCTGGTGCTGCAGCTACAAAAATATAAATCCCCTGCATAAAGTGTAGGGGATTTCCAGGTGACTAAATGTATTATAGTTTATGTTTTTTAATAAAGTCATTTATCATCTCATCAAGGTTCGGGCTGCCCACTTCATTCAACTCATAATTTACCCGGGCACAAGGCTTGTTAATATTAATAATTCTGGTTAGATCAATTGGTGTACCGATAATAACAGAGTCACAATCAGCCTTATTAATTGTTTCTTCAAGATCTCTTAATTGCTGTTCACCGTAGCCCATTGCAGGTAGCAGAGTACCAATATCTCTATAAATCTTAAAAGTCTCAATTAATTTGCCTACTGTATATGGACGGGGGTCTACAAGTTCCTTTGCCTCAAAACGTTGTGCCGCAATTGTTCCGGCTCCTATTTTCATTTCTCCGTGGGTCAGAGTAGGTCCATCTTCTACCACCAAAACTCTTTTCCCTTTAATTACATCTGGATTATCTACAGTAATTTTAGATTCGGCCTTAATAATTGCAGTCTTGGGATTCACATTTTTTATATTTTCTTCCACTTTGCGTATCGAGTCCGTATTGGCACTGTCAATTTTGTTAATGATTGCGGCATCTG
>PWHX01000104.1 GCA_003555415.1 Syntrophomonadaceae bacterium | reverse complement strand
TTGATACAGTATAAGGAGCCGAAAAATTATCATCTGGTTTTTGAGGCTTTAAAAAAGGCCGGCCGGGAAGATTTAATTGGCTTTGGAAAGAAATGTTTAATAAAGCCCCGTAAAAAAACTAAACATCCAAGGCGTAGATATTAAAAAAAAGGAACTTGCTGGAAAGTGATAGAAATAATAGACTTAAGCTCGGTTTTGGAATCTCATTATTAATGAGGTAATAATTATGAATATGCTGGATAATATGGTTTTTTTAGACCTGGAAACAACAGGCCTGGATGCAGCCACCAATGAAATAATTGAGATAGGGGCAGTAAAATTTAGCAATGGAGCAGTCCAGGAATACCATCAGCTGGTAAGGCCCTCCAGAAGCTATATTTCTCCCTTCATATTAAAGCTGTGCCAGGGACTTAAAGAAGAGGATTTGCGTCAGGCTCCTCCCCTTGGCGATATTGAAAGGGAGTTTAGAGATTTCTTAGGAGATTGCCCTTTGGTTTGTCACAATGTTATATTTGAAAAGTCATTTTTAGCCAGACTAAGTCCTGGAATTAATAATCCCTTCCTGGATAGTCTGGAGCTTTTTTGTATTATGAAACCTGGCTTCTCAAATCACAATCTGGACTATCTCATAAAGAACTACTTAAAAGAAGGCGGCAGTGTATACCACAGGGCATTAGAAGATGCCCGGGATACCTCTAAGCTGGTGGAAAAAATATTTAATGAACTATCTTTAACGGAAAATTTGCAAACGGCAATAGAATACATGGAAGGGAGCGGTTGGAACTGGCTGCCCTATCTTAAAAATATTCCTCGTTCAGGCCTTGTTTCGCAAACCCAAACATTTTCTGTTAGTAAAGATATTACAGGTATTACAGAAGAAAAAACAAAGGAACATTCATACAGCCCTGGTGATATAGAAGAGCTTATGCGGGATAATGAGATCTGGGAAAAACATTTCCCCGGATACGAATTCAGAGAACACCAGCTTAAGATGGCTCTTTCCTTTGCCAGTGCTTTTCAAGATGGACAGGCACTATTTCAGGAAGCTCCCACAGGCAGCGGCAAAACCCTGGCTTACCTTTTGGTAGCTGTGCTGTGGGCCCATGAAAGTGGTCAAAAAGTTTTTATCAGCACCAACACCAAAAATTTGCAAAACCAGGTAGAAAAAGATTTCAATTCCCTGTTAGGGGTTTTGGATTTGAAGGGGATGTCGTTGACCAGGATTAAAGGTATCGGCAACTATATTTGCAGGACAAGGGTTGAGGACCAGCTGGCATTAAGGTCAGAAGATCTTGATGAACGCCTGGCGAGACTTTACTTGATGAACTGGGTGGAAGCAGTGGTAGAGGGAGAAGTCGGGGATATATCTTACTGGTTCAGGAAAAATAATAAAGCAGTCGGACCATTGATTAATGCTATTAGGTGCCGGAAAGAACACTGCACAAAAGGTGAGTGCAAGCACAGGCAGAAATGTTTTTATCAAAGAAAGGTAAAGTTAATGAAAGAATCTTCCATATGTATAGTTAACCATTCTCTACTTCTTACCTGGCCTTCCGGATTTCCCAAAATAGAAAAGCTGGTGGTAGATGAAGCTCATGCCCTGGAAAAAGATGCTTTGTCCTGTTTTTCAGAGGAAGTTTCCTATTCCGAACTGAAAAATCTTTGCTTTCAGTTGCTACAGCCTAAAGATAAGGGTTACCTGACATTTTTACTATATTACGCTAAAAATATTTTAGAAAATACCGGTTACAAGAGGGTTTTTAAAAAGATGGAACAGTTAGAAATAGGTATTCAAACTATGGGCAGCATAATAAAATCTATAAAGCAAGATGAAAAAGATAGCGGAGACTACAATTTTAAAAAAGAAATATCGGCAAGCTGGGAAGATCTAGAAGAAGCTGTTAATAATTGTTCTGCAGTACTGAGAGATATGGCTAGTATTATAGAAGAAGCCAACGATAAAGTTCTCTCAGAAAGAGAGGATTTCAGGGAAACAGCTTTGTACCAACAAGGTCAGGATATTATTTCCATCTGTCGCGGCTGGAGCAGAATACTGGGTGATTGTTTCGCCCTGGAAGAAGATGATTTTTGCCGGTATTTAGAAATAAATGACTACAACTGGTACTTTCGTATTACTCCATTGGATGTTTCCGGTTATTTTCACAACAAGGTAATAGAAAATACGGATTCTATGGTAATGACCTCTGCTACCTTGACGGAAGGTGGCAGTTACGAAAGAATAATCAGGTGCCTGGGATTTGATAGTCTGGAAGAAGATAGTATCAGGTGTGAAAAACCCGGAGAGCCTATATTCGACTACAAAAACAATTGTGTTTTGGCCCTTCCTAATGATCTTCCTGGTTATGGAAAACACCTGTTTATAGAAAGTGTGTCTCAGTTGGTGCAGCAGGTAGCTAAAATGTTGGGTGGAAAAACTCTGGTTCTTTTTACTAATGTTAAAAGGATGGAAGAGGTTGCAAAACTAATAGAAGAGCCCCTGGGAGTTGAGGGTATAACCTGTTACGTGGGTAAAGGGTTTTCCCGGCAGGGGTTGGTAGAAATGTTCAAGGAAGATACCAATGGAGTTTTACTGGGCTCAAAGGGATTTTACGAAGGGGTAGATATCAAGGGGGAGCGTTTAAGCTGTGTTATTATTGATAAGCTATCTTACCCCTTTCCTGAGGAACCGGTTTTTAAAGCCAGGAAAAAACTCTTAAGCAGCATGGGCAAAAATTGGTTCAAGGAGCTTTCCATGTCCGAGGTGACCAGAAACCTCAGGCAACAGTTCGGGAGGCTTTTAAGGTCTCAGGATGACAGGGGTTTTGTGCTGGTCCTGGACCAGCTGGACAGAAAATCCGTTTCTGGCAGAAGGATAATCAGGGAACTTCCTGAAACGGAAGTTTTTACGGGTTCTATGCAGGATGTTTTAGCATACATGAGAGATAAATATAAAAACTGGGGGACATTATGAGGAAGGGGATGATTCGTTATAATTACGATATTATTTCTAATTTTAGGGAGCCTGGGTATTGCTGTCATAGTAACATTACAGTCCTGGTTATACACAGAGCCTACCTTTTTGCAGTTAATCAAATATAGTGCTATAAGTGCACCTGTAATAATACTAGCCAATGCATTCCTTTTCCAAGGCTTTCAGTTGGGGACAAAAATGGCTAACCTTGCTTCGGTAGTGGCTTTTCAGACCGGGATATATCTTTTCATGTTGTCAATTTTGGGTTATTTTGTTTTTAAAGATGATTTATCTCTAAATGTTTTTATGGGACTGATTGTAGTAAGTATAGGAGCTTATATTATAAATACATGAAAACAAAATGCTAAATGTATGAACTGAAAATATATTTCAAATAATAAGTCCAAAGAACTATTATGCAGCAGGTGGACATAAATGAAAAAAAATATTTCAATAATGACCTTTGTTTTTATTTTAGTTTGCGTTATTATTCAAGTTAATATTCCAGCTACAGCTTGTGCAAGTGAATTAAAGGATTGCCGGGTGGTTAATCCCTATGAACCGATTACGTATGAAAAAATGAAAGACTATATTAAAAAGCTAGAGGCTGAGTTCCCTGAGTTGTTAGAAACTGAAGTAATCGGAAAGTCTGTAGATGGTAGAGATATTATTTTAGTTAAAATGGGAAAAGGAGATCACCTTTTTAACATTATCGGAAGTATGCACGCCCGAGAGAGAATTACCACTAATATTATCTTACAGAATATTGAAGACTATGGGAATGCCTATCGTAAGAACAAAAAGATTGACGGATATGATGTGAGAAAGTTATTAGATCAGGTGACCATTTACTTTGTTCCTAATGCAAATCCTGATGGGGTAGATTATACGATATTAGGAGAAAAGGCGATCTTAACTGATGAGGCCAGAGAAGCATACCAAGAAGTCAAAACAAACCCTCATTCTAAGTGGTGGGATCCAGATCTAAGGTGGAAGGCGAATATTAGAGGTGTAGATTTAAATTATAATTGGGATTTTGGTTGGGACAAAGAGGATAGTTTTTTTGACATAGGAAAACCTGCGGATGCTTTTTTTAAGGGGCATTATCCCCATTCAGAGCCTGAAGTCAAGGCTATAAAAAGGTTAACAGTTAATCATCCATTTTTGATGTATTTTTCTTATCACACTCAGGGGAGGTTAATCTTTTGGTATAAATATCAAACTGGAGAAGACCTGGAGGATGCCATTGAAGTTACAAAGAAAATAGAAAAATATACAGGGTTTGTACCAGTGCCCGCAGCTAATAATATCCCTGAAAATCACAGTTCATATCGAGGCTATGCCGACTGGACAGTAGCAGAATTTAATAAAATAGGTATGACCATAGAATTTGCGCAGGGAGGCTACTGTGAAAAAGACTTTGATGAAATTTATAAACCCGGAAAAGCACTTCCTCTTCTTTTAGCAGCAGAAGTTTTAAGGTTGGAGTCTAAATACGATCATTATGTTTATATAGAGGATCAGTTAGTGCAGCGATTTAAGAATTTGGATGAGTCTAGGGAATTTATTAATAAAAATATTAAAGGCGATGTTAAAGACAGTGTTAAAGTAGAAGTGATAAGAGATGATGAATTGCTTATCCAGGGAGAAAGGTTATTACCGCTACGAGCTGTTCTTGAAGAATGTGGTATGGAAATTCACTGGTACGGTAGTTTAGGGTTAAAAAAGATTTTTGCAAAACCCGGGATAATATTTAACTGGTCATAGAGTGCTGATATCAGGCCTGCTGGCCCCTGGTAGTAACGAGGTTGTTGAATGAAGAAAAATTATTCCTTCCGGGGTTTTTGTTTTTTAAAAGGAAATGTAGCCCAAATGAAGAATTAGGTAATTATAAAATAAGAAAGCAGCAGATAAATAAAGAGGAAATATTATGGGATACACTATAATGTGGGAGAAATATAAAATAAATCTGGCATCAATGGCTGCATTTGTTGCCTGGCTTTGGTTTTTCCCCCTTTTTGGTATAATGCAGACCTCTTTTCAAGTTGTTGATGAGAAAATAACAGTATTTAACCTGGTCTTTTTCGGGTCCAAAATACTGGGGTTTGTCATTTTTCTTCTTTTAAGGGAAAAATGGCAAACCCTGGTTGCCTTAATTATTATTTCTGCCCCGCTTACTGCCTTTTCCACCTGGCTGGTGACCCTCATGTCCTGGCAGTTTCCTGATTTTGTATTTTCCATGTGGAGTTATCCCTTTTTTATAATATTTGTTTTTTTGCCATCTGTTATGGGTTTCGCCGCAGCAATATATTTTGCCTTTTGGGGCACCACAATCTATTACGTTTCCCTGGAAAACAGGGGGCGTTA
>PWHX01000107.1 GCA_003555415.1 Syntrophomonadaceae bacterium | reverse complement strand
TGGGAAAACAGGTCCTGGGCTTTAGGCCCCATCCCTCCAGCGATAATAAAGGAAATATGAAAAGAAGAAAGGTATTTAGGTAAAAATCCCGGTTGATGGCCAGGATTAAATAGTTTTTCCTGCTCAACCACTTTATTATCCTCTATTTTTACAATTGTATATTCGGGACATCTGCCGAAATGTTCGGCTACAAAATCTCCATCTGTAGCTATGGCAATTTTCATTTTAAAAAACCTCCGTCTCTTTTTTGAGTGATCTAAAATTTACATAAAGAGGGCAAAGGTTAATTTTAGTCCTTTGCCTGGATAGATAAGATTAATCTTCGTCTTTACTAGAAGAAGATTTTAATTCTTCCATCTTTTTTCTAATATAACCCAGCTCTTTTTCCAGGTATTCTGCTTCTTCTTTGAGATCCTTTAATTCCATTTCCTTTTCCTCTTCCGGTGACATTTCTTCACCGTAGCCTCCGTAGTATTCAGGGCCGTCATCGTAAGCCCAGGGGGCAGGTCCCGGACCCATACCTCCTCCGAACTGTCTTCCCCTGAATCTACGTCCCATTCCTCGGGCTCCTGCTCTAAACCTTTCTTCCATTCTTCGACGGTTTCTGAAAAATCTTCTACCTGAAGCACCATAGCAGTCTCCCAGTCCTCTACCGGTCCTGGGGCCGTAACCCACAGGTCCTGTTCTGTCAAATCCTGGCATTTCTTTTCACCTCCTTATTACAGTATTTGTTTAAGGTTCCCCTGGCTAAAGTTATCCAGAGCTTCTTTAACCCTCATGGAAGAATCCGCCCCATAAACTTTAATCCCGGTTTCCTTCAAAGCACTTTCAGCATGGGGGCCAACCTTTCCGGTTATCAATACCTCTACACCCTTATCCACCAAAAACTGCGCAGCCTTGACACCGGCACCCCCCGAAGCATCCTTTCCGGGGTTTGGAACGCACTCTTGCTCTCCAGACTCTACATTACAAAAAATAAAATATGGGGCTCTTCCAAAACGAATTTCCACCAGGGAATCTAACTCTTCACCTGTACTTGTTATCATTAATTTAGTCACTTTTTCCTGCCTCCCTTTTGTTTATAGTATCTAAGATTTCCTGCCATAAACTCTTAATTTCCTGCGCGGCTGTACCCTCAGAAAATTCTACCAGCGGTTTACCTTCTAATAGGGACTCAATTACCTGTGAGTCAAAGCTGATTCTGCTGCCAATCTGAATATTTTCTCTGGCACAGTATTCTTCAATCTCCCTGCTTTTACCGGGATGAAGGTCATACTTGTTAATGCAAACCAGGGAAGGTATATTGAAGTGCTTTGTAACATTTACTACCCTTTCTAAATCATGAAATCCTGACACTGAAGGTTCTGTAATCACCAGGGCCAGGTCAGCCCCCGTAATTGAAGCTATTACCGGACAGCCTATTCCCGGAGGTCCATCGGTTAAAATATATCTGGCTTCTTTTTCCCAGGCAACTTCCCGGGCCTTTTGCCTTACTGTAGCCACAAGCTTCCCTGAATTTTCTGCAGCTACACCGAGCCTGGCATGTATCAAGGAACCGTACCCGGTTTCCGATATGAACCAGTGACCGGAAGCTTCGTCTTTCATCTCTACCGCCTCTTCAGGGCATAAGTAATAACAGAAATGACAGCCCTCACAGAAAATAGTCTCTACTTTAAAGTCTTCTATAGCTCCAAAACGACACATTTCCTGGCATAAACCACATTCGGAGCATTTTGTTTCATGGATGAAAGCCTTCTTCCCACCATAAAAGACATTCTCTTCTTTTATTTTTGGTTTTAAAAGAAGGTGCAGGTCTGCCGCATCTACATCACAATCTGTTAAAACTGTTTCTGAAGCTAAATAAGCGAAAGAGCCTACTATGGAAGTTTTTCCGGTACCCCCTTTACCGCTGATAACGACAATTTCTTTTAAACCCATAATCCCAACATCTCCTTAATTTTTGACCACAGATCACTAAAGGAATCTCTAACCCACGGAACTTCCTCTACCAGAGAACCCCCTTCGGCACTTATTCTGGCTATTTCTTTATCAAAGGGAATTTTAAGAAAAACAGGTATTTTTTCCTCCCGGCAGAACATTTCCACCTTTTCGTTGCCAAGATCTGATCTGTTAATAACTACGGCAAAGGGAATGTTTAAACTCCTGAGCAAGTCAACTAACAGGCCCATGTCATTTAATCCAAAAGGAGTAGGCTCTGTTACAAGAAGACAAAAATCTATATCCTTTAGAGCAGCTATTACCGGGCAGGAGGTCCCGGGAGGAACATCAATGATGGTAACCCGGGCCCAGTCCTGATAACTTTTTACCTCATCAATTACCGGAGGAGAAATGGCTTCCCCCACATTAAGAATTCCATGGGCGAATCCCATGTCGTCACAGAAACCTTCCTGAACTACCCCCACCTCCCTGGAAACTTCTTTTATAGCTTCTTGCGGACAGAAGTATGTACAGGAGCCGCAGCTGTGGCACATATGCTCAAAGAAAATTATTTTTTCTTTAAGTACCGCCAGGGCATTAAAAGCGCATACTTCACTGCACCTGGCACAGTAATCACATTTCTCTAAATCAATTTGCGGTACTTTAACCAAAACCGGCTTAGACGCTGTAAAAGAAGGTTTTAAAAACAGGTGAGCGTTGGGTTCCTCCACATCACAGTCTAAAAACCATACCCTGTGGTCTTCCTTTTTTTCGTATTCTTTTTCAATTAATTTAGCCAGGTTGGTAGAAACAGTAGTTTTCCCTGTCCCGCCCTTTCCGCTGGCAACAGCTATTTTCATTTATGAACACCCCATATTTAAGTTATGAGCTTATGCTCTTTATTTGTATTCTATAATAGTTATGGGCATATGTCAACATTAAATTGAAAAAATTTTAAGCCTGAAAATAAAAAACTTTCCATAACAGTTCATGGAAAGTTTTCAACAATTATAAACTGGCTTAAAATCTACCTGGTCCAACCTAAATTTTTTCTCTTTTGGTAGTCCTGCAGGGCAAAATAAAAGGCCGTAACACTGAGTTTAGCACAGTGGGTCTTGTCTTCCGGGAGACCGCCCAGCTCATCAACAATATCATCACCGGCAATTCCCTTTATCTCCTGCAAAGACTTGCCTTTTACCATCTCGGTCAGCACACTGGTTGTGGCTATTAGTGTGCTGCAGCCGAAAATTTTAAACTTTATATCGGTAATTGTATCCCTGTTAACTTTAATGTAAATTTTTAAATAATCCCCACAATCGGGATCACCATAACTTCCAATCCCGTGGGCATCATTCATCTCACCAATATTCCGGGGATTTGTGAAATGTTCTACAACCTTCTGGTTATACATGGCCTTTCCCCCTAATCAACTATTTATAGCTTTTTTAATGATTACATCAACATAAACATTTCGGTAAAAAACATAGAAAATCCTTCTTTACGCAAAAATAACTCCGCCCTGATATTGAAGGCGGAGCTTTACTTTGCTACAAAAAACATTTAAAGCATTTTTTTAAAATTCTCAGTGTTCACTGCATTTATCATGGCATCTTCAGCTTTTATCAGACCCTTTTCCACCAGTTCCTTTAAGCTGGCATCCATAGTTTGCATACCATGGGATGCCTCCTTCTCCATTTCCCCATAAAGCTCTTCTATCTTCCCTTCCTTAATTAAACTCTTAACCTCCAGGGTTCCTACCAAAACTTCTGTAGCAGCTATCATTCCCCTTTCGTTATTTTTAGGAAGAAGTTTCTGAATTATTATACCCTCTAAAACACTGGCCAGGTGAATCCTGGCCTGATGCTGTTGATAAGGAGGATACATCTCAATTAGCCTCTCAATGGTGCCCAGGACATCCAGGGAGTTTAACACCCCAAAAATCAAGCAACCCGACTCCGCTGCTGCAAAAACCGTTTCCACAGTTTCCAGGTCCCGCATCTCCCCTAAGAAAATAACGTTGGGATCCTGCCGGAGAGCGCTCTTTAGGGCAAGGGGAAAAGAAACACTGTCCTGACCTATTTCCCTCTGGTTGACAATACATTTATTATGAGTATGCAAAAACTCTATGGGGTTTTCTAAACTAATAATATGGGCCCGTCTGTCACTATTGATCTTTTCCAGAAGGGCTGCCAGGGTGGTGGATTTCCCGCTGCTGGCAGGCCCCCCCACCAAAACAAGCCCCTTATTCCTTTGGGTAAAAAGCTCTACAGAAGGAGGAAGCCCTAAATTATCCAGGCTGGGAATGCTCCTGTCAATTATCCTCATCACTATAGAAAAAGTTCCCCTCTGGCGAAAAAAGCTAACCCTGAATCTTCCCAAACCGTGAAGGCTGTAGGAGAAATCACACTCACCACTGTTCCTTAACTTCTCCGCCTGTTTGGAAGGAATAATCTCCTGGGCTACCCTTTCCGTATCCTTTGGCCTGAGGGGGGGTAAGTTCAAGGGCACCAGGTTTCCATTCTTACGTAAGGTGGGAGGGAAACCAACGGCTAAATGCAAATCTGAAGCATCTTCTTCCATGGCCTGTTTAATCATTGCAAGAAGTTCATGATCTTCCACATAACTCTCCTCCTTTGTCTTTGCAAATTTCCTCTTATCTAATCTATTATCGGCATTATTACCTAATACTTTAGCTTTTTAATAATTATTACTACAATCTTACAATTATTTTCATAATATATAGTATTAAACTATTTCTCCAAGATTTCCTGCTGCAAACTGAATATTTTAATTAATTTTAAATCCAGGCCTGATGCCTGTGTTCATCTAATTGCCTGGTAACTGCCTGTTTCCAGGTCAATAGACAGGTTATTATCTGGTGGCGGGGACTGTTCCCACAAACCTTCTAAAAGAGGTTTTTTAAATAACATGACTATTCTGCCCCATAAACCAACCCCCTGAAGATTGAGGATATCTCCTGGTTTTTCTTCGTTACCTGTCCCATGGGCTGTAAAGGCATTAACTATTTGTGGTGCTAACAGTTCCGCATCTTTTTGGGAAATCCACCACTTTTTTAAGGTTTTCATGGCTAATTGTTCTGCCGCGTTATAAGATTGTGCAAAGGCATGCTCCAAAAAAAAAGTTGTATGATTAGCCGTAGCAGTTATGCTTTTAGACCTGATCTCCATCCTTTGGTTGCTGTCTATGGTGACTATGCGAAAAGGGCAAGGGTATGTAACCAGGGAGCCTGTCTCAATATCATACAGGTAATTGCCCTGAGCTTTTTTAAGGGCTATATCCTGGGAATGAAAATGGCCTGTAAAAACCACATTAACACCATGCTCCATTAACAGGGAGCTGATCTTCTCATTATCTTCGATGATGTAAGACCCGTAAAATTTCTTATTTCCCCGGTAATGTTCCAAAAGGCCGTGGTGCATCATGGCTATTACCGCTTTTTTTTGTTCTTTAGCCCGGGCCAGAACTTTCTTTATCCACTCCAGGGT
>PWHX01000060.1 GCA_003555415.1 Syntrophomonadaceae bacterium | reverse complement strand
TGTTGGTATAGGAATAGTTGATGGATCTCGTTACGGCAAGATTTATACACAATTGTTTATTAGGAAACCCTAAAACATTAAATCCCCTGCAATTCGAAAAAGCAGGGGATATTTTTTTTGCAAAAAAAGCTAGGCATATGATGTTAGATTGTTCTTGCACATTTTCCTTAAATATTGCATAAAATGCTACAAACAGACTTATATAAAAACTTAACCATTTAGATTTAGAAAAAAATTGAGGTGGATAAGCCTGCCATGAGTTAATCCAAAGACTTGAGGGAGTGGGTACATTGGAAAAAAAACTGGTAAAAAAAGGGATATACTTGCGGGCTGAACAGGTAGAGCGTTTGGCTGGCGTAGTATTTGAGAACAGGAAGAAAGGCAAAAGGAAACTTAATGAAAGCTTGTTATGCCGGGTAGCCCTTGATGTGCTGTTTAATTTAAATTTTAATTTTTCCCAATATGAAAAGGAAGAAGATTTAATCGAAGCTATAAAATATAAAATAAATAATTAAAAAAGGAAGCAAGTGTAGTTAGTTCCATGGATGAACAGCAAACTATTGGTTTAATATTTTTTAAAAATAATCAAAAAATAATAATGCCACTTTATTTAAAGGAGATGAATCTAGGTGAGTAAAAGGCGGCGTAGTATTATGTCTGATGAGTTGAAGTATGAGATGGCTAAAGAGCTTGGTGTTTATGACATTGTAAAAACCGAAGGCTTCGGAGGCGTTAGCTCCAGAGATTGTGGGAACATGGTAAAGCTTGCAATCGAAAGAGCAAATAGGTTTTTACAAGAAAAAAATAATAATAAATAAAGTGGCAGGGATGTGCATTGCATATCCCTTTAATTTACTTTTTAAAAGGAGATAGAATATTTATGAAGAAAGATAAAAATAACAATTTTTAAATTGAGGAGGTTCTTTTTATGGAAAAGGCACTGCTGGTTACTGATATGTTAAATGATTTTATACGATCAGAAGGTCGGCTATATATTGGAGAAACAGGCTTAGAGATTATTGATCCTATCCAAAAAATTATTCAAAAAGCCAGAGAAGATAGAACCCATGTGATATACATATGTGATAATCATTTTCCCCATGATGCTGAATTTGAGATGTTTCCGCCTCACTGTTTACAGGGAACTCCCGGAGCGGACATAATTGACGAACTAACTCCAGCTAAAGGAGATGTAATATTGTCTAAAAGAAGATTTAGCGCTTTTTTTGGCACCGACCTGGACTTAACCTTAAGGGAATTAAAGGTAGAGGAATTGTTTTTGACCGGGGTTTGTACTAATATTTGCGTTTTATATTCTGCAGCTGATGCCCGGATGTTAAATTATAAAGTAAATGTCTATAAAAATGCTGTTACTAGTTTTTGTAATGAAGCTCATTCTTATGCTTTAAAGGAGATGGAAAGTACTTTAGGAGTTAAGATTTTGTAAGATGAAAGGAAGTTATATATGGATAAGATAAATTATATAAAAAACAGCCAAGATATTAAAAAAATAAAAATACCTTCCGAAAGAACAATATACTCTGCAACTCATGAGGAAATAAAGGTAGGGTTAACTGCAGACGTATACTTTTTGAGAACTCATGAAATGTTAACCAGTTTAGGATTGGACCGTACAAAGGTTACTGCAGAGATATTTGCTACCCGGGGCGGGACTTTAGCCGGCACCAAAGAAGCGCTTAATTTATTGAGAAATCTGGAGGTTAGCGTTTGGTCTTTACGGGAGGGAGACGAGTTTACTAAAAAAGAAGTAGTTATGCGCATAGAAGGTCCTTACGGTGAGTTTGGCTTATATGAAACCGCCTTGCTGGGCATGTTGGCCAGCAGCAGCGGGTGGGCAACCGCTGCCCGGGAGTGTAAGGAAACGGCTCAAGGTTGCCAAGTAATTTGTTTTGGGGCCCGGCACCTTCACCCGGCAGTTGCTCCTGTTATGGAAAGAGCTGCCATAATAGGCGGAGCCGATGGATGTAGCTGTATTTTAGGGGCCAAGTTGTTGGGTAAAGAGCCGATAGGAACTGTACCCCATGCCGCTTTTTTAATTGTTGGTGATACGGTAAAAGTAGCCAGGACCTTTGATGAAATAATGCCCGAAGAAGTTCCCCGAATTATACTGGTGGATACTTTTAAAGATGAAGCGGAGGAAACCTTAAGGGTTGCATCTGCTTTAACGGAGAAGCTGGAGGGTGTAAGACTGGATACCCCGGGGGAGCGGGGAGGCGTTACCCCGGGGTTGGTAAAGGAGGTCCGGGCCCGTTTAGATCTTGAAGGGTTTAAGCATGTGAAAATACTGGCTTCCGGGGGCATAACTCCACAAAGAATGCCAGAGCTTATAGAGGCGGGAGTAGATGCTTTTGGCGTGGGCAGCTACATATCCAGAGCCCCAGCCATTGATATGACTATGGATTTAAAGGAGATAGAAAGCAAGGCCCTGGCTAAGAGGGGAAGGATCCCGGGGAAAACAGATAACCCCCGCTTAAAAAAGGTAATTTAACAAATGTTGTAAAAACCAACAGTACTGATTAATTACTATGGGTACGCTCAAGGTATTTCAAGCGTTTACCCATAATTTTTTTTGGTATAGCGAACTAGTAAATTGCACATTATATATTTTATGATTAAAACCAGCAGATAAAAGGTGATAAAGTGGGAGAAAAAGTTCAAGGTAATCTGGTGATTATCGGTGGTTCAGAGGACAAGGAAAAGGATTGTTTTATTTTAAAACAGGTTGTTCAATTAGCAGGAGGTAGTGCTGCCAGGATGGCAGTTTTAACCACGGCTTCCCTGAAACCTGAGCAGGTTGGGAAAGAATATATAGAAGTATTTAAGAAACTAGGCCTTAAGGAAGTTTCTATATTTAATATAAGTGACCGCAGAAAGGCCTGTGACCCGGAGATTATTAAAAAATTAAAGGAGTCAACGGGAATATTTTTTACAGGGGGAGATCAGCTCAGGATAACCGGAACCCTGGGAGGAACTGAATTAGAAAAAAGTTTATATGATTTATATAGGCAGGGGGTAGTTATAGCCGGTACCAGTGCAGGCGCTTCAGTTATGAGTGATACTATGATTGTAGGAGGTTATAGCGATGATACTCCTCAGGTTACCTCTCTATCTATGGCTCCAGGCTTGGGATTTTTAAAAGAAGTAGTTATAGATCAACACTTTGCCCAAAGGGGTAGAACGGGACGACTGCTTTCGGTTATAGCTCACAACCCTTATATCCTGGGCATTGGAATTGACGAGGATACAGCTATTGTTGTCCGTTCAGACGGTCACCTGGAAGTTATAGGCTCCAACTCCGCAACCGTTTTAGATGGTAAAAACATCGGGTATTCTAATGTATCCGAGCTGGAACCTAATCAGCCTCTTATCATAACAAATGTTATTTTACAAATTTTATCCAGCGGTTGCAGGTTCAGTTTAAAAGAGAGAAAGCCTATGATTAACTAACATAATATACATATTTGCATAGAAAAAAATCATTGAGGAAATATTAATAACACTAAATTTATATTTTTTTGCCCTTATTCTAGGAGGTTTTTCAAGAAATAATGTACATTCAAGAAATAAATTTTTTCCCAGGAAGAAATATTTACAGCCATAATCCCTCTATACAAATGATAATCAACTTGCAGGACTGGGCAGAGGTAACTACAGAGCAAATTTCCAGCTTTAAAAATAATATAGTAACAAGGTTACCAGGTTTGAAAGAACATTATTGTTCCAGGGGGAGGCCGGGAGGTTTCATAGAAAGACTGGAAGAAGGAACTTACCTGGGTCATGTAATTGAACATACAGCCATTGAACTTCAGCAGCGGGTGGGTCATGTAACTAACTATGGTAAAACCAGGAGTACGGATGACCCCTTTGTATATAATATAATTTTTAATTACAGAGTAAAGGAAGTGGGATTAGCCGCTGGCATTCTGGCAGTTGAATTGGTAGAAAGTATTCTGGAAAATAAGAGTATTGACCTGGATAAAAAATTAGATGAATTAAAGGAAATATCTAAAAAGTATGATTATGGTCCCAGTACCAAATCTATTATAAGAGCGGCAAAGAAAAGAAATATTCAAGTTATTCCCCTAAAAGAAGGCACCAGCTTTCTACAACTGGGGACCGGTAAGCATCAGAAACGAATTATGGCTACTACCAGCTGTCAAACCAGCTCTATTGCTGTAGATTTGGCAGGAGATAAGTTGTTATGTAAGGAGATGCTGGAGCAGGAGGAAATCCCCGTTCCCCCAGGAGCAGCTGTTTATACCGTGGAGGAGGCCGGTCAGCAGGCGGATATTATTGGTTATCCCGTAGCAGTAAAGCCTTATAACGGTAATCACGGCAGGGGTGTAACCGTAGATATAAGGGAGCCTGGGGAGCTCCGGGATGCTTTTGAAGAGGCCTGCAAATATAGCTCTAAAGTTATCATAGAAAAGTATTTAAGAGGGCGAAACTATCGTTTATTAATAATAGATGGAAAAATGGTAGCAGCTTCAGAAAGGGTGCCTCCTTATGTAACAGGTGATGGGGAAAAAAGTATTAGCCGGTTAATCCAGGAATTAAATAATGACCCCTTAAGGGGAGATGACCATGAGAAACCCCTGACAAAAATAAAGATTGATTCCCATGTTTTAAATGTATTGTCAAAACAAAATATAGATATTTCTTTTATCCCCTCCTCTGGAGAAAAGGTGTGGTTAAGAGAAAATGCCAACTTAAGTACCGGTGGTAAGGCATTAGATGTTACAGACCTGGTACACCCCGACAATATATTTATAGCTGAAAGGACTGCTGGGATTTTGGGCCTGGACATAGCTGGCCTGGATATCGTTTCAGAAGATATTTCTGTTCCCTTGAAAGAAAACGGCGGAGCAGTTATTGAAGTTAATGCTGCTCCAGGAATAAGAATGCATGAATATCCCAGTCAAGGCGAACCCAGGGATGCAGGAGGAGCCATAGTAGATATGCTTTTCCCCCAGGGTGCCAGGTCACAAGTTCCTGTAATCAGCATTACCGGCACCAATGGTAAAACTACAGTTAGCCGTATGATAAACTACATGTTAAAGAAAAAAGGAATAAAAACAGGAATGACAACATCCGAAGGGATATTTATTAATGACCGTTGTATAATAGATGGGGACACTACAGGGCCCCTCAGCGCACAAACTGTTTTAAGGAATCCTATGGTAGAAGCCGCTGTTCTGGAGACAGCCCGGGGAGGCATAATTAGAAGAGGTTTGGGTTACGACCTTAGTGACATAGCTGTTATTACCAATATAAGTTGTGATCACCTGGGACAGGACGGTATAAACAGCCTGGAGGATTTACTTTATGTCAAATCTTTGGTGGCGGAGGCTGTTAAACCCCATGGGAATGTAGTTTTAAACGTTGACGATGACAACATAATAGAATTGTCCCGCTGGGTCAAAAGCAGCATTATTTATTTTAGTAAAAAAGATAACAGCATAAAATTGAAGAGGCATTTAGCCGGTGGTGGAAAAGCTGTATTTATACGGGATAATTCCATATATATTGCTGAAGGTAATAAATCTAAATTTGTAATAAGAGTAAAAGATGTTCCCCTAACGCTAAAAGGGAAAGCCGGGCACCACATAGAGAATGCTCTGGCTGTAACTGCAGCCGGCACTGCATATGGCTTATCTACAGAGGAAATAGCTGCAGCCCTGAATAAGTTTTCCCTCTCATTAATGGATAATCCCGGAAGGGGCAATATATTTGACTATGGTATGTTTAAAGTTATTGTTGACTACGGTCATAATGAAGCGGGATTTTTAAGTGTAGCGGAAATGGCTAGAAATATTGGTGCTGACCGCTTGGTTGGCATAATCGGTGTACCGGAAGACAGGTCAGATGATCTTATAAGAAAAGCAGGTATCGCCGCTGGAAAATCATTTAACCATATTTATATAAAAGAAGACATGGTTTCCAGGGTCAGGGAGCCGGGAGAAGTTGCCTCCCTCCTGGAAAAAGGTGTTAAAGAAGTGGGTAAAGATATTGAAGTAGAAATCATATTAGATGAAACACAAGCTTTAAATATTGCATTACAGAGGGTTGAAGAAGGGGATTCAATTGTGATATTCTATGAAAAGCTAGAACCTGTTTTAGAGGTTCTGGAAAACTTGGCCAAAGAATCAAAAGAACCTGTTATCTCTAGAACTAAAAAGTTACTGGCAGGCAGGGCTATTTAAAAAAAGGGGCCATATTCGGCTCTTTTTTTCATTAAATTGGTTCATATAAATTATTTTAGCTAAAAGGAAAAGACTAGCAAGTGACGAAATAATTAAGGGATAATTATTATTTTTTTTATGAGGAGAAAAAAATGAATAAAATATTTGTTCCAGCCAAGGCTAAAATCAACATATCTCTAGATGTTCACTGCAAGCGTGCTGATGGTTATCATGAAGTGGAGATAGTAATGCAGAGCATTGATCTTGCGGATCTATTAGTATTTGAAAAAATTACAGAAGAGGTAATAGAACTAGAATGCACCCACCCCCAGGTTCCCCTGGACCAGACCAATCTGATTATAAAGGCGGTAGAAAAGCTAAAGGAAAAAACTAAGGTTAACAAGGGAATTAAAATTAACCTGGAAAAAAATATTCCTATAGGCGCCGGCCTGGCAGGGGGAAGCACTGATGCAGCAGCAGCTTTAATGGCAGTTAACAGGCTATGGGATTTAAAAATATCCTCAGAAGAAGTATTGGAAACGGGGAGTGAATTAGGGGCGGACGTTCCTTTTTGCATTGAAGGAGGAACCTGCCTGGCCAAAGGAAAGGGAGATGTATTATCTAAACTACCTCCACTGCCTAACCTGTGGGTTATGCTGGTGGTATTTCCTTTCAGCGTTTCTACCGCAGAAATATATGGTTCTTTTAATCCGGGCAGCATAGAGAAAAGGCCTGATACCAGCGCTGTCATAAAAAATGTAAGCGATGGGGAAACAGAAAAATTAGGCAAGAATATGGGCAATGTCCTGGAAAGTGTTACTCTTCAAAAATACCCTGTTATTGCACAGAGAAAAAGAGAATTGGAGAACAAAGGGTTCCTGGGGGTACAGATGACGGGCAGCGGGCCTACTCTTTTTTGCCTGTCAAATAATAAAGGGGAATTGGAGCAGGCTGCCAGGGGTCTATTTCTGGGAGAAGGGGAAAAAATCTTGATTGCCAGGACAGTAAGCTAGGGAGGAAATAATATGAATGCAGTAGTTTTGGCAGGAGCACAAAACTCGTCGACTATAACGGATGCTTTTGGGGTAAAAAACAAGGCTTTTATTCCTATAAATGGAAAGCCCATGATTCAATACATATTGGAAGTTCTAAAATCCCTTGACCAGATAAAGGATATTGTAGTAGTCGGTCCCATGGAGGATCTGGGGAAAATAGAGAAGCTTAACTCTTTTGTCCTGGTGCCGGAAAAGGGGGATATAGTAGATAATGTGAAAGAAGGGTTTAGACACTTATCCGGAGAAGATCCCACCTTAATTCTTACTTCCGATATTCCTATGATTACCAGGGAGGCTTTGGAGGATTTCATTTCAAAAAGCCATGCGGAGAAGGCGGATTTTTACTATCCTATAATAAAAAAGGAATACTGTGAAGACAAATATCCGGGAGTAATAAGAACTTTTGTCCATCTGGATGAAGGCTCCTATACAGGGGGTAACATTTTTATTATAGACCCCTTGGTGTTAGAAACTGCAGCGCAAGAGGCCTCAGAGTTTATTGCTCTTAGAAAAAAACCTCATATGCTGGCTCTAAAATTGGGACCTGTATTCATATTAAAGTTTATGTTAAAAAAACTAGGTGTCAGGGAAGCTGAAAAAAGGGTTTCTCAAATATTGAAAATAAAAGCCAGGGCAGTAAGGTGTTCTTATCCTGAAATAGGCACTGATGTGGACAAGGAAACAGATCTGGAACTGGTCAAAAAAATATTAAACGAGGGAAAATTCAGTTAAAAAATCAAAAAGTGGTTGTAGTGTTAAGTGGCGGTAATATCACAGGATATAAAACCGGGCACAGATTTTCCTAAAATTGCTTTACAGGTTAAAATGTGAAAAATTTTCTACATATTGCTATGGATTGCAGGAATTATTTAGATAAATGTAGAAAAGAGCTAATGTTAATAATAATTATCTTTATAAGAAAGACAAAGAAATAAAGGTTGAAGGGTGGTGAAGTAATGGAAGTTACAGATGTACGGATTAGAAAAATTAATCGTGAGGGTAAAATGAAAGCTATTGTTTCAATTACCTTAAACGATGAATTTGTAGTCCACGACGTAAGGGTTATAGAGGGTAACAACGGCTTGTTTGTTGCTATGCCCAGCAAGAGGACTCCTGATGGAGAGTTTAAAGATATAGCGCACCCCATTACATCACAAACAAGGGAGGTAGTTCAGTCGGCAGTTTTAGGCGCATATGATCTTGAAATGGATAAGCAGGGAGTAGCCGACGAAATGATTCAACCTTGAAAAATGGAGCTGTGAGCTCCTTTTTTTTTGGGAGAAAAATATGACAACTCAGGAGGTATTTACTATGATAACTGCTGTTGTGCTGGCTGCAGGGGAAGGTACCCGCATGAAATCTAAAATTCCTAAAGTTTTGCATAAACTCTGTGGTAAAACTATGCTTGCTCATTTACTGGAGGGTTTAAATGCATTGGTCAGTTTAACGGTTGTAGTAGTTGGACATAAAGCGGAAGAGGTAAAAGCAGAAATTGGTGATCAGGTTTCTTATGCAATACAAGAGCAGCAGCTGGGTACCGGTCATGCTGTAGCTCAGGCTTTAGAGAACATACCGGAAAAAGGCCAGGTGATAATAGCTTGTGGTGATACGCCTTTACTAAATAAGGATATATTTAAAAGCCTACTTGATTACCATCAGGAAGAAGGTTCAGCGGTTACAGTTTTAACGGCTGAATTAGATGACCCATCGGGGTACGGTCGCATAATTCGAGATAAAAAAGGAAAGGTTACTAGAATTATAGAGGATAGAGATGCCTCTGCCCATGAAAAAGAAGTAAAGGAAATTAACACGGGAACTTACTGTGTGGAGGCCTACTGGCTTAAAAAGGAAATAGAGGCTATAGCCAGTAAAAATACTAAGGGAGAATACTACTTAACAGATATAGTAGAAATATTAGCTGGCCAGGGGCAAAATGTTTTGGGTTATAAAATAGAAGATTTTAACCTGGCCCGGGGAATAAATAACAGGGCTCAGCTGGCCAAAGCCGAAGAAATTATGCGCAAAAAAATTAACGGGAGGCTCATGGAAGAAGGCGTAACATTAATTGACCCCTCCACTACCTATATTGACGACAGTGTAAAGGTTGGGAAAGATACTGTTATCTATCCTCAAACAATCATAGAAGGCGACTCGGTCATTGGTGAGGACTGCGTTATAGGACCCCAGAGCAGATTAATTAATGCTTCACTGGGAAACGAGGTGTCTTTTCAGAATTCAGTGATTATAGACAGCTCTGTTGGTGACAGGGCCAATATAGGACCTTTTGCTCATATAAGACCGGAATCTCAAATTGACCGGGAAGTAAAAATCGGTAATTTTGTGGAAATTAAGAAATCTGAAATAGGTGAGAAAAGTAAAGTTCCTCATTTATCTTATGTCGGTGATACCACCATTGGCAGAAAGGCTAACCTGGGTGCAGGTACCATTATTGTTAATTATGACGGTGCTAAGAAGCACCACACAGTAATAGAAGACGAAGCTTTTATAGGCTGTAACAGTAATCTTATTGCTCCCGTGTCTATAGGTAGAGCCGCTATTGTTGGAGCAGGCTCAACCATTGATCAAGATGTGCCGGAAGAGGCCCTGGCTCTGGCTAGACCTACTCAGATTAATAAATTAAAGGCTGCTAAAAGATTGCGATCTTTATTAAAATCGTCAAAAAACCCAAAATAGCGGCAGGAAAATCTTTATTATAAAGAGAAAATAAAGAAGGCAAGAAAAAACACAGGGCAGGGGGTTTTTACAAAAGTGTATCCCGATAAGAAATTGAAAATATTTACTGGAACAGCTAATATTGTTTTGGCGGAAGAAATTGCCCAGCATGTTGGCATTCCTTTGGGTAAAGGGGAAATTCAAAAGTTTTGTGACGGGGAAATTGCCACATATATTGGTGAAAGTGTTCGTGGGGCAGATGTTTTTGTAGTACAGCCTTTATGCCCTCCTGCGAGTGAAAATATTATGGAACTGCTGATTATGATTGATGCCATTAAAAGGGCTTCGGCCAAGAGTATTAATGCTGTTATACCTTATTATGGTTATGCCAGACAGGATCGCAAGACCAGGGCTCGAGACCCTATTACGGCCAAGTTATTGGCTGATTTAATTACTACAGCAGGAGCGCAGAGGGTTATTGCCATGGATTTACATGCAGGTCAGATTCAGGGGTTTTTTAATATACCTGTAGATCACCTTCCGGGTGTCCCTATAATAGCTAAATACTTTAACCAGAAGAAAGTGGAATCACCTACTGTGGTATCTCCCGATTTGGGAGGAGTAACCAGGGCTCGGAACCTGGCGGACTATCTTAACTGTCCCATAGCCATTATAGACAAGCGAAGGCCGGAACCCAACGTAGCAGAAGTCATGAATATTATTGGTAAGGTTAAGGATAGAACAGTTATAGTGATCGATGATATTATTGATACGGCAGGAACAATAATCCTTGGTGCTGAGGCTCTGCTGGAGCGGGGAGCAAAAGAGGTTTATGCCTGCTGTACCCATGCAGTTTTATCGGGTTCGGCTTTGGAAAGACTGGAGAAATCACCCATTAAGGAAGTTGTAGTTACCAACACTATTCCTTTAACGGAGAATAAGAAAATACCAAAAATCAAGGTTTTATCAGTAGCACCCCTTATGGGAGATGCTATCATACGTATTCATGAAGAACTTTCAGTGAGCAAACTTTTCGATTAAAAAATGAAGTTATTTGACTATGCTAAAGTTAGTGGTTATAATACTAATTATGATAAACTGATAAACAGTCATTTGGCAGGAAGAAAGGAGAATTAATATGGAAAGGCTTCAACTCACAGCAGTTAAGCGGGAAAAATCTACTAAAGGAAGAAGAAAAGAGTTACGAAAAAGAGGTCAAATTCCAGCAGTTGTTTACGGTAGAGAAGTGGACAATACTCTTTTAGCAGTGAACTGGAAAGAGTTACTTCAGGCACTCAGTACCTCTGCAGGTTCCAACGTTCTTATTGATTTAATTATTAAAGACAACGGTGATGATCGCAAAGAAACAGTTATGGTGAGGGAAATACAAAAACACCCTATTAAAGAATTTTACTTACATGTTGATTTTATTGGGATATCTCTATTGAATAAAGTTCAAGTTAACGTTCCTATATCCTTTGACGGTGAGCCCCAGGGGGTTCAAGAGGGAGGAGTTGCCTCTATACAGCTAAGGGAGGTGCTGATAGAGTCGTTACCAACAGCCATTCCTGAACAATTAGAAGTTGATATATCAGAACTTAATATAGGGGATAGTCTTAATATAGGAGACCTTGTAGTTCCTGAAGGGGTAGAATTAATGGATGATCCTGAGGAAACAATTGTTACTGTGGTTATGCCTACCAAGTTTGAAGAGCCGGTAGACGAAGATATTGATGAAGAAGAACTGGAAGAAGGAGAAGAGCCGGCTGAAGGAGAAGAGGGTGAAGAGCCTAAAGGAGAGGATGAAGAAGCGTAACTTGAGGTTACGCTTTCTTTACGGATTAAAGGGGTAGTTTCCATGAAGTTAGTGGTTGGTTTAGGAAATCCGGGAAAAAAACATATGCTTGCCAGGCATAATATTGGTTTTATGATATTAGATTCCCTGGCATACAAGCATGGTTTAAAATTTAAATACTTTAGATATAGCTCTTTCATTATAAAGGGCGTTATAGCCGGGGAACAGATTGTGTTGGCCAAGCCTCTTACCTACATGAATTTGAGTGGACAGGCGGTTAAACAGCTGGTTCTTAACTTAGAAATTCCATCAGAATCCCTTTTGGTTATCCATGATGACCTTGATCTGGAGCCTGGTGCTTTAAGGCTCAGGCCAAAAGGAGGAAGTGGTGGACACAAGGGTATAACGTCTATCATGGAAAAGCTGGGAACGGAAGAGTTTAACCGGCTTAAATTTGGCATTGGCAGACCTCAGGAACAAGAGGTAAGGGATTATGTGCTGAACAGGTTTACTGCCGAAGAAGAGCCTGTGGTTAAAGATGCTATCAAAAAAGCAGTTTCTGCAGTAGAGGTATACATTTTAGAGGGAATAGAGGAAGCTATGAATAATTTTAATTAGTGAGTGGGAAACAATATCTCGCTCGCATACTCGCGTAGCATTGTATTAAAAGTGAAAAAAGTTTTTTATTTTGTTGCTTAGGTTGCTTATAGATACAACGCTAGATGATTGAGAATTTGCTATAACGGGCAAAAAATGTTATTTTAGTCAACAAAATATTATTTTAAATTAGAATACAGGGTGATGAAGGTGCATTTAAATAAAGTTTCCGTTAAATTCCTGGTTTTATTATTGATTACGAGTTTTATCATAAATCTTACAGGTTGTTTTAGGTTTGGTCAGGAAAGACTAATAATTGCTACTACAACAAGCACTTATGATTCGGGGTTGCTTGATTATATTCTTCCTTTCTTTATGGAAAAATACGATATTAATGCTGATGTTGTTGCAGTAGGGACAGGGCAGGCCCTGGCCATGGGGAAAAGGGGAGATGTGGATGTGCTGCTGGTTCATTCTCCTGAGGCAGAAAAAGAGTTTATGGACCAGGGAAATGGTGCTTTAAGAAAAGAAATCATGTATAACCATTTTGTTCTGCTGGGATCTTCTGAAGATGAAGCCAGGGTTAGGGATGCGGGGGGTGCAGCGGAGGCTTTTGGTAAAATAGCGGAAAATCAAAGCTTCTTTATATCCCGGGAAGATAATTCAGGAACCTATCTGAAGGAACTGGACATCTGGGAAAAAGCCGGGATTAACCCCACAGGAGAATGGTATGTGGAAAATGGAAGCGGCATGGCGGAAACCCTTAGGATGGCCCACGAAAAAATGGCCTATACTCTTTCGGACCGCTCCACCTTTGTAACTTTAAAAAATAACCTGGATATAGAAATACTCCTGGAAAAAGATGAGGAGCTAAAAAATATTTACAGCGTAATCGTGGTAAACCCGGACAAATTCCCTGGGACAAATTATGAGGGGGCTGAAAATCTTATTGATTTTTTAAGCTCTCCAAAAGGTAAAGATTTGGTTAAGAATTATGGAGTTGAACAATATGGACAACCTTTATTTTTTCCTATAGACTAACTATATTAACAGCTGGGGCTGATATTGTTGGAATCTATTATTAACGGTCTCCTGGAAGCCTTGAAAATTATAGTTACTTTTAACCCCGAGGTGTACTGGGTGCTTTTTTTATCTCTTTTTGTGTCTGGCACAGCAGTTCTACTGAGTTCCTTAATAGGGATTCCTGTGGGAACATACCTGGGCTTAAGACCTGTACCCGGATTTCACTTTTTAATGAAATTAATCTATACTTTTATGGGCCTGCCCCCTGTTTTGGCTGGGCTGGTTGTTTATCTACTTCTTTCCCGAGCCGGACCTTTAGGTTTTATGCAAATTCTTCTCACCCCTACAGCCATGATCATCGCCCAGACTATTCTGGTTTTACCCATTATAGTGGGCTTGACAGTAGTAGGGGTCAGAAGTAAAGAAGAGGCTCTTCACAGTCAGATTATCTCCTTAGGGGCTACGGAGAGACAGGCGGCCTGGATAATTTTAAAAGAATCTCGACCCCAGATTATAACAGCCATTGTTACCGGTTTCGGAAGGGCTATCGCTGAAGTGGGAGCTGTTATTATGGTGGGAGGTAATATTAGCGGGTACACCAGGGTTCTTACCACAGCCATAGTTTTGGAAACCAGGCGGGAGAATTTTGAGATGGCTATAGCCCTGGGGATTATATTAATGGCCTTATCTTTTATTATTAATTTCGGCCTGTATAAGTGGCAGCAGGAGGCTGTAGAGAAATGACCCAATCTCTCATAGAGCTTAGAAATGTCAAACACTACTACAACGGTAGGCTTGTTTTAAATGTTCCTTACCTGGACATTTTTTCAAACAAAATCACCATATTACTAGGTCCCAATGCCTCCGGTAAGTCTACCCTGCTGAGGTTAATAAATATGCTGGAACAACCTGGTGAAGGGAATATTTACTTTAAAGATGTGGATATTATCCGCTTGTCCCGGGAAAAAAGACTGGAATTACAAAGACAGATGGTAATGGTTTTTCAAAGGCCGGTTTTGCTCAATGCAACTTTATTTGAAAATGTGGCCTTCGGTCTGCATTTAAGAGGTATGGACTCCAAGATTATAGAAAAAAGGGTTGAAGAAGTGCTAAAATTCATGAAACTTGACCATCTGGCTGACCGCTCTGCTACCAGGCTGTCGGGGGGAGAAGTGCAGTTGGCGGCTATTGCTAGGGGCCTGGCTGTAAATCCTGAGCTTTTGATTCTAGATGAGCCCATGAATAATCTGGACCCCAGACATGTCAAGCTTTTAGAACAAACTGTATTAGATATATCCAGGGAGAGGGATATGTCAATAATTATAGTAACCCATCAAATACCCCAGGTCAGCCGTATGGCGGATGAAGTTGTCCTTCTTGAAGAAGGAGAAGTCATAGAGTCGGGTCCTGCAGAAGAAATATTTAATAATCCTCAAAAGGAATTCACCAGAGAGTTTATTGGTGGGATCATATAGAGTGGCTATTTAGTTGTTTAATAGAGTAGAATAATAAAATTTAAAAAATTATATCTTGTTTTAAAAGATTTTTTGTGCTATAGTATAAAAAAGTATATAAAAAAAGTTATGAAAGAGGAAAGTAAACTGGAGGATGAATTTAAGGGAGGCGGTGTCACCGACTGAAAGCACCGCTAAGGAAGGTCCAGTTGAAGTTCCCTCTAGAGCTGCAGGCTGAAACTTTTCCGGGGGAAGAGCAAGTAGGCTGCGCCGGGTTCTTCACCCGTTAATAAGGAAGCGGGTATCGGATAAGTATATCCCGTATCTGTAATAAGTGGATTTCTGAATTATATTTCATTAAACGGAAATCAACTAGGGTGGTACCACGGAAGTTAAGCTTCTCGTTCCTATGAATGAGAAGTTTTTTTGGTTCTATCGGGTTTATAAGCCTTTCGTCCCTAAGCTTATAAACCCGTTTTTATTTTTAATTATTAAATTAATTCTTTAAAATTTAAGGAGGTTAAAAAAATGATTGTGGTTATGAACTTAAATGCTTCTTCTGAGGAAATTAGTGCCGTTAAAAGCAGGTTGGAAAACCTGGGTTTTCAAATTCATACCATTGAAGGTGTAAAAAGGCTGGTGTTGGGAGCGGTTGGCGACAGAAAAATAGTCAGTTCTCTAAATCTTGAGTCTTACCCGGGAGTAGAAAAAGTTGTGCCTATTATGAAACCTTTTAAAATGGTCAGCCGGGAAGTCAAGGAAAATAACTCAGTCATTAAAGTTGGGGATGTCGAAATTGGCGGACCCAAAGTAGTTGTTATGGCTGGTCCTTGTGCTGTAGAAAATGAAGAACAGGTTTTGAATGTAGCCCGGCGGGTTAAGGATTTAGGGTGTCAGGTTTTAAGGGGAGGGGCTTATAAACCCCGGACTTCTCCTTATAGTTTCCAGGGCTTGGAAGAGGAAGGGTTAAAAATATTGGCCCAGGCTCGGGAAGAAACAGGACTTCCCATAGTAACTGAAGTTATAAACCCACAGGATGTAGAGCTGGTGGCCAGTTATGCGGATATGCTCCAGGTTGGTTCCCGGAATATGCAGAACTTTGCTCTTCTTAAAGCAGTTGGTACAGCAGGTAAGCCGGTTTTGTTAAAAAGAGGGTTGTCTGCAACCATTGAAGAGTGGTTAATGGCGGCAGAATATATTATTGCCGAGGGGAATTACAGCATTGTACTTTGTGAGAGAGGGATCAGGACTTTTGAAACTTATACCCGGAATACCCTGGATATTGGTGCTGTTCCTGTAGCAAAGAGTTTAAGCCACCTTCCTGTTATTGTAGATCCGTGCCACAGTACCGGAAACTGGCGATTGGTTAACCCGCTATCTAAAGCAGCTATAGCTGCCGGAGCAGATGGACTGTTGATAGAAGTACACCCCAATCCTCCGGAGGCGTTATGCGACGGGCAGCAGTCATTAAGCCCGAAAAACTATCATAGAATGATGTCTGAGTTAAAGCCATTCATTAAAGCGGCAGGACGCTGCTAGAGAGGAGAGTTTTCATGCATGAAATAGGATACCTGGGGCCTCCCGGCACCTTTACGGAAGAGGCCCTGCTAAACTATAAATCTTTCCAGAAGGAAGATGTTAAAGAGTACAAAACAATACCTGAAGTTATTAGATCCATAGGTAAAGAAGTTAAAGAGGGGATAGTTCCCGTGGAAAATTCCCTGGAGGGGTCTGTAAATATAACATTGGATATCCTGGCTGGAGAAAATAATCTTAAAATAAAAAGAGAGATTGTTATCCCTATTTCCCACCATCTCCTGGTAAAAGACAAAACGGAACTAAATGATATTGCCACTCTTTTCTCTCATTACCAGGCAGTAGCTCAATGTAGAAGATTCATTGAACAGTCCATGCCTGAAGCGGAAACTGAGTTGACTTTTAGCACGGCCCAGGCAGCTAAAATTGTTTCTGAAAAAACAAAAAAGAATTGTGCCGCCATAGGAACCTTAAGGGCTGCAAATCTTTATAACCTGAAAGTTTTAAGGAACAATATTAGCGACCATAAGTGTAACTACACCAGGTTTATTGTTTTGTCCCACCAGGAGGCTTCACCTATCACGGGGAAAGATAAAACTTCAGTAATTTTTGGGATTAAAGATGGACCGGGGGCCCTGTACCAGATACTTAAAGAGTTTGCTTTGAGGGAGATAAACTTGACCAAGATAGAATCCCGACCCTCCAAAAAGAATTTTGGCGACTACCTGTTTTTCGTAGATATGCAGGGCCACTTTGAGGAGCCTGGTGTGTCTAAAGGGATAGAAGCGATTAAGGATAATACCGTATTTCTTAAAGTGTTGGGCTCTTACCCTGAGGCGGAACTGTCTGAACAAAATGAAGGAAGTACTGAAGTTGAAGTATAGGCCCAGATTTTCAGGGCCTATACTTTTAATCAAATTAAAGGAATTTTTTCTTGTTTTTAAGTATATTATATTTAAAAACATATAAATTTTAAAGGAGTTCATCTTTTGTCAGTATTTCTTAGAACTGTGGGAGCAGGGTTTGTGGCAGCAGCCATTTCTTACGTTTTAAACAAAATATTACTGCCCAGATTTCGTAAATATTCTGTTATAATTTTAACGCCTGTAATGGAAGAGGGAGCCAAAACTTTTTTGGCTCTGGGTTTTAATGCTTCCGTAGTGTTCACCCATACAATTTTTGGCTTAATAGAAGGCGCTTATGATCTTTTTCCTTTTGAGGAGAAGAAAGTAGCGGCTTTTCTGGTTAGCTTGCTTAGCCATGTAATTTTCGGGGTTTTAACCTGGTTAATATTTATATATTCTTCTTCCTGGATTTTAAGTGCCAGCCTAGTATCAGCTGTCCATGTTCTATGGAACTTTGGGGTAATTAAGATTTTAAAAAGCTCTTAAAAAAGCACTGGGTTAGAAGCTGTGTTTTATTGACTGTAGATTTTAAAAAATATATAATTACATTAACAAACAGAATATTTAAAAATCCAAGCGGGCCTGGTTTTAGCTTAAGGCTTTTTTTGCTTTGTTGTCTGGAGGAATGGTTATTATGGCAGGTCAAAAGCTCTTAGAAATACTTTATAAAGATAAAGAGTTTAAACATACTGTTGAAAATTTAGAAATAGGGATTAACAGCCAGCTGCTGCACGGTATTGACGGGAGCCAAAAAAATTTAATAATTTCCGGGGTAGCGGCTTTTACAAAAAGGCCTGCCTTTATCGTAACTACAGATCTTAAGAAGGCTGAAAAAACCTACGAAGACCTTCTTAATTTTTTCCCTGAAGACAAAGTTCTTTTATTCCCGGCCAGAGAAAATATTTACCATGAAACATTAATTCACAGCAAAGAGATAACAGAACAGAGGCTCCTGGTAATTGATAAAATATTAAGGGAAGATACTTTTCTGGTGATTGCCCCCCTTGCCTCCCTTTCATCCCTGCTTCCTCCCCGGGATATCTGGGGGAAATCTTCTCTAAAAATTAAGAAAGGTGACAGCATAAGCCTGGATGTTTTAAGCAAGCGCCTGGTCCAACTGGGCTATGAGAAATCCCACATGGTAGAGAGCAGGGGTTATTTTAGCGTACGGGGAGGAATTCTGGACTTTTTTCCTGTAGCCCGTCAAAATCCAGTAAGAATTGAATTTTTTGGGGATGAAGTGGAATCCATTCGGGAATTTAATCTCGTTAGCCAGAGGGCAAAAGATTTTTGGGAGGAAGTTAATATTACCCCTGTTTATGAGGTAGTTTTAGATGAAGAAGCTTTTCAACGGGGTATAGTTCAAATAGAAAAGGATTTTAAAAACAGAAAATCATCACTAATAAAAGCCGGAGACAGGGAAGCGGCAGGCAGGTTGTCGGAAAAGATAGAAAACCACCTGGAGAAGATAAAAGAAAGAATATATTTTGATGGTATAGAACAGTATCTGCCTTATTTTTATTCCAAATTACACACCTTTGTAGATTATCTACCCCAAGAGACCCTATTTTTCATGGATGAACCGGCTCATATTTTAGAGAACGATGAGAAATTATGGGAGCAGATAGATAATAATAATAGGTCTTTATTAAGGGAGGGAATGTTTTTACCGGAACAGGTAAACCTGCATCGCCCTGTTAAAGAATTTCTTATTTCGAAGAAGCACCAGTCTATATCTTTTGCTCTTTTGATGCGCAGTGTACCAGGGTTAAAACCTGACAAGGTAGTTGATTTTATAAATAAGTCCATGCCCAAATTCCACGGCAAGTGGGATGTTTTAAAGGAGGAAATTGACTACTGGCTCAAGGAAAAATACAGCGTTTTTATAATGGTTCCCTCTCCTGAAAGGGGGAAGGATATCGTCGAGTCTTGTGAAAATCAGAACATCAAGGCTGTTTATACCCGATCTCTCCAGGAGCTGCCGCCCGAAACGCTGGGTGTTATCTGCTGCAATCTTAATAATGGGTTCATACTTCCCGGATTGAAGTTAGCGCTTCTAACGGAACAGGAGATTACTCCCCAGAGAAAGAAAAAAAGGTTATGGAAAAGATCAAAAGAAGAAGGGGTTAGAATATCAGATTACCACGAGTTAGAGGCTGGTGATTATGTAGTTCATGAACATCACGGAATTGGCCAGTACCTGGGAGTACGGACTTTAGAAATTAATGGTGTTAATAAAGATTATCTTTATGTTAAATATGCAGGAGAAGATAAATTATTTATACCTACAGACCAGATTAATTTGGTAAATAAATATATTGGAGCGGAGAGTAAGAGACCCAAACTACACAGTTTAGGAAGTAGTGAGTGGGCCAGGGTTAAAAACAGGGTAAAGGAATCAGTTGAGAAATTAGCCCGAGAACTACTTTCCCTTTACGCTGCCCGGCAAGCTGTAAAAGGCCATGCATTTTCCCCTGATCATCTATGGCAGAACGATTTTGAAGCTCGTTTCCCCTATAAGGAAACAGAAGACCAGCTTAAAGTTATAAAAGAAGTTAAAAAGGACATGGAACAAGAAAAGCCCATGGACAGGTTAATTTGTGGTGATGTAGGATACGGCAAAACAGAAATAGCGCTAAGGGCTGCTTTTAAAGCGGTTATGGATGGAAAGCAGGTGGCTTTTTTAGTCCCTACCACAATCCTGGCTCAGCAGCATTATCAGAGTTTTAAGGAAAGGTTTGCCGGATTTCCCGTGAACATTGAAGTATTGAGCCGTTTCAGCCAGGCGTCTCAGCAAAAGGAAATTATTCGCCAGGCAAGATCAGGCTGGGTAGATATAATTATTGGGACCCATCGTCTTTTGTCTTCTGATATTATCTTTAAAGATTTGGGCTTGTTAATTGTAGATGAGGAACAGCGCTTTGGTGTTCGTCATAAGGAAAAACTTAAAATGCTCCGGGAAAATGTAGATGTCATAACCATGACGGCAACTCCCATACCCAGAACTCTGCACATGTCCCTGGTAGGAGTAAGAGATCTGAGTGTTATAGAAACTCCACCGGAGGACAGGTATCCCATTCAGACTTATGTGGTTGAGTATTCTGAAACAGTGATCAGGGAAGCTATTTTAAGAGAACTGAACCGGGGAGGTCAGATTTACTTTGTGTATAACCGCGTGGAAGCAATAGAAAAATGGGGGGATAAACTTAAAAATATTGTTCCTGAAGCCCGTATTGGTATTGGTCACGGGCAGATTTCCGAGTCCAGGCTGGAAAAGGTAATGCATTTGTTTTTAAACCAGCAGTACGATATTCTGTTGAGCACAACTATCGTGGAGGCCGGCCTGGATATTCCCAACGTAAACACCATGATAATATATGATGCTGATAAAATGGGCCTGGCTCAGCTGTACCAGCTCCGGGGAAGAGTGGGAAGATCTAACCGGCTGGCTTATGCATATCTGACGTTTCAAAAAAATAAAGCTCTATCTGAAGTAGCTGAGAAGAGGCTGCGAGCTATAAAGGAGTTTACAGAACTAGGTTCCGGTTTTAAAATAGCCCTAAGGGACTTAGAAATAAGAGGTGCAGGTAATATTCTAGGTCCGGAACAGCACGGTTTTATGGTAGCTGTTGGATTTGATCTTTACTGTCAGCTTTTAGAGAAGAGCATAAAGGAGATGAAGGGGGTTAAGACTGTAGAGCCTCCGGATATTAAGTTGGAAATAAAGGTAAATGCCTTTATGCCTGATACCTATATTTATCATCACAGTCAAAAAATGTATATATACCAAAAAATAGCTTCCATAGAGTCTATTGAAGGAGCAGATGATATAGAAAAAGAATTAAATGACCGCTACGGCCAGATGCCCAATCCGGTTAAGAACCTCATAGATGTATCCCGATTAAAGGTATATGCAACGCTTTTAAATATATCTGCAATAGTCCAGGAAAAAGATTCGGTAGTTATTAAATTTTCCCCTGAATTTGCCAGCAGCGGTGAAGATTTGATTAGGTTTACCAGGAACTTTCCAGGAGAGGTTAGCCTTATTGCGGGCAAACAAATTGGTTTTAGATTAACTACTAAAAACCTAAAAGGAGAAAAGCTTCTTCCATCTATTTTAGGTTTTTGCCGGGAACTTTTGGATGTTGCAGATAAGAAGGCAATACCTTATAATTAATAACGTATAACAATGAAGAATATTTTTTTGATAATAAGGAAAAAACAGAAAGGATGCTAGTAATGAGTTTATTTTTTAAGAGACTGGTGCCATTAGTAGTATTTATTATTATGACGGGTCTTCTTTTGATATCTTTTGTGGGGTGTCAAACAGAAGATGTTGTAGC
>PWHX01000002.1 GCA_003555415.1 Syntrophomonadaceae bacterium | reverse complement strand
TTCTATGTCTTTAAACTTACGATATACCGAGGCAAACCTGACATAGGCTACTTCGTCTAAACCCCTGAGCCTTTCTAAAATCATTTCTCCTATGTGATGTGATTTGATTTCTCTTATAAATTTATTACATAATTCCCTTTCTATATCATCTGCTAAATCTTCAAAAGTTGTTAAGGGAATCTCCCTCTTTACCCCGGCCCTTAAAATTCCGCTTATTATTTTGTCCTTGCTGAATACTTCCCGCCTGCCATCAGATTTTATAACAACTAAAACAACCTCATCAATCTTTTCATATGTCCTAAAACGATTATTGCAATTGGTACATTCCCGTCGTCTTCTTATAGCTGAATTTTCTTCTGTAGAACGGGAATCTATTACCCTGGTTTCAACATGGCTGCAGTAAGGACACTTCACTCCTTCTCTCCACCCTTCTTAAGAAATAACTTTCCTATATATTGTTGTCGTATAAATGCAACCATACCATATATTGTGTTTTTTTTCTAATCATAAAAATCCTGGCCAGGTTAATTTAGCCAGGATAACAACAATTTTTCATAATAAAGCTTACTTTTTCTTATTATTTTATATGTATTTTCTATATCTTTGTTCTGTACTGCCTAATAATCAATACTATCTTTTGAATAAGAGTATTCAGGAAGTTCTACTAAAATAGTATCAATTCCAATTTTAACTATATTCTCCCAGGGTATAACATAGTCCCTTTCTCCTCCAAATACACCAAATAATTTGCCACTCCCGGGGACAATTAATGCCCTGATTCTCCCTTTTTCCAGATCTACATCTAAATCATTAATTAACCCCAGCCTACGACCATCTTGTATATTAATAACCTCCCTACTTCTCAAATCCGAAGTTTTAAGCATATTAAAAGCCCTCCCAAACTCCTTATATAAAAATTATATGCCTGAAAATATAAGAAAGTGATAAAAAAATATATTAAAAGCAAAACACTGTTCTTATACTGAGAATGCATGCCTGACGTTCGGCCTGCATTCTCAGTATAATCTAAGGATATATTTTTATTATAGGGATATGAGATGGAATTTCTTTATGCTCATACTTCTCCAAAACATTCTCTTCCTGCCAAACAATTAAGATCCTGTGTAGATTATTCTGGTTGTAAGACCAAACTACTTTATCTGAAAAGCCCATGAAATATAAGCTGAAAGAAAATAAAAAAATGCTTAAAGTCAGAGCGCCTATTTTTTTATAAAAATTAATCACTAATATCACCCTCCTGCCTTACAACCTTAACAAGTTATTGGATATGTTTTTTTAAGTGCCCCAGCGCAGCTTTTTCCAAACGGGAAACCTGTGCCTGGGAAATGCCTATTTCATCAGCTACCTCCATCTGAGTCTTTCCCCTGTAAAACCTCATATCTAAAATCATTTGCTCCCTCTTATTCAGCTTATTTATAGCTTCCTTTACAGCAATTTCTTCAAGCCATTTTTCATCCTGACTCTTATCATCTTTTATCTGGTCCATGACAAAGATAGGATCTCCTCCATCATGGTATATAGGTTCAAAAAGAGAAACTGGTTCCTGGATAGCATCTAAAGCAAATATAATCTCTTCTCTATCTATATTTAGCTCCTCAGCTATTTCATTAATTGCCGGCTCTCTACCGTATTTATTAGCCAGTACGTCCCTTACCTGCAATACTTTATAAGCTATATCTTTTAATGATCTACTAACCCTTATAGGATTATTATCCCGCAGGTATCTTCTGATTTCTCCAATAATCATGGGAACCGCATAAGTAGAGAATTTCACATTTTGATTTAAATCAAAATTGTCAATTGCTTTCATTAAACCAATACAACCTACCTGGAATAAATCATCTACATATTCTCCCCTATTATTAAATCTTTGTATCACACTCAGTACTAATCTTAAATTGCCGTTGGCTAACTCTCTCCTCGCTTCCTCATCTCCATTTTTATAATCTTCAAAAAGTTTTTTCATCTGTGCATTTGTCAACACTGGAAGTTTTGCCGTATTAACGCCACAAATCTCTACCTTATTCATAACTAATTTGTTACCCTCCCAGTTTTTTTTAGGTTATAAAAAGTATGTCCGTTAGAGTTTTTTTTATACTGCAGGAAATCAGGAAAAGGCGGGAGAGCAAGGGATATTATTCCATTTTTTTGATTTCTTTTTTTAGTCTTTTTATTATTCTTTTTTCTAAACGAGAAATATAGGATTGGGAAATGCCCAGTAAATCAGCAACCTCCTTTTGAGTTTTTTCTTGACCATTAACCAGACCAAAGCGTAATTCCATTATTTTCTTTTCCCTGTTTGAAAGTTTCTCCATAGCCAAACGCAGTAATCTTCTATCTACTTCTGCCTCTATACTTTTATATATTAAATCATTTTCCGTACCTAAAACATCTGATAAAAGAAGTTCATTGCCATCCCAATCAATATTAAGAGGTTCATCAAAGGATATTTCAGCCTTTATCTTATTATTTCTTCTTAGAAACATTAATATTTCATTCTCTATACACTTGGAAGCATAAGTAGCCAGTTTAATATTTTTATGGGGATCAAAAGTGTTCACAGCTTTAATAAGTCCTATTGTTCCAATAGAAACCAGGTCATCTATATTAACTCCTGTATTTTCAAATTTACGGGCAATATAGACAACCAGCCTCAAGTTCCTTTCAATTAATACCCCTTTAACTTCCTTATCTCCATTTTTAAGTTTATCCAACAAAAAATGTTCTTCATCATGAGTTAGCGGTGGTGGTAAAGCTTCACTACTGCCAACATAATAGATTTCCGGAACAGCGCTCAAACCAATCCAGTTGAAAAATTTTAACAGGGCCAAACGAACCAATATTTTATATTTAGGTATTATTGGCAACAAACAAATCCCTCCCAGATTTTTTTAAGTTACATTAGCCAGCAAAGATGGAGGCAACAGAGCCTGGTATGAAGTCTTGTCTGAAAATGAATCAGAGTAAATAGCAACAACTGCTTTTTGTAAAACCTCAACTTCCCTACCCTTCTCCCAAAGTTTTATCCCTTCAGGTCTAAATCCTAAAAGAAAACCTTTTTTCTTACCTAAAGAAGAATAGGGAATAAAGCATAACTTAGAAGCAAGGGGGGAATCCGACAGCTTTTCTATGTCTAACTCCAAACCTTTGTCGTTTTGCCCTTTTATATATTCTTTGATTTCTCCAGGTAATATTTCCTCTAAAGCTGAGTATTGAACAACTATTACTGGTTCCCTGCTTATTGGTTCTTTTAACTTATTTCCTGTGTCCATTATTCCTTTGACCTCTATTTCCTTACCTAATAGCTTTATAAGTAGTACTACCTTAAACAACCGCTGCCACTTTTTCTGCTCAAGGTAATCCAATCCCCATTTTCCCAAAAACAAAACCAGAAAAAAGGGGATAACCAGATTCCAGCTGGAAACAGGAGATATGACTAAAGCGCCCCTGGAAGATAAGATGGGCATAGACAGGAATAAAGAACAGGCCAGTACTGCTCCACCAACAGTAAAAGAGACCAGATAAAATACACCTAAAAGAGAGAAGAGCTCCCTCGCCTTGACAGGTAAAAATGAAACATAAATAATGGCCACTGAAAGAATAAATTTAGCAATTATAGTAAAAAAAGCACTTTTTGCTGGTAAAAATACAGTCAGGACATACAATGCTCCTAAAAGAGCTCCCCAGAACAAGCGGTTAAATTGATAATTTCTTCGGGATAAACGGGCTGTTAACCAGAGTATTAAATAATTCATAGCCATGTTTATAAACAGTATTTCATCAAGATACACCTAGTTCACCCCTCAATAATCTTTCCATAATTTTTATGCCAGGAAATTGTAATCTATGAATAATTATAAGGGATTAAGTGTTAAAATTTTGTCATAATATGATGTTAACAAATATTTTTTTAACGACAAAAAAAAAGCAGCTCTGGATAAGCTGCTTTTACAAAAATTTAAACTTTATCTCTTTTTTTAAGCAAGAAGACCCCCTGCCTCTAAGCGAAGCGTAGGCGAGGGACGAATTGCTGATGCTTCAGCTTAAGCTTCAACAAAAAAATGTAAAATTCCTTTAAAAAACACTGTTTTGCGGTTTTAAAGCATAAGTCCTTGATATATAATAATGGCAGGGCTTTTCAGCAATAACAAGGTTCAAGGAGGGTATCTTCAATGGAAAAATGTTTGTTTTCAAAAAGAATATACAAAACTGAACTGTCAGTAGAAAATGTTTCTGCTATTGAAGATACCCTTGTCATCTTCAATAAGGCAAAACATTATGCTTATAAATTATTACTGGATGAATACAATTACAACCTTAAATACAAAGACTCTATTCATATGCAGATTAAAAATCGCTACAAGCTTAATGATTATTTTACTAACAGTGCTGTACAAGAAGCTAAAGCTGTTCTTTCCAGTCAAAAAGAACTTAATAAACTACATCAAGCTAACTTAGATGAACAGATCAAGTCTCGGAAAAAGAAAATTAAAGATCTTAAAGCTCAAATTAAACGGAAAGAGCAGATGCTTAAAACTCTTATTAAAGGCAAGTTCAAAACTTATAAAGGGGCTAATGAGTTTAAGATTAATGGTATCTATGGTGTTCGCTATAAAAAATACACCAGGATATTTTTTAATGCCTATGATTTTGAGCATCAGCACCTGAGACCTCAAATTAAGCAGTTAAAAAACAGAGTTAAAATGGTTGAACTTGGTCTTAATAGAAAGTCTCAAAAACTTGAGAAGATTAAATCTTATCTTTTTGGAGCAACCTTTGGTTCCAAGAAGCTTTTTAAAGCCCAGTTTACTGACGAAAAGTACATTAACAATCATGAGCTGTGGCTTGAAGATTTCAGGAAAGTTCGTTACTCTACCATGCAGATTAGCGGTAGAAAAGATGCCAGGTATGGGAATTTCGTTTTTAAGTACGACTATACAAACCGGGAGCTTAAGATTGCTCTTCCTGATAGAACTGTCGTTATTAAAAACTTAGTCTTTCCTTATAGACAGGAAGACCTTGATACTGCTCTTATAAATCGCAAAGCATGGAAAAAGCCTGTTGCCTGGGAAATCAAAGATAAAGGCGATTATTATATATTTAAAGCCATTGTCCATGTCCCAAAAAACAATATAATCAATTTTTCTAAAGAAGATGGACTTATCGGCGTTGATATAAATTATGATCATCTGGCTTTAGTTGAAATTGATCAGTTCGGTAATATTTTAGCTAAAAAAACACTCTATCTTAACTTAGAAGGCAAAACCACTGGTCAGGCTTCAAAAATTATTGAAGAGTTGGCTATCCAGGTTATTGATATTGCTAATGACAAGAAAAAGCCTATCGTTTTAGAGAAGCTAAATACTTCTAAGTCCAAATCTAAATTAACCTACGGCAACAAAAAAGCCAATCGCAAAATTACACAGTTTG
>PWHX01000079.1 GCA_003555415.1 Syntrophomonadaceae bacterium | reverse complement strand
TTCATGGTTCCATTTGCAGAAAATTGTATGCCGGCCGCATATGAGCTAAAATATCATACGAGAAATATTATACTCACAGCTGCAGCGGATAATTATGAAGAGGCTCAAGATAGTATGAATTATATGAAACAACTAGAAGGTAAGTTAAGTGAAGATTTAGAAGAAAACGATGCTGAAGAAACTGCTGAACAACTGGATATTTCACTAAGCAACCTGCAAAGAGTTGTAGATAAACAAAATTTAGATCTTATTAAAGTAAATGCTGCAGTAACAATGGAAAATATAATGCAGGTAATAGAAGACCTGGAATAATAAAAATATAACCAGGCCATTAATCTATATTCAATGATCGTTTTTTAAAGCTTTACCAAAGCCTGCCCCATCTGAAAGGCTTTGATATTCATGTCAAGAATCCTACCGGAAAATTGGTTTTCCAAAGTTTTTATCAAGGCATCGGGAGAAAAAATATTGTACAATTCCAGAACAGCCCCCAGGGCCATAATACTGATTCCCACTGAGTGTTCTAGTTTATATGCTTCTTCCTGAAAAGGATATCCCTGCTCCTTTGCCCTTCCCTTTAAACTTATGTCAATAGATGAATCATATATGATTATTCCTTCTTCAGGATTTACTTGGGGTTCGTAGACTGAGTAGCCCTGCGGAGACAATGCTACTAAAATATCTGCCTTCTCAACGATAGGAAAGATGATCTTTTCATTGCTTATAATAAGGGAAGACTGACTGGCTCCGCCCCTGGCCTGGGCGCCGTAGCTTTGATTGTGTGTAACTTCTAAATCATCGTAAACAATGGCTGCTTCAGCCAAAATCTGCCCTGCACGACCCAGACCCTGGCCTCCGTATCCGGCAAGTACTATCTCCCATCTGGTTTTCATAAAATAATTCATCCTTTCAAATCTGTTATTCATTATTTAACTCATTCATGTACATGGTTAGAAAGTCCTCTCTATCCCGTTGTACCAGTCTGCCTCTCATGATATACTTTTGTTTTTCTTCTATGGTAAGCTCATCATATTTTTCCTTGGGAAGTGCTCTTTCTTTAAACCACTCCATCATTTCCGGGGCACTTCTAAGGTTATTATGCCTGCCATAATATGTGGGACAGGGGGAGGCGATTTCCACAAAAGAAAAGCCCCGGGTAGAAATTGCTTCATTAATAAATTTATTCAATTGAGCTGTGTGATACACGGTGGTACTGGCTACATAGTTTGCTCCGGCTTCAGCCACGAGATAGCACATGTCCATGCCATAATCAACTTTACCATGCTTTGACGTGCTGGAAAAGCTGTGTGCCGGGGTAGTAGGAGAGAATTGCCCTCCGGTCATGCCATAGGTAAAGTTATTTATTTCTAAAACAGTTAAGTCATTGTTACGCCGGGCAGCATGGAGCAGGTGATTGCCACCAATTGCGCCACAATCTCCATCACCCAGAAAGGCTACAATCTTTAGGTCCGGCTGAGCAACATTTATCCCTGTACAGAAGGCAATAGTTCTGCCGTGGGTTCCATCAAAGCTGTGGAAAGATACGTATGACCCGGCTCTTCCTGAACAACCTATTCCCGTTGCCATAAGTACTTTATGCCGGGGTATACCTTGTTTTGCCAGGGCAAGGGCTAACCCCTTTAAAGCTATTCCGTTTCCACATCCCGGGCACCACATATGGGGCAGCCGGTCCCAGGCAATATAGTCGGTGTAGTCTTGGGAAATGCTCATTATATATCATGAACCTCCTTAATTTTATCTAGAATATCATGGGGATAAAAGATGTTTGTATCAGTGCGGAGAAGTGGATCAACCAGATTTCTAGAAACAACCCGTTCTATCTCTCTAGTAACCTGCCCCCTGTTCATCTCAACCACAATAACTCTCAAAGCTTTAGACAAGTATTGGGCAATGGCTTTCTCAGGGAAAGGCCAAACCGTTTGAAGTTCAATTAAGCCGGCAGAAATCCCGGCTAAATTAGCTCTGTATACTGCTTCCCTGGCTGCCCTTGAAGATATGCCAAAAGAGACCAGGACTGTTTCCGCATCTTTAGTCCCGTAGTACTTAGGGGGAGGTAATTCGTCCTGGTAATCTTCAATTTTTCTTTCTAACCTTTCTACCAGAGCAGCACATACTCTGGCATCACTGCTGATATTGCCGGTTTCCGTATGAACCAAACCAGTTGTTTTAAGAATATGCTCACTACCATAATAAGATAGCCTTGGCACTCCCCTCTCATCAGGTTTATATGGCTTATAATCTTCGGGGGAAACATCGGGCTTCTTCCTTTCAATTAAATGTAACTCTTCGGACTCAAGTATGTTTATCCTTTCACGTAGATGAGCAATAGAAGCTTCAAATAAAACCATTACGGGAGAAGAAAACCTTTCCGCAAGATTGAAAGCTTCCACGGTAAGGTCAAAACATCCTTGAACAGATGAAGGGGTGAGGGCGATGATGCTCTGATCACCGTGACGACCCCACCTTGCCTGCATGATGTCTGACTGACCCGGGCTGGTGGCAACTCCCGTGCTTAGACCAAATCTTTGCACGTTTATTATGACGCAGGGAGCCTCTACCATAGAGGCGTATCCAATATTTTCCTGCATCAAAGACATACCTGGTCCACTGGTTGCTGTGAACGCTTTCATGCCTCCCAGACTTGCTCCTATTACAGCGGCCATACTGGCTATTTCGTCCTCCATCTGCATGTAAATACCGCCCACTTTGGGCATTTCCTGTGAACAGTATTCAGCCAACTCCGAAGCTGGGCTAATAGGATAACCGGCAAAAAAACGCGCCCCGGCTTTAATGGCACCTAAGGCACTGGCTACATTTCCCTCTACAAAAAATTTACTCATATGATTTCACCTCCTGTAACTGAATGGCAAAATCAGGGCATCTGTAAAAACACAGATTGCACTTGGTACAGTTCTCAGGGTATGTTACCCTGGGCTCATTAGCTTTGTTTTTCGTAAATACTTTTTTAGGGCATAGCTCCATACATATGCCGCATGCTTTACATAAACTTCTGTTTACCGTAAATGGAAATTTACTTTTAACTTCTTCCAAATAATCACCCTTTATAGCCTTATTTATTCCCTACAGTACGTTATTATATCATCTTTTACTTTTTATGTTAGCAAAATTGCAAAAAAATAATAGGGATAAATATAAAATAATTTTCTTTGTTTTTAATATTTATGTTAAAATTATGGATAATACAGTTTTTGGAGGGTTAATGTGAAAACGCTTGAATATGAAGGGAAGGCTATATTTGATAAGTACAGATTGCCTGTGCCTAGTGGAAAAGTGATTACAGAAGCAAGTAAGGCTGAAGAAGCCGCCAGGGAATTGGGCGGAGAAGTAATGATTAAGGCACAGGTACATACCGGAGGTCGCGGCAAAGCCGGGGGGATAAAGAAAGCTTCTACTCCTTTGGAAGCAGTTCAGAAAGCAGAAGAAATGCTGGGAATGATGATAAAAGAATACAGAGTAAAAAAAGTATATATTGAAGAACAGGTAAGTATCAGTAAAGAATACTATCTCGGGTTTACTTATGATCGCTCCAAAAATCTGCCGTTTTTTATCGTAAGCAGCAGTGGCGGTGTTGATATAGAAAAAGTAGCCCAAGAGGACCCGGAAAAAGTAAGGAGAATTAACATTGATCCTTTGTGGGGGATTCATCCCTATCAGGTGAGACGGGAGGCTCTTATGGCCGGAGTTAAGTATGAGCATATAGGTCAGTTAGTATCCGTAGTTCTGAAGCTATACAATGTTTTCCTTGGTGAAGATGCCCGTCTTACGGAAATTAATCCGGCAATAATTACAGAAGAGGGAACTCTTATCTGCGGTGACAGTAAAATTGAACTGGACAGCAGTGCAGCATTCAGGCACCGGGAGCTATTTGATTCCCTGGAACCCGATACGGATGACCCTGTTGAGTTAAGGGCCCGGGAAGAAAACATCAGTTTTGTAAAGCTAGAAGGAAATGTAGCCGTAATAGGAAACGGCGCAGGATTGGTTATGGCCACATTGGACAGTGTTAGCCGGGAAGGGGGAACTCCTGCTAACTTTTTGGATATCGGGGGCGGAGCTCTTTCTAAGCAAATGGAAACTTCTATAGAGATTGCCCTGGATAGTCCCAAGGTAAAATCTTTACTTATTAACATTTTTGGAGGGATAACCCGCTGCGATGAGGTTGCCAGGGGTATAATTGAAGTGGTTAAATATATACACCCTGAGCTTCCTATAGTAGTTCGCCTGGGAGGCACCAACGAGGAAGAAGGGCGAAGTATTTTAAATGAAAGCAAGATCAGAGTAGATATTTGTAAAACAATGCGGGAAGCAACCGTCAAAGCCGTAGCGTATGCGGAGGAGGGATAAGTTGTGGGTATATTTATTGATAATGAGATGAAGGTTGTTGTCCAGGGTATTACCGGCCGGGAAGGAAAATATCATACCGGTCTTATGCTCCAATATGGAACTAACATTGTAGCGGGTTGTTCACCGGGAAAGGGAGGACAAATAATTAATGAAGTTCCCATATATGATGCCGTTGAGGAAACAGTAAGACATGAAGGGGCAAACACCAGTATAATATTTGTTCCTCCTGGCTTTGCCGTAGATGCCCTGTATGAAGCTGCAGAAGCAGGAATCAGGTTAATTATATGTATTACAGAGGGTATTCCCGCCCTGGATGCCATGCACGCTCTCCGTAGAATAGATGTAATATATCCTGAAACCAGGATTATCGGGCCTAACTCTCCGGGTATTATTATTCCCGGAAAGAGTCTTATAGGAATTATTCCGGGAAATATTTTTTCTCCAGGTAGAGTGGGGATAATAAGCCGTAGCGGCACTTTAACCTACCAGATAGCTTATGACCTTACCAACGCCGGGATAGGTCAAAGCAGTGTTATTGGTGTGGGAGGCGATCCCTTCATCGGTGTGAAGTTCATTGATTTGTTGGAACTCTTTAATGAAGACCCTGAAACAGAAGCAGTATGTATAATTGGTGAAATTGGGGGAAGCGATGAAGAAGAAGCCGCAGATTATATTAAAAACAAATTCTCAAAACCTGTTGTAGCTTATGTTGCAGGGCAAACTGCCCCGGCAGGAAAAAAAATGGGTCATGCCGGAGCTATAATTTCCGCCACTGCCGGTACTGCTAGTTCCAAGATGAAGGCCTTAAAAGAGGCCGGAGCAGTTACGGTGAGCACACCATATGAAGTAGCTGATGCCATTAAGAATGTCCTGGGCAAGTAAAACTTTTAAAGCAAAGAAGTAACCAACTGAAAAAGAAGAAGGTAGTTACCTGTGTTAATATCTGAAAACTGCAGCAATAAGTTTATTATCCGGTATTTCTTCAGGGTTAACAGTATAAACCGATCCATTATTTATAAAGGTTTCTGCTGCTGCAAGACCTAAAAGATCTTCATCGTTAATCTCGGGTTTGTC
>PWHX01000098.1 GCA_003555415.1 Syntrophomonadaceae bacterium | reverse complement strand
TACGTAAAGCAGGGTTTATCGACCAGAGCGGTAGATTTAACAAGAAAAAAGAATCTGATAGGTTGGTAAAAGACAGCAACGGTCACTTTCAATATGTTTTAGCCTGGGCTGAAGAAACGTTAATAGATAAAGATATCGTTATTCACCAGCAGGACATAAGAGCTGTCCAACTGGCCAAGGCAGCCGTTTATGTAGGAGCCCAAATGCTCATGAAGGAATTAGGAATTGATAGGGCTGATAAAATCATTCTGGCTGGAGCTTTCGGCAACTTTATAGATAGGGAAAATGCTTTAGTCCTGGGTTTGTTCCCGGACTGCCCCTTAGAAGATATTTCCTCTGTGGGAAATGCCTCTGGTGACGGGGCAAAGCTAGCCCTTTTAGACAGGGATAAAAAGCAGGAAGCAGACAGTATATCTGCTAATATTAAACACTTAGAAAAATCTACTGAAGCTACCTTTAGGGATAATTTTTTAAGAGCTCTGGCCATACCTCATTTAGACGAGCCCTTCCCTACTATAGAGCACTTATTGCCTGAAAACAATAAATAAAACAGCATAAATATAAAAAAAATCTACATAATATAAACCCCTGATAACAGGGGTTTATATTATGTAATGGTTAATTAATGCTCTATAAATATTATTCTGCTTTATCTAATGCTTCATCCACAGCTTCAAAAAGAGCTTCAGAGCTTGCGGTTGCGCCTGACACCGCATCGATACCTTCTGTTGATTGTGCGTCAATTATCTGGGGTATCAGTTCTTCAAAGGCAGGGGGACCGAGGTAATCCGTTTCCTGTTCCTCAACTACCTCAATGCCTGTAATCTGATCACCCTCCATTGTGACTTCAACTACAACCGGACCATGACCACCTTCAGCTTCCCCGGTAACAGTATACGCTTCCTCCAACGGCTCAGCATCTCCACATCCAACTGCTGTTAATCCTGCTAATAAAATAAATATGGTTAAATAAATAACTGGTTTATAATTTTTGATAGTAATCCTCCTAACTCTTAATATTAGCTTTCTTTTTCAAACTCCTCCTTGCCTGCACCGCAATCGGGACAGGTCCAGTCATCGGGCAAAGCTTCAAAAGACGTGCCCGAGGATACGTCATTATCAGGGTCTCCCGCTTCCGGGTCATAAACATAGTCGCAAACAGAACATACGTATTTATCCAATTTAATTAGATCCCCCTTTCTATTTTAGCAATATTATGTTTAGCTAAACGCTCCAAAGACCATGGATATTACAGTAGGCCCTTACCTTAATATTTTCATCCACATTATAAAATTCAGCTGCCGGTTCATTTCCAGGATTTAAAAAAATCCTCTGGCTTTTAACGTTATCAATAACCTGTATCCATTCAATATAGTGTTTTTCTTCCATGGGGTGTGCAGCGCTGCCAACCTTTACAATAGTTTTGTTATCCTTTGTTTCTGCTACGGGTACATGCTTTTCTTTTGAAGCATCGACGGTGTTTTCTTCCATTAACTCCATGGGCTGACCACAACAAACCAGTTGGCCTTTACCTGTGTGCAGTACCTCTACGATATTACCGCATACATTACACTTGTAAACTTCTTGCAGTGAAGTCATTTTTTTACCTCCTTTTTTTACACCCTTGACAATAACCAAAATATATTATTTCTTCCCTGGAAACTTATTACCTGTCAATAATTATTATCGTTTGATAACAATTATTATTTGTTAATAATAACTTATACTTTCTTCCTTGTCAAGAAAAAATATTGTCAGGAGAACTAATTTTTTCGCCTGGCCTTTTTGAAATTATTATTTCAAATAAAAATATTCTAAAAATTTTTCTCCAAATAATGCCTGATACCTGCTTATATTTGTTTAATTATATTTAAGTTATCTTAACTGTAAGTTATCAATTTTTTATCCCAGGGGATTCACTCCTATCGAGGAGTCATAAACTGGCAGGTGTAAATAATGAAATTTTTTCCGATGAAGCAAAAAGTCTTACCCTCCGGCAAATTTACCGGACTACAGTAGAAATCATGAATCTGGCCGATGGAGCAATACAGCATCTCAAGATAATCACACAGATTTGTTAAGGCCCTTGAAATCAATACTTTTTATGTTATAATGTAATTGTGCGCCTGTAGCTCAGGGGATAGAGCAACGGATTCCTAATCCGTGGGCCGCAGGTTCAATTCCTGCCAGGCGTACCATTAAAGAGTAGGTGAGTTACCCATTTTTAAAGGGATTTAGGGTAACTCTTTTTTTTATTGTACATGGTCCGGATCCCATTTTACCTGTTAATTATACGGATTTGGTCTGGAGCACCCAAAACAACAATGTGATCACCTTTTTGCAGTAGAAAGTCTGACCCGGGCTCCATTATTTCATGGCCTCTTACAATACAAACAATTTTAGTTTTGGTCGTATCGTACATTTCTTTTAGTTCTTTAATACGTATTGGATTGTTATTCCAGGTAATCTGGCTAATTACATAATTGGACAGCCGGGGCAAAACTCCCAACTCTACCATGGCTACCTGTGAAAGCTGGAACCCCAATATTGATTCTGATAAAACGTGGTTGGCTCCGGCCTGGTGCATGCGGTCAACAGAATCGGAACTTACAGCCCTTGCTACAACATTTATGTCGGGGTTTAGCTGCCTGCTGGCCAGCACAATAAAGATATTTAAACTATCGTCATTTAAGGTTACTATAAGGGTATCGGCCTGGTCTATTTTTGCCTCCTGTAAAATATGGGAGCTTACAGCATCTCCAACTATAAGGTTTCCCTTAAAATATAGGGGGCGGTTAGAAATATCTATAACATCAGGATAGATGCCAGCATGGTTTAGTCTCCTGCCGGCAATCTGTCCCACCCGCCCCGCACCCACTAAAACTACACGGCCTCCTGGCCCCGGCCCCCCTGTGTAAGAAGCCAGGCGATCTACATCATCATGGGGCCCCAGGACAATTAACGTGGATTCTTTGATTTGTATGTCTGCAGTTGGAGTAGTTATAGTGCCATCTTCATTCCAAATCGCGGCTATCGTAGCCCCTGTTACTGTCTGAAATTTGGCCTGCCCTATTGTCTTATGGTTATGCTCGCTGTGAGCGCCAATGTGAAGCATGCTGGGTTTAAGCTGTTTGATTATTTCCGGTGGCACCTCTACCTCCATCAACTCCAAGAATTCCGTAGGGCTTGCATCTGCACAAATCCAATCAACAAGCTGCTGCCCCAGGGTTTCTTCAACTGCAATTACACGTTTTGCCCCGGCAGCGTAGGCTAGCTCAGCTCTACTTTCATTTTCCATAACTGCCAGTACGGCAGTACTGTTCTTAGTAGAAATACCCAGGGTAATATTAATGTTCTCCGTGTCATCGTTGGTGGCAATTACTAGCTGAGCATGGCTAATTCCCAAACTTTCCATCCCTTCATCTTTACTGGGAGAAGCACAGACACAATTAATACCCCTTCTTATAAGCTCTACGGCCTCCGATTGTTCTTCAGCCGCTACTACATAAGGGATACGGTGGTGCTCAAGCAAGTTAATAGCCCGATGTACAGCATTGTTAAAACTGGTAAAAATCACATGCCCGGTTTGCTCAGTACGAGTAGGTGCTTTAGGAGTTATACGGCTTTCAATCAGCGTAGCCATAAGGGTTCCAGCTATCATAAAAATTAAAATTACTCCAAACACCATTAATATGATGGACAAAACCATCATAGGGATAGACTGAAAGGGAAGCAACTCCCCGTACCCTGTGGTGGTTATGGTTTGCATGATATAGATAGCTGCCTGGGCGGTAGTAATTTCCCTGCCTTCAAAAACAGCCATAAAATATTTTGCCACAGGGATAAGGAGGACAATCAGTATTGTAGCCAAAGCAATAATTCGGGAAAGGAGCCACCTGCTGTAGTCTGTAATACGAAAAAAGCGGGCTTCCTTAACGCCTACTTTCCCCGTTCCCTTAAAAAAACCCCCAAGCTTTTTTAATAAATACATAAACCTGCCTCCGTTGTTAAAACAATTCATCCACCTGCTTATATTAATAGTATATCATAGGCAATTCATTTAATGAAACCTGGGGAGAACCAATAATTATAATGACCCCATATAAGCAAGACCACCGATAAGAATTATCATAAATCCCAAAACAATAAAGGCAAAAATAACAATTATAAGGATCCCTTGAATTTTGAAAAAACTCCCCAAACTTGCTATTAATGGATTTAATAAGGTTTGATCATTTGACTGTAGAAGTTCATCTGCATATTTTTTTGCATCCCTCAACTTTACTCCTAGAATAATTGTAATAATTCCAGGAATAGCTCCTACAATGAATAGAAAAAGACCAGATATAGCTGAAAGTACCCCTGAAATAATCAAAATAATACCAAGAAAACCAGCCCAGTCTTTCATTTCCGATAAATTACGATCCTCAATCATTTGTTAACTCATCCTCCCCTACTTTTAGATTAAATCAATTTTTGAGATTATATGATAGCAAAGGGTAGCGGTAATGGCCAATTATTTCCCATCTTCCTAGAACGTTTTCTTCCGCTGCTCCGGAAATGTTATGTATGATTAAAGGAGTTCCATCCTCGCTTGTTATATCTGAAACTATTCCCACGTGCTTTCCTCCGGCGGGTAAATTCCACACTATAATGTCCCCCGCGCTGTAAGCTTCCTGGTCTTCAGTTTCGCCGGGAGGTATTGCTTTCGCATATCTCTCGAAGTAAACCATTTGATTGGGAACCCTTCTATGGTCAATATTTGGATCCGGTTCTGCAAGACCCCAATTATCAGGATAAAGGTTAAAATTCTCCGACATGTCTTCATGCAGGCGTTTCTGCAGGTCTATTCCAGCATACCTCAAAGCTCTTATCACTACATCCGTACATGCTCCCCTGTCTTCAGGGGGATCTCCGCCCGGATACTCTATATCATAGTAGGACATATCATAGTCTACTCCCCGCTCTACCTCTTGACGAGCACCATACACAATCCAATCGGCTTCAGTGCGCTCTTGTTCCGGTATGTCTTCCACCAGAGTTTGCTCCGTTCCATTGGTTTCCCTATTCATATAAGAATCAATTTTCTTATCCATGCCGCAGCCAGGAATCAACAGTAAAGAAAAAACGGCTATACAACAAACTAAAAACACCTGTTGGCAGCGCATTTTGAAGAATAATGAGGGCTTTTTAATCATTTATAGGGGTCTCCCTTTTAATTGAAATAAAGCTAAAACGGTATTTCCCTTCCCATCATAGGGATTAGAAGAAGTAAATTTTTCTGCTCCCCTGGGCAAACCCTGCAGGCTTATCAATTTTGTAACTACTTTATTAATAAGCTCCTCCTACTTACCCCATAAAGCTCAGGGCACCCACTGGGGATGACAGCCATTACATAGAGACGATTTTATCTTTATGGATTTCCCCATTTATAAAGATTTTTCCTGCTTATAATTAAAAAAGGG
>PWHX01000127.1 GCA_003555415.1 Syntrophomonadaceae bacterium | reverse complement strand
GTGAGCCTTATTGACCTCCCTACATCCCTCCTTTCTGTTGAAAAAGATAACTCGGGGTTATTTTTGTACAACAAAAAATAAGACATTGAATAATTACTTTGTTAACTAAGAACTTTTCTGTGAAAATAACTGCCATTATGACAAAAAAGACTTATTTTGTCAAAATACTCAGCTAATTGTACCTGTAAATATAAATAAATATTCTATGTATAAAGACTAATTCCTTCTTAGATAATGAAATTTTTAAAGCTTTATGCAAATTAATTTTAGAATATTCTGATAATTTATTTCAATAACATTCCCTTATCAGCGACTAAGCCACAGATGCCGGGCGTACCTACAAAAGATGGCCCAACTTATCAGCCGGGCCATCTTTCTAAATTTCTTTATTTATCTTTACTAATAATATGACTTATTAGCCTTTCATTTCCTTGGCCAGCTTAACGATTCCTTCAACTACTCCGGGATCAGCCAGGGTACTGGTGTCACCAATTTGTTCAAACTCGCCACTGGCAACTTTCCTCAAGATACGGCGCATAATCTTACCGCTTCTTGTTTTAGGCAGCCCGGGGGTAAGGATGATAAAGTCAGGTGTGGCGATAGGTCCAATTACTCCTCGAACGTGCTTCCTTAGCTCCTGCTTTAACTCATCGCTGGGCTCATTTCCACCCTTCAGGATGCAGTAGGCATAAATACCTTCACCTTTAACCTCATGGGGGTATCCAACAACTGCTGCCTCAGCAACAGCCGAATGGCTTACCAGGGCACTTTCAACTTCGGCAGTCCCCATTCTGTGGCCGGACACGTTGATCACGTCATCGATACGGCCCAGAATCCAGTAGTAACCATCTGCGTCCCTCATTGCGTTGTCACCAGTAAGATAGACACCCGGGAACATATCAAAGTAGGTCTGTCTGAATCTCTCATGGTCACCATAAACAGTTCTCATTTGGCCAGGCCAGGGCTTCTTGATTACCAGGTAACCCCTTACATCATTACCTTCTAACTCATTACCCTCCTGGTCAAATATTGCAGGCTCAACACCAAAATAAGGTAGCGTTGCAGAGCCAGGCTTCTGAGAAATAGCGCCGGGCAGTGGTGTAATTAGGTGACCACCGGTTTCAGTTTGCCAATAGGTATCTACAATGGGGCATTTCTCTTTACCAATAACCTCGTAGTACCACTGCCATACCCCTGGGTTAATAGGCTCACCTACGGTGCCCAGTACTTTAAGGCTGCTCAGGTCTCTTCCCAGAGGCCACTTGTCGCCGTCCTTAATCATGGCTCTTAGAGCAGTAGGAGCAGTATAGAACTGGTTAACTTTAAACTTCTCTACTATCTGCCAGAACCTGTCGGGAGCAGGATAACTGGGAACTCCTTCAAACATCAGTGAAGTAGTGCCAAGGGCCAGAGGGCCATATGCAATGTATGAGTGACCGGTAATCCACCCGATATCGGCAGTACACCAATAGGTATCTTCTTCATGGACGTCAAAAACATACTTTGTGGTATGCATAGCAAACAGAACATAGCCGGCTGTAGTATGAAGAACTCCTTTAGGTTTACCAGTGCTACCGCTGGTATAAAGAATGAAAAGGGGATCCTCTGATTCCATTTCTTCACAAGGACATTCATCGCTGATATCATCAGCACTCATTTCATCTTCCCACCATATGTCGCGACCTGCTACCATATCTACCTTTACATCATCAGTTCTGTTAACTACTATAACCTTTTCAACACAGTCACACTGCTCAACTGCAGCATCTGCATTAGCTTTTAGAGGGACTGTTTTTCCTGCCCTTAAGCTGCAATTAGAAGTGATCACCATTTTACACTCGGAATCCAGAACCCTGTCCTTAATGGAATCAGAGCTAAATCCTCCGAATACGATACTATGGATGGCACCTATTCTGGCACAGGCTAGCATGGAAATAGTCAATTCGGGAACCATGCCCAAGTATATACATACTCTGTCACCTTTTTTAATGCCATTCTTTTTCAATACATTAGCAAAACGGGATACTTCACGATGTAACTGCTGGTAAGTGAAAGTTCTTACATCATCTTCAGGCTCACCCTGCCAGATAATAGCAGCTTTGTTCTTCTTCCAGGTGTCCAGGTGACGGTCTAAACAGTTGTAAGCAGCGTTTAATTTGCCGCCCTCAAAAAACTTAATGTTGGCCTTTACAAAGTCATAATCCATCACCTTATCAAACTTCTTAAACCAATCTAGAAATTCTTCTCCTGCTTCCCCCCAGAAACCTTCGGGATCCTCGACAGACTTCTTATACATTTCCTGGTACTGTTCAAAAGACTTAATATGTGCATTTTTACTGAATTCCTCTGAAGATGGGAATTTTTTAATTTCTGACATTTAAATACAACGCCTCCTCTAAATTTTGTATTACCTTAATACTGGAACATTAAATCCATTACTTATAACTAAACTATTTTGATTTATGCAGCATAACCCCCTTTTAGAATTATAGTTGATCAGTTTTGAGCTATTAATATTGCCCAATAAATTTTTTGTAAAATTTAAAATTATCTAAAACTTTAAAATATAAGTAATTTTCAATCTCTTTTGTAAAAAATTTTTTTAATCTATGGAATTTTTTTAAATTTAAGCTTCCTCCCTCCTTTCATAAATTAATATCCTCATTACACTTAATAGCTATTTAAAAAGCCAAAAACTTGTAAAACTTTGACTTTTAATATGTAAAAAAAATTTAAATATTCAGACTACTATCTTTCCTTTGCCCCTTTGCCTGTTCTGTATATAAATATATTCTATCTACTTCGTGTAATTCCTTCTTAAGTGACTAAATTTTTTGAAATTTTCCCAAACCCTATCAGATTTATGTCCTTGACCAGCTATTGTCTGAAAGTATACGTAAACTAAAGAACCGCCGTGTGTACCGAACGGTACACACGGTTCGCCTGATGTGATTTCTGTTCGTCAGGCCAGAGATTTGCCGCCGACTTCCTTCAGATTCCTCGTCACCAAGGACACCCTTGTCTTAGGCTATGCACTTCCCGCCACCGGGCGTGCTCGGGACTCTCACTCGTTAGACTGCGCCCGTGCCGGGCGCACCTATAAAGAGAGGGGCCCCGGTTTAACCGGAGCCCCTCTCTTTTTTCTAAACATTGGGTGTTTGTAGAATTTACTTTATATCTACTCTATTTCCCTTTCTTAACCATTTCCTCAATTAACTCTACTACTTCCGGGTTAGCCAATGTGGTTACGTCACCTGTATCAGTATTATTAGATACACATGCCAACACACGGCGCATAATTTTTCCGGAACGGGTTTTAGGCATATCGGGAACAATCCAGACACCCTTGGGAGTTGCAATGGGGCCTACAACATCCCTAATAGTAGCATTGATTTTCTTCTCTAGCTCAGTACTGGGCTCAAACCCGGGCTTGAGGGAAACATAAAGGTCAGGCACTGCACCTTTAATTTCATCCTTAGCAGCCACAACCGCCGCTTCAGCGACTTCCTCCACTACCAGGGCAGCAGATTCCACCTCTTTAGTTCCCAGTCGGTGACCGGCTACATTAATAATGTCGTCGATTCTTCCCAGGATCCGGAAGTACCCATCTGCCGCCAGCACAGCTGCATCACCGGTCATATAGGGCCAGTCCCGCCAGTCTTTGCTCTTGGGATCTTTACAATAGCGCTCGTAGTAGGTTCTCACATAGCGATCCCGGTCCTTCCAGATAGTCTGCATGGATCCCGGCCAGGGGTTTCTCATGCATATATTACCGGCTTTACCTTCTCCAGGCTCCATCTCTCTACCTGTGTCATCGTAAACAACGGCGTGAAGTCCGGGCACTGTTTTACCGGCACTTCCCGGCTTCATGGGTTCTATCCCCGGCACGCTACTGCAGAGGAATCCTCCGTTTTCAGTCTGCCAGTAGGTATCCACGATGGCAGCCTGATTCTTACCTACTTTTTCATAATACCATTTCCAAACTTCCGGCTCAATGGGCTCACCAACAGTACACATAAGCTTGAATTTATGGTTATAGTTATCAGGCTCGTCATATCCGGCTTTCCTTAACATACGAATAGCTGTAGGCGAGGTGTGATAGATGTTAACATCCAGCTCCTCAGCAATCCTCCAGCAACGGCCGGGATCAGGATAGGTAGGCGTTCCTTCGTAGACAACAGTGCTGGCACCCAGGGACAGCGGACCGTATACAATAAAAGAGTGACCGGTTATCCATCCGATATCCGCCATACACCAGTATACATCAGTAGGCTGAACATCCTGGATGATATAGGTCATGGCTGTCACATAAGCCAAGTATCCACCGGTGGAGTGCTGAATTCCCTTGGGTCTTCCAGTGGTACCACTGGTATACATGAGAAACAAGATATCCTCAGCAGGCATGGAAACTGGATCCACTTTAACCCTTTTATGTTTCTCTATAAGATCGTTCATTACCAGGTCTCGACCTTCTTTCAAGGGTGTCGGAGAAGAGTGTTTTCCTTTATAGCGCTGCCAAACAAGGACCGTTTTAATCTTTTGTCCTTCTTCTTCAGATCTTTTGCAGGCTTCCTCCGCCTTCTCAAAATGATCCAGCAATTTGCCGCTACGATAGTAAGCATCCATGGTGATCAGAATTTCACTTTCCGAGTCCCAGGCCCTTTCTCCAGCAGCCTTTCCACTAAATCCACCGAAAACCTGGGAGTGAATAATTCCCAGTCTAGCACAGGCTAGCATGGTTATGGGAAGCTCAGGGGTCATGGGCAAGTGCAGGGTAACCCTATCTCCTTTTTTTAACCCCATTTCATCTCTTAACACGGCAGCAACTTCATTAACCCTCATATAAAGATTCTGGTAAGTTATATGCTCTATGGCCTCACCCTCAGGCTCCGGCACATAGTGGATGGCTGTTTTGTTCTTGTTCTCTTTCAAGTGCCTGTCTACACAGTTGTAGCTGGCATTGAGTCTTCCTCCTACAAACCATTTCCAACAGGGAGCGTCGCTGGTGTCCAGCATGGTGTGCCAGTACTCATCCCATTCCAGCATATCTGCAAATTCCTTGTAGTAATATGGAAACTTATCCAGGCTCATCCTTTCAAATATATCCGGGTCACTCACGTTAGCCTGGGCCACAAACTCATACCTAGGATAGATAAATTCATGCTCTTCCATGGTTACTTGATACGTTTTATCTTCTGACATTAAATAAAACCTCCTTATAATTAATTTATTAAAATAAAACTAGTAATTATTTTTTTGTTAAAAGAAAACCTAATACATGCACTTCCTCATTAAAAGTTTTCAATTTACGTTCACATGATCCTTCACCTCCTTTTTTCTTGATCCATAGAGCTAGTAGTAAAAAGGTCGACAAAGATTTTCTCAATATTCTAACTTTTTCTTATATTAAGAATTTTCAAACAATTTGTCGAAAACTGGTGTGCTCTGTTATAAAAGATAAGCGGAGACTAAATATGTTTAGTTTTGAAATTGTGTTTGAAAGTTATTATAAAAGGAATTAAATGTGT
>PWHX01000035.1 GCA_003555415.1 Syntrophomonadaceae bacterium | reverse complement strand
GCTTCTGTGGCCAGCCCTTTGGGGATCAGATAATTACGGGCATAGCCGTCAGCAACATTTTTAACCTCTCCCCTGCTACCTAACTTTTTAACATCCTCCTGTAAAATAACCTTCATTATTTATCTCCTTTCTTTATAGCGGTACATTATTCGCTAGCTTTAGTTTAATATCCTTCCCTGAAGGACTGTTGGTTCTTGTTATTTTTCCAAGACTTTTACAAAGGTGAAAAAGGAGGACATGCCTTTTTATTGATCAGGTAGTCCTCCTTTGTATTTCTTTATTAAGTGTATTTACTACTCTATGCTATAAGGCAGCAGAGCAATATTTCTGGCTCTCTTGATAGCCTTGGTTAGCTGCCTCTGGTGACTGGCACAGTTTCCGGAAATCCTCCGGGGCAATATTTTTCCCCTTTCGGACAAGAATCTTTTTAGTTTTTCCACAGATTTATAATCTATAGTTTCTACTTTATCCACGCAGAAACTGCATATTTTTTTTCTGCGCCTGCCGCGATCTCTTTTCAATTCGGGCAACCTCCTTATTATTAATTTCATTAATTATTTGCAGTTTATATGTTTTTAGAAGGGCACGTCTTCCTCTGTAACTTCTTCACCAACAAAATCAGAAGCAGTATCTCCCTTGTTTGCCGTGGAGTCTCCCCTTTCTAAAAACTGCACATTGCTGGCCACTACTTCAGCTATAATTCTTCTTTCCCCTTCGGAATTTTCATAATTTCTTACCTGCAATCTTCCATCCACGGCTACCAGACGGCCTTTACCCAGATAATTAGCACAGTTTTCCGCCAGTTTTCTCCAGGTCACTATCCTGATAAAATCTGCTTCCCTTTCCCCCTGCTGATTGGTAAAGGGCCTGTCAACAGCCAGGGTAAAGGTAGTTAGTGCTGCTCCTGCATTAGTAGTATATCTTAACTCCGGGTCCCTGGTTAGCCTTCCAATTAAAATAACGGTATTAATCATTGATTATGGCACCACCTTAATTTATTATTATTCTTCTTTTACCATAAGGTAGCGGATCACGCCATCGGTAATTTTAAACATTCTCTCCAACTCTTTGCTGGCTTCAGGCTGTGCAGTAAAGTTCATTACTACGTAGTATCCCTCTGTATGCTTATACATTTCGTAAGCCAACTTTCTTTTTCCCCATTTATCCAGGTTGGTTATCTCGCCACCTTCCCGGGTTACTATTCCGCTAAATTTTTCTATTAAACCTTCCACTTCTTCCTCTTCTAGCTGGGAATCGCAAATATACATGGTTTCATATTTTTGCATTTTTTCACCTCCCTTCGGACTAAACGGCCCCGCGTGTGTCCACGGAGCAGGGAATACCAGCTAAAATGATATCACAAACAAATTACCGAGGCAAGCTCTACCTTAAACATTTTTTTTAAACATTAAAACGAAACTGTATAACATCTCCATCCTGAACCATGTAATCCCGCCCTTCCAGCCTTATCCAACCCTTTTCTCTGGCTCCAGAAAAAGTGCCGGCTTCTTCAAGTTTTGCAAAGGTTATTACTTCGGCCCTGATAAATCCCTTTTCCATATCGGTATGAATTTTTCCAGCCGCTTTAACTGCTCTGGTGCCTTTCGTTACAGTCCAGGCCCTGGTCTCCTCTCCTTTAGCCGTAAAAAAGGTGATAAGATTTAACAGACTGTAACTTCGGTTAATAAACGTGTCCAGGTTAGTTTCCTTCCAGCTCAGAACTTCCAGGTACTCTTTTTTTTCTTCAACGGAGAAATCCAAAAGCTCCATTTCCAACTGAGCGGATAGAAGCAAGACTTCTGCGCTTTCATCTCCTAAAACCTTTCTGATACGGTCTTTTTGTTCCTGCCCGGAGGCCTCATCTATATCTTCGTCTACATTGAGCACATAAAGAACAGGCTTATCTGTTAGTAAAAATAGTTCCTCGTAAACCTGGCTGTACTCTTCTTTTTTTAAAAAATCTCTGGCCATACCCCCCTGGTTAAGGTGGCTTTCCAATTTTTCTAAAAATTCTACTTCCTTCTTATATTTCGGGTCTTGAGTTTTTAGCATTTTAGATGTCTTTTCTTTTCTTTTTTGTACTGTTTCCAGGTCTGCCATAATAAGTTCATAGCTTACCGTCTCCAAGTCCTGATCCGGTTCCCATTTTCCAGAAATGTGAGCAACATCTGCATCCTGAAAGCCCCTTAGAACATGTATTAGTGCATCTACTTCCCTTACATGGGCCAAGAACTGGTTTCCCAGCCCTTCTCCCCGACTGGCTCCCTTCACCAGTCCGGCAACATCTACAAACTCTACAAAGGCAGGTGTTATTTTTTTGGCTCCGGCTATTTTGCCAACCTTTTCCAGCCTGGAATCGGGGACGGGAACCTTGCCAATATTAGGCTCAATTGTACAAAAGGGATAATTGGCTGCTTCTACCCCCATACGGGTCAGGGCATTAAATAAAGTTGACTTTCCTACATTAGGCAAACCGATAATCCCAAATCTTAATGACACTTTTTTCATCCTTCCTCTTACTGACTGTGAATAGTAATCAGGCTTCGCCGGTTTTCTTATTCTGGAGCAATGATGCTTTTTACTCTTTTTTCAAATTTATTCCTGGGGACCATAACGCTTCGACCACACTTGGTGCACTTAATACGAAAATCCATGCCTATACGAATGATTTTCCACCGACTATTTCCACAAGGATGAGGCTTTTTCATTTCCACAATTTGTCCTACCTGGAAGCTGTTCATATTTAATTGACCCCGTTTCCTGGTAATGCCGGGAAACCTGGAATCCTCCTTTCCTTGAAGTGTTCTTTACCGAACTAAAAATACGGTAAAGACATATAGCCTGGCTTTACCACGCACTCTATGGGAACGCAGGTTCGATAACAATATTTTACTATTTCCTGGCTCCCTTGTCAAGCATCTTTTTAGCTATTTTCCCTTATAACAACAGCGCCAGGTCCAAAAGGGACCAGGCGCGTTTTTTAGTATAAAGTTTATTAGCTTATTACTCAGCTATCTTATCCAGCTCTTTTGTAACTTCTGAAAAGACATTCTCCATATCCTGATTTCCATTTATGTTTAAGAGAATCCCCTGCTTGTCGTAGTGTGCAATTAAAGGACTTGTTTGGGAGTGATATACTTCAAGTCTATCTTTAGCAGTTTCTACGGTATCGTCGTCCCTCTGGTACAGTTCACCCCCACAGCTGTCACAAACATTTCTTACCTTGGGAGGTTTGAACTTAACATGAAAACTGGCGCCGCATCCCTTACACATTCTTCTGCCTGTAAGACGCTCAACAAGCTCCTCATCGGGAACATCGACATTTATAACTCCGTCCAATTTTATGTCCATTTTTTCGGTAACTTTATCCAAAGCTTCTGCCTGATGTACATTTCTAGGGAACCCGTCTAGCAGGAAACCTTTTTGACAATCAGGTTTTTTTAGCCGTTCTGTAACTACACCAACTACAATTTCATCAGGCACTAACTGACCTTTATCCATGTAGCCTTTAGCCTTTAGACCCATCTCTGTTCCTTCCCGCAGTGCCGCCCTGAATATGTCACCGGTAGAAATATGAGGTATATTATATTTTTCAACTATTCTTTCTGCTTGAGTGCCTTTTCCAGCTCCCGGTGGTCCTAATAAAATTAAACGCATTACAAATTCCCTCCTGTTTTTTCTGTTTTCCTTTTTAACAGAATTTTCTTAAATTCAATAAGTTTAACCTTCTCCGTATTATAATAAAATTCCTGCTTTCTTTGTGAATTTAATTAAATAGGGTAAAAAAAAGCGCGTATAATGTACTCACTATAAAAGATTTTTTTATATCGGCTATTAAAACAAAATCAAAGAGTTCCAAAAGGGGAGAGACCAGGTAAATTATGGCTATTACTATAAGGGCGTTTTTTAAAACCCCTGTCAGGAGTCCAGTTCCAGAATTCAGCCACTGACCTCCTTTTTCCCTGATATTAATTTTTCCCTGGATTACTCCCTCTCCAAGTTTAAAAATAGCGCCAACCACAATAAATATAGAAAAAAAACATAAAATATTTACTATTACATCAGCCAGCCAGGAGTAAAGAAAGTCGGCCGCTGTTCCTCCCTGCAATAATAATCTTTCACCTTCCCGGTTGAAATATTCCAAAATGTTTTTTTTTATATTATGGGGTAAAGATATTCCCTGGATAAAAGTAAAGGGATCTTCTCCGCTGAAATGACCTCCTATAACTTTTACCGGAAGGTTAACATTCTCAGAAATGGCTGTGGTAATTTTAGGGGTTATATTGTACTGCTGGTTCACAAAGTAGGAAAAAGATCCTTTAAAAAGAAAGGCGGTTATCAAGGCAACCGTCCAGCCCAAAAAATTAAAAGCTGCAGTGTAAAAACCCTTGAAGTACCCCCCAACCGCCCCCCAGGTTAAAAATACCAGCACCGCTAGATCAAACCAGTTCATGCTCACCTGACTTACCCTCCCTGTATAGCCAGTTTATAAGGTAATAAGCTACTGGAGGTACATAAACAAGCTGAACACTACCACCAATAAACCGCTGTGCCCCCAATACAAATAGCCAGCAGAAAAAACCAAGAAAAACAAATATAAATATCTCTTCAATAAAATCATCGACCCTCATCCATGTGGTTGTCCGTGTAAAAATAAGCTCTAATATATTTCCCATTAACTTGGCTGCTATAAATAAAATAATTATCATGGATAATCCTTTTAACGTTTCAGGAAGAAAGGAAACAAGGTAGCCGCGTAGCCACTCCAACAATATATATATCAGGATAGCCGTAATAAGTGCTGTCGTCCACTTAACTTTCATGTTTAACCTCCCTCGTCTTAAACTTGCATACTGCTGCCTAATGTTTGTCCAGGGGCCATTGATAGGCTTTTATCTCTGTATCCTTAATGGTTAAGAACACATCTGAAGATAACAGGTAGATATCCTTTTCCTCCTGGGGAGAATAGTAGCCACAAGAAGTTCCATCGGGTTGTAGAAGGTATAAAAAAGTGCTGCTTTCAATAAAAATACCCCCGTCTTGACGTCCCTTTCCCTGGTGGTAACTTCCAGGAAGGCTTCTTTCCCACAATATTTCTCCTGCGGAATTAACACAGAGAAGTTGTGTGTTTTCCTTTAAGCCTTCCCGGGAACCAGATGCCAGGACAATATCTCCATCTGAAATTAGAAAATAATCATCTATATAATAATCCCATTCCCATCTTAAAAGTTCATTGTCTTTAAGAGAGTAAAGCAACAACTCCTTACCCGTACCAATAACCACTGTTTCTCCCTCATTCACAATTAATGGCGATAGAAACAGTTCACTACCGTTTTGCTCTGTTATTTTATTGCCCTCCAGATCATAAAATGCTACTCTTGCATTCACTTGAGGATAAATGTCTACTTTATTTATTATGATAATATCTTTTCCGGGCAGCAGCCTTACGTCAAGTATACCTTTACCACTAAAAATATCCTGGTAAACTTTCTTGTCGTTAAGGGAGTTAACTTCCACACTTTCTCTGTAAAAACCCTCCAGGGTATCTTCACCGGCAGTATAATTCTTGACAGATATAATTTCTCCTTCTGGGCCAAGCCAGATATTATTAAACTCCTCATCATATGTTAACTGTCCTGCCTGTCTTCCCTGGTAATCAAATACTTTTACATGCCCTCCGGGAGACTCAGTATAAGCCCAGTATTTTTCGTCAAAGAAAAATTGGGTCGCTCCTTTTCCTTTTTCCTCCCAGATGCTTTTTCCGTAAAAGTCTATTCCCCTGGCTATAAAGTCACCACCTTCTTCCTCTACCAGAACCAGCTTTCCTTCATCTTCTGCTAAATAATTGTTTGTTGATGTGTCCCGGGACCATATCTGGGAGGGCTGCGGTCCTGGCAAACTTACCCCTGACGGCAAATGTATGATTTTGCCTACAATAATAAACAATAGAAGGACTACAATTATAGCTATGCCTGCCAATACTCTCTTTCTCACTTTTTTCCCAACCTTATATACATTATATTTTTTGTACTTTTAAAAATATTCTTGTTTTAACTCTAAATTCCTTTTTTCTTTTCTTCCACCAATTTTTATACATAAAAAATGCCTGTACAAAATATAATAACCATGAAAGAAAGGCAGGTAAACAAAAACATGAATATTTTAAATAAAGAAAAGCTTTCTCACCCCAAAACAAAAATTAAAGAAGTCTTCAGAATTGAAGATCCCGAAACTTCCAATTCAATGGGAGAATTTCTCGTCACCTTTCTTCCCCCTGCTAAAGCGAAGAAACTAATTTTTCTGGGCATTGGCAGCGACAGGTCTACAGGCGACTCCCTGGGACCGCTGGTAGGAAGCTGTCTGGAAGAACTATGTGCCAGTGATATTTACATCTTAGGAACCCTGAATAATCCTGTTCATGCCGTTAATCTAATGGACAGACTGCAATTCATTAAGAATAACTTCTCCCAGCCTTTTATTATTGCAGTTGATTCTTCCCTGGGAAGAGCCAAGAATATTGGCAATATTAAGGTAGAAAATGGGCCGCTTGTTCCAGGTATAGGCGTAAATAAAAAGCTTCCCCCGGCAGGAGACATTCATATCACCGGCACAGTAAATGTAGGCGGTTTTATGGAATATTTGGTACTGCAAAACACCCGTCTAGGGCTGGTTATGCGCCTGGCTAAAACCATTTCCAAAGGTTTAGTGCTGGGGCTACAAAAACATTTTCCTTAACGAAAGCAAAAAAAGGTAAGGCTGCAAACAAAGGCGGCCTTACCTTTTTTAACCTGTCATCTAGTCACCTGCTAGTTACTTTATCAATCCTCTTTCATCACTTCACTTCTTGTTTCCACGTTTTCTTTATCATTTATTTCGCTGCTTTCAGTAAGAGGCATAAGGAAATCACCCTCAACAAGCCCTCCTTCTTGAATAATCAGATTATTTGTTTTAACATCCCCGTATAAACGGCCGCTGGAACACAACTCCAATTTATTATAAATTTCCACTGTTCCGCTTAACCTGCCAGCTAGAAACATATTCTGAGCCTTTATTTCGCCTTTAACATCTGCAGATTCACCTATGATGAGATTACCCTCTATATCTATATTGCCTTCAAACTTTCCGTCTAACCTTATCGTGCCGGTACCCTTTATAGTGCCTTCCAATAACGTATCTTTGCCGACGATTGTGTCTACTTTTCCAGATATTTGTTTTTTCTTCTTTTTAAACATAAATATACCACCTTATTTTCCTGCATATATCTTAACTTTTTTTAAAAAGCTTTCATTAATCACGCATCCTCCGGCAAGTAATTTTTTGGATGTGTTGTTTCCCCATCTTTATGTACTTCGTAATGAAGATGAGGACCAGTGCTGTAGCCGGTATTTCCTACATGTCCAATAGTTTCACCTTTTTCGACCTCGTCTCCTCTTTCTACTATATAGCTGGTTAGATGTGCATAAAGGGTACTGTGACCAAAGGGATGATCGATGATTACGGTTCTCCCCATGCCTCCATTATACCCTGTACTGGCTACTACTCCGTCAGCTGTAGCATAAACTGGAGTGCCCCTGTCTGCCCCTATATCTATACCATTATGAAAAACAACCCTATTACTTATGGGGTGACGACGATGGCCGTATGAAGAGGTTATTCTGCCCTGGGTTGGCCATATAGAAGGGGTTCCTGAAAGACGCTTTTTTTCTTCCTTTATTAAAGACTCTAATTCTTCCAGGCTTGCCCTGGTAGGAGATATTTCCCTTTTCAGGTTTTCCAGTTTGCCCAAAGTGCCATTCAAAGAAGCCACCGCTTCAACTTCTCCTTCTATTCTCTGGCTCTCCCCTCCTACAGCAGGGCTGTTGCTATAGAATGATATATTCTTTGAAGTAAACTCTGCCTGGGACAAGTCAAATTCTTCAAATTCTAAAAGATTTCTGATATCCCTATCCATTTCTTCTATCTCATGGAATTTAATCTTGAAATCATTGAACTCTTCAGCATAATACTTCAATTGGGATGACTGCATATCATTAACAATCTTCAATCGTTCCAATTCATCCACTTTACCCTGCATCTCCAGGTAATCTAAACCAAAATATCCTAGAGATCCGATAGTTGTAATTAATACAAGACATGCTATTTTAATAAATGTAAAAGATAAGTTATAATTAAAAGGTTTATTTCCTCCGTGGGGAACAAATATCAGTGTAAAAAGTTTCTTTCTATTATTATTTTTCACTTTAACCACCTGCTGTCTTTAAGTCGCATAAAAACCCTTTTTTTAAAATACCATAATTAACTAAAACTTAAGGTTTTATATTCTACAAAAAGGGCCGATATCCTTCTTTTATATTGTTTTTATGACATTAACATTTGTGGTAATATATTCCTAAAAGCCAACTGCTGACATGCTCCATCCCAAACTATAAATGTTTCACGTGAAACATTTATAGTTTGAAAAGTTTCTCCGTTATTCTTTCCAGCTCCCTGGGGTTATAAAACTCTATTTCAATGCTTCCCTTATTTTTTCCTTCCGTAATTTTTACCCGGGTGCCGAAATATTGACACAGCCTTTCTTCTAAATCATTTACAAAAGGGTCTGCCTTTACCTTCTTTTCCTTTTTAGGCTGACCAGGTTTTTTCTCTTTTTTATGCTGTATAACATCCTCAATCTGCCTTACTGTAAGATTTTTTTTAACTATTTCATTGGCTATTTCGTTTTGCATTTCTAAATCTTCCACAGATACCAGGGCCCGTGCATGACCCGCAGAAATTTTCCCGCCCCTTAAATATTCTTTAACTTCCTTTCCCAGGCTTAAAAGCCGCAAAGTATTGGCTATTAACGGCCGGCTTTTCCCCAATCTGGAGGCAATATTGTTTTGAGTGAATCCGAACTGATCCATTAGCTGCTTATAAGCTTCTGCTTCTTCCAGTGGATTAAGGTTCTCCCTTTGAACATTCTCAATTAAAGATATTTCCAGCATCTCACTATCGCTAAAGTCTTTTATTATAGCTGGTATCTTATTCAGCTGGGCCAACTGTGATGCTCTGAATCTTCTTTCTCCGGCCACCAGTTCATATCCTTTTTCCTTTTTTCTTACAACTACCGGCTGTATGATGCCGTGCTCTTTAATTGACTGGACCATTTCATTTAATTTTTCATCATCAAATTTTTTTCTAGGCTGATAAGGATTTTTAGTAATTTCATTAACAGGTATTACTTCTGTGGAACTGCTGCTTTTTTCATCGATATCTGGTATTAGAGCGGAAAGCCCTTTACCTAAACCTTTTTTACTCATTAGCTTCAACCTCCCTGGCTAAATCTTTATAAACCTGAGCGCCCTTTGAACGGGAATCATAATAAATAATTGGCTTTCCATAGCTAGGGGCCTCACTTAACCTAACATTTCTAGGAATTATAGTTTTATAAACCAGGGAACCAAAGTAATTTTTTACTTCTTCTACCACCTGGGAGGCAAGATTAGTTCTGCCATCATACATAGTTAAAAGTGCCCCTTCAACCTTTAACTCCTGATTTAAATGTTTCTGAACCAGTTTTATGGTATTTACCAGCTGGCTTAACCCCTCCAGAGCATAGTATTCACACTGTATAGGAACAAGAACTGAATCTGCAGCCGTTAAAGAGTTTATAGTTAACAGTCCAAGGGAAGGAGGGCAGTCTATAATTATATAATCATACTTGTCATTAATTTCGCTTAATACCCTTTTAAGCTTTACCTCTCTGGACATGGTAGGTACCATCTCTATTTCTGCGCCTGCCAGCTGTATAGTAGCCGGAACAATCATTAAATCTTTAACAAATGTTTTTTGAATAACATTATCTATGGGCAAACCATTTATTAAAGCATCATATATACAAAATTTAATTTTTCTGCGATCTAAACCCATTCCGCTGGTTGTATTTCCCTGTGGATCTATATCAACCAAAAGTACTTTTTTCCCCAACTCTGCCAGACAGGAACTTAAATTTATGGCTGTGGTTGTTTTACCAACCCCTCCTTTCTGGTTGGTAATGGCTACAACCTTGGACATTTATTCCACCTCATACTTTCCCTTTTATTTTACATAATAGTTTTTATTTCGTGATTTTATTTATAGTTCCTGCTTTATAAATGTAAAAAAAGAAAATCCTTGATGTTTATCCAGGATTTTTAGTCTTCTTTCTTGGGAAGTCGTATGACTATTTCATAGTGACTGCTGCATTCTTTTTCAGTTACCATCGGCTTTAGCCCTGCTTTCTGTATTGCCTTAACTGCCTGACGTATAGTATTAAGGAATATTCTCATGTCTCTCACCACTACTTTTTTCTTCTTGCTGGGCCCTTTATCTTTTTTAGTTCTTTCCACCATTTCTTCTATTAAACTCTCCGTCTGACTAACATTTAATTCTTCTTCGTATATTCTTTTAACAGCTTCTTCCTGGGATTTTGCATCTGGAAGTTTTAACAAAGCCCGGGCATGTCTTTCTGTTAAATTTGCATGTAAAATATAATCTTTTATTTGGTCATGAATTTTTAAAAGTCTTAATTTGTTGGCAATAGTTGACTGATTTTTCCCTAGCCTTTGTGCAAGTACTTCCTGGGTTAATCCGAAATTGTCTATTAATTTCTGATACCCTAAAGCCTCTTCCATATAATGTAGGTTTTCCCTCTGCAGGTTTTCTATTAAAGCAATAGCAGCCATTCCACTGTCAGATATTGCCTTTACTATGGCAGGCATAGCAGCCCACCCCAGTTCTTTACAAGCTATATACCTTCTCTCTCCTGCAATAATCTGATAGTAATCATCTTTATTATTGTATTTTACTATTATTGGCTGCAGCAATCCATATGTTTTTATTGACTGGGAAAGTTCTTTTATTTTTTCCATATCAATATTTTCTCTGGGCTGATAAGGATTGGATTTTATTTTGTTTATTTCAATATAGTCTATATTTTCTTCATATTTTTCTTCATTTTCCATACCGAATATCTTCGCCCACGTCTCTTTCAAAGCAAGCACCACCTTGTAAATATTTACTAATTTTATAAAATATTTCGACAACGTGGGTTTCCTTTCCTGCTAAATACTAGAAAAAAGAAAAAAATTTTTGAAGCAGAATAGATTATTATTCTAAGGGCTTTTTTTTGGGAATTCCAGGCCTCCTGGGATATTTTATAGGTGTAGCTATTTCCTTTTTTATTAAAACTATATATCGCTTTTTTTCACTAAAGGGCACCTTTAAATATTTTACGCTGCTCTTTTTACCTCCCAAAATGTTTACCGCCTTTTCTGCTTTCTTAACTTCTTCCCTTACTTTCTTTCCTTTATATGCTATAAAATAACCACCAACAGAAACAAAAGGGATACATAGTTCTACCAATATCTGTAAAGGTGCTACAGCTCTAGACAAAACTACATCATATTTTTCCCGGTGTTCTACTTCTCTACCTAATTCTTCTGCCCTGCCGGTATAAATGTGGACATCTTTAAGATTAAGCTCTTTAATAAGCTTTTTTAAAAAAATAGTACTCTTTTGCTTTGAATCTATTAAAGTTAATTGAACCTGAGGAAGCACTATTTTTAAAGGTGTCCCGGGGAAACCTGCTCCCGAACCTACATCACATAACCTTGTTCTTTCTGGAATGTCTAGCGCCATAACAGGCCCTATAGAATCAAGGAAATGGTCGATTATTATATCTCTTCCTTCTGTTATTCGTGTAATGTTTGTTTTTTTGTTCCACTTTACCAGAGTTTGATAATAAAGACCAAACTGTTCAACCTGCTGGTTAGTAAGCTCTATTCCCATTTTTCTGGCTCCATTTATTAGACGGTTCTCATCATACATATTTTATTTCCACCCTATTTCATCTTTTCTTTTCTCCTGAGCTGTTCCAGGTAAATCATTAGAACTGAAATATCTGCCGGCGATATGCCGGATATTCGGGAGGCCTGCCCTAGAGAGTGAGGCTTAATATTAGTTAATTTTTCCCTTGCCTCAGAAGAAAGTCCTTTTATTTCCAGGTAATTTATGTTGGCCGGCATTTTTCTGTTTTCCATTTTATTGAATTTCTCAATTTGTTCCAGCTGCTTATTTATATACCCCTCGTATTTTATCTGTATTTGCACCTGCTCTATTATTTCCCTGTCATAATTAATTATTTCATAATTAAAAACTTTTAAATCTTCATGATTTATTTCCGGCCTTTTTAATAGTTGGGCCAAAGTAGTTGGGGACTTAACTGGGGCTGTGCCTAATTCTTCAAGCTTTTCTAAATTTTCTTTATTGGGATTTACAGTTATACTGCCTAAGAACTTTTTCCCATTTTCTATTTCTTCTTTTTTTTGTGCAAACTTCTTATAATTATCCTCTTGTACCAGCCCTGCCTGGTAACCTTTTTCTGTAAGTCTCAAATCAGCATTGTCCTGCCTCAACAAAAGACGATACTCTGAACGGGAGGTGAGCATGCGGTAGGGCTCTCTGGTGCCTTTAGTAACCAGGTCATCTATTAATACACCAATATAAGCATCAGATCTCTTCAAGATAAAAGACTCTTTTCCTTTTATCTTGAGGGCTGCATTAATACCCGCCACTATTCCTTGTGCAGCAGCTTCCTCATATCCGGAGGAGCCGTTCACCTGCCCTGCAAAATATATTCCCTCCAAATGCCTGGCTTCCATGGTTAAATTAAGCTGTGTAGCATCTATGCAGTCGTATTGTATAGCGTACCCCGGCCTTATAATCTTAAGATTTTCCAGTCCCGGTATGGTTTTAAGCATAGCCCACTGCACATCTTCCGGCATGCTGGTGTACAGCCCCTGGACGTACATCTCTTGGGCATCCCATCCTTCAGGTTCTAAAAATATTTGATGTTTCTTTTTTTCAGGAAACCTGATAACTTTATCTTCTATAGATGGACAGTATCTAGGACCAGCCCCTTTTATTTCCTCGGAAATCAGGAGAGATTTTTCTAAATTTTTTTTTATCACATCATGGGTCTTTTCAGTAGTATGGGTTAGCCAGCATGGAATTTGCTTTTCTGGATAAGGGTCTATTCTATCAAAAAAAGAAAACTGCATTTTCCCTTTGCTTTCAGGCTGTATCTTCATTTTATTAAAATCAACATATTTTTTGCTTATCCTGGGTGGGGTAGTAGTTTCAAAGCGAAATATTTTAAACCCCAGCTCTTCAATATTTTCCGATAACTTATTTGCAGGCATCTGTCCCTGGGGACCGCTGCTTACAGAATTTAATCCAATCAAAACCTTTGATCTTAAATATGTTCCCGAAGTTATGACTACCGCCTGGGCAAAATATTTTGCTCCTGTATCAGTAATAACTCCCCTTACTTTTCCTTCTTTTTTTAAAACCTCTTCTACTATCCCCTGCCGCACATCAAGATTTTCAGTATTTTCTATTACTCTTTTCATCTTCAAATGATAGCTTGTTTTATCGGCTTGTGCTCTTAAAGCCCTTACTGCAGGACCTTTTTTTGTGTTCAGCATTTTAATCTGTATAAAAGAGCGGTCAATATTTTTGGCCATTTCGCCTCCTAAAGCATCTATTTCTCTAACAAGATTTGACTTGGCCGGACCTCCTATGGCAGGGTTGCAAGGCATAAGGGCAATATGCTCCAGGCTAATAGTAATCATCATAGTTTTACACCCAAGCCTTGCGGAAGCCAGGGCCGCCTCGCATCCTGCATGTCCAGCTCCAACTACTATAACATCATATTCTCCGGCCAAATAGTTCATTGAATTTACTACCTCCTGTTATTTTCCGATACAAAATTCGCTGAATATTTTATTTAAAATACCTTCCTCCAGAGCTTCTCCGGTAATTTCTCCTAAACATTCCCAGCCTCTTCTTAAATCTATAGTTATTAAATCTAAAGGTATCTCCTCTTCTATCCCCTGCAGTGCTTCCGATATATTTTTTTTGGCTTTTTCCAAGGATCCTTTTTGCCTGCTATTATTAATAAGTATTGATTCTGCAGGGGTAATTTCCCCCTTAAAAACCAAATTTAAAATGCTTTCCTCCAGTTTCTTTAACCCGCTACCGTATTTAAAAGATGCTTTAATAACAGGCCTTTCATCTATTTTTTTAATTATTTCCTCCACTTTTTCTGAGTCAACCAGGTCAATTTTATTAATTATAAATATGCTTTTTTTGTTTTTTAGCATTTCCATTATGGTCCTGTCTTCTTCTTCAATACCAACCTTTGCATCTACTATAAACAATACCAGATCGCTTTCCCTGACAGCCTTTTCTGCCCTCTCGACTCCTATTTTTTCTACTACATCTTTTGTTTTTCTAATACCTGCCGTGTCAATAACCCTCAAAGGAACACCCCGGATACTAATAACTTCTTCCAGTATATCTCTGGTGGTACCCGGTATTTCCGTTACAATGGCTCTCTGCTCTTTCAAAAGAGCATTTAAAAGTGAAGACTTTCCCACGTTAGGTTTTCCAATAATAGTTGTTTTCAGACCCTCTCTAAATATTATGCCATCGTCAGCAGTTTCAAGTATTTCTTCTATTTCAGCTACTATCTCCTTAGTTGATTTCTTTATTTTTTCTACTGTTACCTCTTCAATATCTTCTTCAGGAAAGTCTAAGTTAACTTCCACCAGCGCTAGAAGGCCAACTATTTTTTCTTTTATGTCCTTTATTTTATCATACAGTTTTCCTTCAATTTGAGAAACTGCTATTTCCCTTCCTGCGTCCGTTTTAGCTCTTATAATATCCATAACAGCTTCTGCCTGGGTCAAATCTATCCGGCCGTTTAAAAAAGCTCTCTGGGTAAACTCTCCCCTTTCTGCCATCCTGGCCCCCTGCTTTAAACATAACTCAAGAATTTTCCTTAAAGGTACTATCCCTCCGTGACAGTTTATTTCCACAATATTTTCCCTGGTATATGTATGAGGAGCAGACATAAAGCTAACCAACACCTCATCTACTATCTTTTCATCCTCCGGATTAACTATTTTTCCGTAAATCAATTTATGGGACTTTAATTCCTTATTTTTTGTTTTAAAGACTTTCTTTACTATACTAAAGGCGTCTTTTCCGCTGAGGCGAACTATGCCTATACCCCCTTCTCCCAAGGGTGTAGATATTGCAGTAATAGTATCACTATCCACTACTCTCACCTTCCTTAACTACTATTTCATTTTAAATGTTTAAAAAGGGCATGCTGCTGTATTTAAGCAGACATGCCCGTTATATTCACTCTTTATCAAGTTATTAACTCACGTTTTCTTTTTCTTTAGTTTTTTTCAAAGTTATTACAACTTTTCTGAAAGGCTCGTCTCCCTGACTGTATGTAACCACAGAAGGATTATTTTGCAAGGCTGTGTGTATTATTCTTCTTTCCTGTGGAATCATGGGCTCTAATACAATATTTCTTTTTCCTTTTATTACTTTATGTGCAAGATTTTCAGCCAGGTTTTTTAAGGTCCCTTCCCTTCTTTGGCGATAATTCTCTACATCTATGATTATCCTTTGAAATTGCTGGAACTGCTTGTTTACTACTAAGTTTGTTAGATATTGAATAGAGTTTAATGTTTGGCCTCTTTTTCCTATTAAAACCCCTAAATTTTCTCCAATAATTTCTATATAAACGGCACTTTCATTCTGTTTTTCTATCTCTACCTCTACATTTTCCAGTCCAATTTTCTCAATTGTTTCTTTAACAAAATCTCTGGCATATTCTGCAGGGTTCTTCTTAATATTTATTTTAACTTTAGCCAACCGGGTACCTATTAATCCAAAAAACCCCTGACTTGGTTCGCACAAAACTTCTATCTCTGCATTATCCTTTTGTATCCCCAACTCCTCTAGACCTTTAACAACTGCCTCATCTATCGTTTTTCCTGATGTCTCAACTGTTTTCATTCTCTTTTAACGCCCCTTTCAAGACGGGTTTATTCATTAATAAGTGTTGACCTAAAGAAATAAAGTTACTTACTACCAGATATAATACCAGGCCTGCAGGAAATTGAATACTGATTACTAATAGCATTATAGGCATAAATATTAAAAGACCCTTTTGTGCCTGATCTGTTGTCATTGTTTTTTGTTGCAAAAAAGTAGTTAACCCTGCAAGTATGGGGAGTATATAATTCGGGTCAGGTACTGTCATATCAAGATTTAAAAACATGGGACTAAAATTTGGTATTTGCTCAAATAAAATATCCCGCTCCCTAAGCAATTGAAACATGGCAATTAATACAGGAAACTGTATGATCAAAGGTAAACAACCTGCTATGGGGTTAACATTGTGCTGTTTCCATAATTTCATTGTTTCCTCGTTAAGCTTTTCTTTATCGTCTTTATGTTTCTCCTGTATTTTCTTAATTTCTGGCTGCAAATCCTGCATGGCTTTTGCTGACTTTATCTGTTTATGGGTTAAGGGAAATGTAAGAACCCTTACGATTATAGTTAAAATAATTATAGCTAACCCATAATTTCCGGAGAATTCGTATAAATATTGTAGTACTGTCAGCAATAGATCCACTATTGGCTGGATCATCTAATTGCCTCCTTTTTGATTAGGCATTACCTTTATATCAATAAATATGTCAACATCTAATTTAAAGGATCATATCCTCCTGGATTAAAAGGGTGACATTTTATCAATCTTACAAATATAAGTTTAATAGCCTCTAATAATTGTTTTTCTTTAAGCGCTTTAAACGCATAACTGGAACATGTGGGGTAAAAACGACAGCTCCTGGGCAATAATGGTGATATTAATTTTTTATAAATTGTTATAAATAATAACAATATTTTTTTCATTTTTTATTCCTCTTTGTTACAAATTAATATTTTACTTTTTTTGAACAATATATTCAAGTCTTTCCAGGTTTTTTTATAATCTAATTCTACCGCCTTTTTTCTTGCAACGATAACAAGATCAAATCCCTTTTCCAATTCATTTTCTCTAAGGCGATATACCTCTCGATATAATCTTTTTAACCGGTGGCGCACTACACTGTTACCAACTTTTTTACTGATAGAAATACCTATCCTGTTTTCTTCCCTGTTATTGGGCATTATATATAATACTGTGAAGGGAGAAACATAATATTTTTTATTTTTATACACCTTTTTAAATTCCCGGGTTTTCTTTAAAGCTTTGATCAAAAACATACCACCGCCATTTAATTATCCTTATCTTTTTTTTCCTATAAAGCTAAAATAGGCCACTTCTAACTGCGACCTATGCAGACATTACTTTTCTACCTTTCCTCCTTCTCCTTCTTAAAATTATTCTTCCAGACTGAGTTCTTGACCTTTTTCTAAACCCGTGGTTCCGTTTTCTTTTAATACGTTTGGGCTGATAAGTTCTTTTCAATATCTTACACCTCCATTATTTCTAAAATAAAGCTTTCCCCTAAAGACTAAAGCAATTATATCTATTTCTATTCTCCCTGTCAAGTCTATTAAACTCCCGTAATTACTTTGTTTTTCTCTATTTTTCAGTAAAACATTCTTATTGTATAATAAGGATTATTTTGTTATTATAACTATAAAATGTTTTCAATATGTAAAGTTATTAACAAATGTGGATAACCTGTGGATAAAAATGTTAAAAAGTATTAAGGAGGCATTATATGAATGAAAACATAGAATCTATTTGGCAAACTGCCCTTTATGAAATAGAAAAAAAGTTGAACAAGCCCAGTTTTGAAACCTGGATTAAACCTACCAAACCTGTTGCTATTAAAGATTCTATTCTTTTTTTAAAAGTTCCAAATGATTTTTCTAGAGACTTTATAGAGTCTCGATATAGCAATTTAATTAATAAAACACTGGAAGATGTCTGTGACCTTAACCTTTCCGTAAAATTTGTAATATCTGATAGTTCTGAATCTGTAGATGATGATGAAGAGGATTTTTGGGAAGAATCTAGTGAACAGGAATCTGTTATTAAAAGCAATCAAAAAGAAAATAATTCCTTTTCATCAGAAAAGTATAAAAATAATAATTTTTGGCTAAATCCAAAATATAGCTTTGAAACTTTTGTTATAGGTAACGGAAATCGTTTTGCTCACGCTGCTTCTTTAGCTGTAGCAGAGTGCCCGTCTAAATCTTATAATCCTCTATTTATTTATGGAGGCGTTGGTTTAGGTAAAACTCACCTTATGCATGCCATAGGTCGTCACGTTTTAATAAATAATGGAGTTAGTAACGTAGTTTATATTACTTCTGAAAAATTCACAAATGAGTTTATTAATGCCATTAGGGATAATAAAACTAATGATTTTCGTAATAAATATAGGAATATTGATGTTCTCTTAATTGATGATATTCAATTTTTAGCCGGCAAAGAACAAACTCAAGAAGAATTTTTTCATACCTTTAACGCTTTACATGAAAATAATAAACAAATTACTATATCTAGTGACCGTCCCCCTAAAGAAATACCTACCCTGGAAGATCGACTTCGTTCTAGATTTGAGTGGGGATTAATAACAGATATTCAGCCCCCGGATTTGGAAACACGAATTGCTATTATTAGAAAAAAAGCTCGATTAGAAAATTTTGAACTTCCCAACGAAGTCATTCTTTATATTGCTAAAGAAATAAATAACAATATAAGAGAAATTGAAGGGGCGTTGATACGGATAGTTGCTTATTCATCCCTTTCCGGTTATAAAATAGATCTGGATCTGGCTAAAGAAGCCTTAAAAGATATTATAACCCCTTATAAAGGCGAAAATGTAACAATTGATTACATACAAAAAATTACAGCAGACCACTTTAAATTGAAAAAGGAAGATTTAAAGTCAAAAAGAAGAACAAAAAATATCACTGTCCCCCGACATATAGCCATGTATTTATGTAGGGAAATAACAGATTTTTCTCTTCCAAAAATTGGAGAGGAGTTCGGAGGCCGTGATCATACTACAGTAATGCATGCTCACCATAAAGTAGTTGAAGATATGTCCAAAAACTACAGTTTTAAAAAATTACTAGAAGAAATTACTGATAAAATAAAAAATAATAAAAATAATTAATTATAACTGTTAACAGTTTTGTGGATAACAAATTTTATTTGTTAATAAAAAAAATTTTCAAATTAACATGTTAATTATACTAATAATATTTTTTTAATTCACCATTTCTTACACAGATAAAAAACCTATTTTACCTTTATTAACATATTTTTTACACATTTCCACAGGACTTATTACTTCTATTATTAATTTATTATTATATGTATAAGTAATAATAAATATGCAGAAAATAAATAAAAAGGATGATAGAAATGAAATTTTGCAGCAACCAAAATGAACTTCTTTTTTTTATTAAGTCAGCAGGAAAGATTGTTCCACAAAAAAGTACTATCACAGCTTTAGAAGGTCTTTACTTGAATATAGAGGATGATAATTTAAACATTTCCGCTACAAACCTTGAAGCTGGCATTAAATGCTACCTGCCAATAGAAGTAGAAGAAGTAGGTTCAGTAATACTACCCAATAAATTTTCTGATATTGTAAGACTACTACCTGAAAAACGTCTTTACATTGAAGTTAATGACAAATTCAATGCTTCAATAAACTGTGGTAAATCTAAATTTTTACTTAAGGGAGCTGATCCCCAGGAATACCCTCAACTGCCGGTATGGGAGGAACCGGAGGACTTGAAAATTCGGGTAGATTTGTTAAAGGATTTAATAAATCAAACTATTTTTTCTGTCTCCCATGATGAAAGTAAACCTGCTTTAATGGGTATTTTATTTACTCTGGAAGATAATACAATCACCCTTACTTCTACAGATTCTTTTCGCCTTTCTATAAGCAAAGGAACAGTAGAAAATAAACGGGACGACAAATTAAAGTTTATAGTACCTTTAAAAATTTTAAGTGAGTTGATTAAATATAATTTTTCTGAGGACTATATTAATATTAAAATAAAAGAAAACCAGATTTTATTTAAAATTGATGAATTTCTGTTTTTTTCTAAACTGTTGGAAGAAAATTATCCACAAGTTGAAAGGATAATTCCAGAAGAAAAAACTACAAAAGCAGTTGTTTCCAGAAAAGAAATGTTAGAATCTCTGCAGAGGGTTATGCTTATTTCTGAGGGTAATAATTTTATTACCATGTTGAAAGTTAAGGATTCAAGTATTATATTAAAGGCAAACTCAGAGGTGGGTAGCACGGAAGAGGAAGTACAAGCAAAGGTAGATGGTGAAGAGATAGAGATATATTTAAATACAAGCTATTTAATTGAACCCCTCAAGGTAATAGATGTTGATGACATAATATTTAACTTTAATGCCTCTAACGGTCCCTGTGTAATTAATTTTTACGAAAATCCGGATAGTTTTTTATATTTACTTTTACCCATAAAAAGTTAAATTTTTAAACAGGGGGTCAGTCTTTGCAATTAAAAAAAATAAGTTTAACCAGTTTCAGAAATTACAATAAAGTAGAAGTATTATTTGATCCTTTTTTAAATATTCTTCTAGGCGACAATGCTCAGGGAAAAACAAACCTTCTGGAATCTATTTTTTATTTGTCCGGGGGAAGCTCTAACCGTACTTTCCAAGACAAAGAGCTGATCAAGTGGGAAAAAGATAGTTTTACTATTTCGGCCCTTTTTGAAACCAGAAAAGGAAATTATAATTTACAAATTTTAAAATCATTGGATGGAAAAAAGGATATAAAAGTTAACGGTATTGAACAAAAAGGGCTTCCCCAGGTTCTAAAGGCCGTAGTATTTTCACCTGACGATTTAAATTTAGTAAAGGGAGCACCTTCTCTCAGGAGAAATTTTATAGATAGAGAAATATCACAAATTTATTCTCTTTATGGATATAATTTAGTAAATTATAATAAAATTTTACGTCAGCGCAATAAACTGTTAAAATTAAATATAGATAGAAATAAATTAATGAAAAATTTAGAAGCATGGAATGATCAGCTCATTGAATACGGAAGCTTTATAATTTTAAAGAGATTGGAAGTAGTTAAAAAGCTGGCCATGCTTTCCAGATTAATATACCGTAGATTGACTGATAACCAGGAAAACCTGGATGTTTCTTATTATAGCAATTTAAAGATTGACAAAGATTTTACGATAGATCAAATAAAAGACGCATATTTCAATACTTTAACAAAAAAAAGGGAGGAAGAGGTAAAAAACAGGACAACTCTTTTGGGACCTCACCGGGATGACCTTATTATTTCTATAAATAATAAACAGGCTAGAAACTACGCTTCTCAGGGACAGCAGAGGTCCTGCATACTTGCACTGAAGCTTTCGATAATAGAGCTTATAAAGGCACAGTATGGAGAATATCCGCTACTCCTTTTGGACGATGTTTTTTCAGAGTTGGATAGAAAGCGAAGGGATTTTTTAATAAAAGAAATAAAAAGCAGTGTACAGACATTTATTACCAGCACCCGGGAAAATAACTTAAATGAAGAGATAGCTTACCCTGCAAAAAATTTTTTAATAAAGAAAGGGGAGTGCTGTCCCATTTCTTATGGAGAAGATAACGAATGTTTTGGAGAAAACCTTTAAAAGCTTAGGTGTAAAAAGTAAGATTAAAAAGGAAATGGTTCATTTTTATTGGAAAGAAGTGGTTGGACCAAATATTGCTTCTCAAACGGAAAGCGCTTATTTAAAGGATGGAATACTCTTTGTCAGGGTTGAAAACTCTATGTGGTCTCAGCAGTTGAGTTTTTTAAAACAAAGTCTCATAAACAAATTAAACCATAAGTTAGGCAGCCATATTGTAAAGGATATTTACTTTCAGGTAGGTTTAGTAATGGAAGATGTGGAAAAAATTCAAGTTGATTATACTGAATTGAATAAAGTAGAGTTAAATAAAGACGAATTAGAAAAAATAGAAGAAATAGCTAATGAGGTAAAAGACGAAAAAATAAGGGAAAAAGTTAAAAACATTTTAGAAAATAATGTTAGATTAACTAAATATAAAAAACAAACAGGCTGGGTAGAATGTGAAATATGCAGTGCTTTATTTAAGCCCAGGGAAAAAGAGTTAAGATGCCCTATATGTTTACCCATTTTAAATAGAAG
>PWHX01000027.1 GCA_003555415.1 Syntrophomonadaceae bacterium | reverse complement strand
TATCTACAACGTCCCCAATAACCTCACCCTTGATACCTCTTTTTTTCATTTCCTTAATTAAACTTTCTGATTCAGCTGAAGGAATTGTAATCAATAAACCTCCTGACGTCTGCGGGTCAAATAAAATACTGGCCTCTATATCATTAACAGAAGAATTAATTTTTACACAGGTTTTTAGATAGTCCCGGTTGCGGTAAGCCCCACCCGGGACCATCCCTTCTGCAGCCAGCTCTTCCACCCTGTTCAGAAGAGGGATCCGGGAATAATACAGCTGTATACCTGCCTTACTTGCTGCTGCCATCTCATAGGCATGCCCTAGAAGGCCAAATCCTGTGATATCAGTACAGGCATTTATATTGTATTCCTGCATTAGTTCCGCAGCTGCAGCATTTAATTCCGCCATAACCTCAACTGCTTCTTCTGCATCTTTCTCCTTAATTAATCCCCCTTTCAAAGCAGTAGTAATAATTCCTGTACCCAGAGGCTTGGTTAAAATTATCCTGTCACCTGTTTTAGCTGCTGCATTGGTTTTAACCTGTTCAGGATGTACCGTTCCGGTAACGGACAAGCCAAACTTAGGTTCATCATCATCTACACTATGCCCTCCTAACATAAGGGCTCCAGCCTCATTTACCTTGTCAAAACCCCCCTTAAGCATCTGGGCTAAAACTGTATAATCAAGCTTTTGGGAAGGGAAACATACTATGTTCATTGCTGTTAAGGGTTTACCTCCCATGGCATAAACATCACTTAAGGAATTTGCGGCAGCAATCTGTCCAAACCAGTAAGGATCATCAACAACTGGCGTAAAAAAATCAACAGTCTGTATAAGGGCCGTGTCTTCGTTGAGCTTATAGACTCCTGCATCGTCAAAGGTATCGCTACCCACCAGTATAGCTGGGTCTTCCTGTGTTGGTAAAAGGCTCAGAACTTGAGCCAGGGTCCCTGGACCAATTTTAGCAGCTCACCCTGCACTGCAGGATAGTTGTGTAAGTCTAACTCTTTCTAAATCCATTCAATTAACCCCCTTTGCACAAATTAAAAGGATAAAATTTTATCCATATATACTATAACATAAACTAATAGCAAACATAACACTTTATCAGCATTTTGCCATCACATAAACAAAAAACACCGCTTAAAGAAGCAGTGTTTATGGTAAAGTTTTGAAGTAGACCTGTAAGCCGAGTTCTGTCTTAGATAATCATCTATCTAGGATGTTAGTTGCCTAACACCTCCAGCGACCTAACCCGAGAGATCAGCGGGCCGCTTCATACCTCTCCTATTTGGTCTTGCTCCAGGTGGGGTTTACCTAGCCGATTAGTCACCTAACCGCTGGTGCGCTCTTACCGCACCGTTGCACCCTTACCCCGTGCTGGAGGTTGTAACCTCCAGCACCAAGGCGGTATATTTCTGTGGCACTTTCCTTAGGGTTGCCCCCACTGGGTGTTACCCAGCACCCTGCCCTACGGAGCTCGGACTTTCCTCGAGAACCTCCTTACGGACATGTCCTCGCGATTATCCAGTCTACTTCGATTTGCTTCAAGTATAACATATTTTCGTCTGTTTTTAAAGCCTCTATACTTTTTTCCCAGTTTTAGATAAAAGTAATATCCTGCCACAGTTTTCACAGTTAAGCTCAATATCTGGAGTATATAACCTTCCAACTAAAGATGAAGAAAGGGAAACCTGGCAGCCAAGGCAAATGCCATTATTAACATCGGCCACCACATTAAAGCCTAATGATTTTTTTAATCTTTTATATCTTTCTAATTGCTCTAAAGGAATTTGTGACTTTAATTTTTCAGCTTCTTCTTTGAGGTTATCATAATCTGATTTTAGTTTTTTGCTTTCTTCTCTAATCCGGGCTACTAATTTCTCTAAATCAGCCTTTTGTTCTTTTTCCTTTAATTTTTCCTTTTCCAGTTCTTTTTCATGTTCTTCAATTTTTTCCATTTGACTGAGAATAAGTTCCTCCAAGCTTTCTTTCTCCCCGGATAAAACTTTTATTTTTTTCTCCATCTGTAGTAATTCCTTAGTATTGCTTACTTCTCCCCCGTATAAACTTGAGTTAATCTCATTAAGCTCTTCATCAATAGTTTCGTTTTTTAATTCCATGCGACGGAGCTTTTTCTTCTCAGTTACTATCTCCTCTTCTTTCTTTTCAATGAAAACTTTAGATCGATTTAGCCCGTCTTTTTTATCTGCCAATTCTTTTGAAGACTGTAAGTCCGTGTAAAGCTGCTTAATTTTTTGTATATTCCTTTCTGTTTCCTGCAGTTCCTTTAAAAGCTCAATATTACTCAAATAATCTGCACCCCCTTAAAAAATAAAAAGACAGACTTATAAAAAAGTCTATCTTACCAAATTTCCCATGGACTTGTGTTAACTTCAGAGACTATAACACTGTTCATAAAACTACTATCCTTACTTAACTCTTTATTTAAGTAGTCAGCTAAATATGGAACAATAATTCTTTCTGTGGCATCATGACCTGCATCTGCCACTATTATATTTAAATCAAGAGCTTTTAAAGCCTCGTGGTACTTTATATCACTGGTTAGATACAAGTGGGCTCCCTCCGAGGCTGCTTTTTCTATTAACCTTCCCCCACTGCCTCCACAAAGAGCTACTTTTTTTATCTTTTGGGTCGTGGACCCTGTAATCTTTATTTTATCTATCTTTAAGGCTTTTTTAATATCCTCAACCACTTTGGATAATGATCTTTCCTCTGGTAAAACTCCCAGCCTTCCCAGGCCGAAAACCTTTCCTTTATTACTCAAAAGATAAAGATCATAAGGTACTTCCTCATATGGATGAGCCTTAACTATATTGTCTATGACCTTACTTCTATCTTCTTCGGTCATGACAGTTTCCAGCCGCACCTCAGCTACCTCCTCGACCTTTCCTTTCTCCCCTATGAAAGGATTAGATCCCTCCAGGGGTTTAAAGGTTCCTGTCCCTTCCAGGGTAAAGGTACAGTGGCTGTAATCTCCTATGCAACCAGCTCCTGCCTCTGCCATTGCTTCCCTTACCTGCTCTTCATAACCCCGGGGCACAAAAACTGCTATTTTATAAAGATTTTGAGTATATGTGGGCTTTAGAACACTTTCATTTTTTAGGCTTAAAAGTTCTGCCAGCCTCCGGTTAACCCCCTCTTCGGCCACATCCAGGTTGGTATGGAGTGAATAAATGGTTATATCTTCTTTTATAGCTTTGTATATCAGGCTGCCCAGTGGACTGTCGGGTTCAACCCTTTTTAAAGGATCAAAAATCAAAGGATGATGAGTAATAATTAAGTTTGCCCCTTTATCCACTGCCTCCTGGAGAACATTTTTGTTTACGTCCAGGGACACCAGAATATTGGTTACCTCTTTTTTTAAGGTTCCCACCTGTAAACCTGTAGGATCTTCCTTGAGAGCCAGATAGGGAGGTGCCAATTCCTCCAGGCATTTAATTATTTTTCTTGCAAGCATCTAAGTTCCTCCTCTATCTTACATGTTAACCTGTTCCAATAATTATATTTTTTAGGGTCAATCTCCTGCTTTGATTTTTTAAAACTTTCCATTACCTTTTTACATTTTCTTAATTTTCTCAGTAAGTATGGTCTTATCAAGGGGTCTCTTTTTTCTAATAGTTTTGGGCCCAGTTCTAACTGCAGATCATCCAGGGGTCCCTGTTCCCCCGGTCCGGCTTTAATGATTTCATATATTTGATCTCCTTCTTTGGCAAGCTTCTCTTCTTTAATCCTGAATCCTCTTTCTATTATCCAGCGACGAACCAACCATATGTCTACCATAGGCTGTAAAATTAAAATATCTACACCTTTTAATTTCTCCCAACCATCATCCAGTATACTGCAAATAGTTTTACCTCCCATTCCGGCGATGATAATAACTTTAACTTGATCACTTTCCTGGATAACTTCCAGTCCGTCTCCCAGTCTTATTAACACTTTTCCCTCCAGCTTTAGAGCCCTTACCGAATCTCTTGCTTTTCCTAAAGGTTTTTCGTTTTTATCTCCCGCTATTACATACGGACATAAATTATGTCTGACCAGGTAAGCAGCAAGATATCCGTGATCAGTTCCTATGTCAGCGGCTGCTTTATTTAAAGGAACAAGGGAAGCCAGGGCCTTCAGTCGGGGAGTTAGCTTCATTATTATTCAAGGGCATACGGTATGAAATAACCAGACAAAAAATATACCCTTCCCTCCTCTACACAGGATATAAAATTGCATATCATTATATTCTATCTAATTCTTCACAAATTTATTAATATCCTTTTCTTTTATATAAAAAGCACCCTTTCAGGGTGCTTAATATTTAATATATGGTGGGCGAAACAGGGCTTGAACCTGTGACCCCCTGCTTGTAAGGCAGGTGCTCTCCCAGCTGAGCTATTCGCCCCTGGTGACCCCTAGGGGATTCGAACCCCTGTTACCGGCGTGAAAGGCCGGTGTCTTAACCACTTGACCAAGGGGCCTTATAAATAAAATGGTGGGCCCAGCAGGATTTGAACCTGCAACCTACCGGTTATGAGCCGGCAGCTCCACCGTTGAGCTATGGGCCCTTAATTTGGCTCCCCAGGCAGGACTCGAACCTGCAGCCTACCGGTTAACAGCCGGTTGCTCCACCATTGAGCTACTGAGGAACTCTGTTTCACATATAGATTATAAAAGAAAATTAACATTAAGTCAAGACCCCAGGAATAAAGCAATTATTTACTTTATTCCAAATAATCTTTAAGCCTCTTACTTCTCATTGGGTGTCGCAGTTTTCTCAAGGCTTTAGCTTCTATCTGCCTTATTCTCTCTCTGGTAACACCAAATACCTGGCCCACTTCTTCAAGGGTCCTGGAATGACCATCATCCAGCCCAAAACGCAGCCTTAAAACTTTTTCTTCCCTTGGGGTTAAGGTATCCAGGACACCTTTTAGCTGCTCTTTAAGAAGCTCAAAGGCTGCAGCATCCGCCGGGGCCTGAACATCCTGGTCCTCTATGAAATCTCCCAAGTGGCTATCATCTTCTTCACCTATGGGAGTTTCCAAAGATACCGGTTCCTGGGCTATCTTTAAGATTTCCCTCACCTTATCTTCACCAATATCCATTTCGTGAGCAATTTCTTCAGGAGAAGGTTCCCTGCCTAATTCCTGTACCAGCTGTCGAGAAACTCTGATAAGCTTATTTATTGTTTCTACCATATGAACAGGAATTCTTATAGTCCGGGCCTGATCAGCAATCGCCCGGGTTATAGCCTGACGGATCCACCAGGTTGCATAGGTGCTGAACTTATAACCTTTTCTCCAATCAAACTTTTCCACAGCCTTTATAAGACCCAGGTTGCCTTCCTGGATTAAATCAAGAAACTGCATACCCCTGCCTACATATTTTTTAGCAATGCTTACCACTAAACGCAGATTAGCTTCTACTAATTTTCTTTTGGACTCTTCATCGCCTTGTTCCATGGCTTTAGCCAGCCTGACTTCTTCTTCAGAAGTAAGAAGAGGCACCTTCCCAATTTCCTTAAGATACATTCTAACCGGATCGTTAACAGTTACACCTTCTAAAACTGTCAGGTCTATCTCGCCTGCAATTTCTTCTTTTTCTACACTTTCCGATACTACCTTGTTAGTACCCCCTGTTAATTCATCTACCACATCAATGCCTAAATTGGCCAATCTATCGTAAAACTCGTCAATTTCTTCCGTAGACAATTCATGGTCCTGTAAATACTCCATAATCTCTCTATAAGTCAGTGTTCCCCGTTTTTTTCCTTTTTCTACCAAGGTATTTTGAAGATTTTTTAAATCTTTTTTTCTACCTTCCATAGTCTACTACTCCCTTCTATAAGGCACAATATCTTTCTCGAGACGCTTCAATTCCGACCATTTTTCTAAAAGTTTTCTAATTTCCCCTGCGTCTCGCTCTTTATCCATTTCCTGTATTTTTCCTTCTATTTCTTTCCTCTTTAAGCTTAATTGGTACCTTTTTATTTTTTTCACACAGTCAGTAATCACCTTTTCGCAATTATCCAAATCTATATTATCTGCCATGGTTAAGCTTACTATCATTTTCTTTGTTTCAGAATCGGTAAACAAATCCAAAAAAGAATTAATTGAGTAATCACTGTTTTTATCCTTTAAAGCATAAAGCTTTTCAACAATTAACCTGTAAGGCTCAAAAATAAAATCACTGGCATCTAAATGTTTTTTAACTTCCTCAACAGATTCTTTTGACTTAAGCATTAAAATTAATAATTGTTTCTCAGCCGCCGGAGGCTTTAAAGCTTTCTTTAAAGGAACAATATCATCTTGAGCTGATCCCCTACTTTTTTTATTTTTCTTAAGTTTGTATTTTTTTAATTCAGATTTTAAAGTATTAAGATCAACTCCAATTTGATTGCTAACTTTCTGCAGATATAATTCTAACTCAACATTATTTTTTATATCTGCCAAAACTGGTAAAACTTTGTTTAAATAAGATATTTTTTCCTCCGGTGTATTAAAGGTTGAATTACCGGTACTCTCATGAATCTTTTCCAGCTTATAATCAACCAAAGGTAATGCTTTCTGTATTATTTCTGTATTAAAAACAGTTATTCCTCTTTTTCTTATAAATTCATCGGGATCCTGATCTTTAGGCATCTGAGCCACCTTAACCCTACAACCTGCAGAAGATAAAATATCCATCCCTCGCCAGGCAGCAGACTCACCGGCAGTATCAGAATCATAAGCAATAATAACCCTAGAAGCATTCCTCCTTAAAACCTTTGCCTGCTCCTCTGTCAAACTTGTTCCCAATGAAGCCGCACAGTTTTCCAATCCATTTTGAAAAGCAGTAATTACATCCAAATATCCCTCAAAAATAACTATTTCATCCTTCTCTCTCATTTTAAAGCGGGCAAAGTTGAGGGCATAAAGATTCTTTCTTTTGTTGTAGACAGGTGTTTCGGGCGAATTCAAATACTTGGGTTGTGAATCATCTATAACTCTTCCGCCGAAACCTATTGCCTGATTATGCTGGCTAAAAATAGGAAACATTATGCGGTTTCGAAATCGATCATAATAACCGCTCTTATCCGATCGGAGCACTATTAATCCCGCTTTTTCTATACTGCTTTCTGAAAAGCCCTTATTTTTTAAAAATTTTTTCAAACTATCCCAGGAAGGCGGGGAAAATCCAATATGAAATTTCTTTATTGCTTGCTCCTGCAATCCTCTTTCTTTAAGGTAACTTAAAGCCTTTTTGCCAACATCAGTTTTAAAAAGAACACTCTGAAAATACTTCATGCTTAAATCATTAATTTTAAGCAGTTCTTCACTGATAACCTTTACTTTCTTTTCTTCTCTAGATAGCTTTCTTTCAGGCAGCGATACTCCTGCCCGCTCCGCCAATAACCTGACTGCTTCCATAAAAGAAAGGTTTTCCATAGACATTATAAAAGTAAACAAATTTCCTCCTGCTCCACAGCCAAAACAATGATACAACTGTCTCTCTGAGGATACAGTAAAGGACGGAGTTTTTTCAGAATGAAAAGGACACAAACCCATGTAATTCCGCCCGGACTTTTTTAACTTGGTATAATCAGAGATTATGTCAACCAGGTTAAAGCATCCTCTGATTTCTTCTATAGTTTCCTCCGGAACGAAATATTCCATAAAACCACCTGTAATATTATATAAATTTTTAAATCATTCTTCAATAATAAACAAATTCCTGCTTAGCATGATAAAACATTTATTTTTTTTACCAAAAAACCTCATCCCTATATCTATAAGAGAGACGAGGCCAACAAATAAAAGCTAATATTTCTATCAAATATTTTAGCCAGTACCTAAAGGCATGATAACTCTTGCCCCTCCTTAGGAAATGTTCTAGTGCCTCTATCTTACAATTTAACCAGGTGCTTTGCACCTTTTATAATCAGAGAGTTTTGGTATTTACAATATATTCTACATACCTTGTTTTATTTCCTGCAAATTTAAAAAAATATTAACAATACAGTAAAAATCTTATTAATATTTAATATTATATACCAATTATTGTTTTTTATTCTCTTTACAACATTTACACGCCGCAAACAGCATTAAATTTTCAGCGACCAGGGACTTGGGATGAAAATTCTTTGGTAAATAGCTATAAAGTAGCGGTCAGTCATCCCCGCAATATAATCGCAAACCCTTCTTTCTAAAGGATCTTTCACAGAAAGAAAACTGTCATTTGTTTGAATTTCCTGGGGGTTATTAATAAAGTATTCATATAGTATTTTAAACATGTTTCTAATCTTGAGATCTTCTTTTTTAGCTGCAGAGCCTACATAAACATTATCAAACAAAAACCTTCTTAATTCCCTCATAGCCTGTTCTATTTCCGGACTAAGTTCTATGTTACCTCTATTTAGGCTGCTTTCTATTAAGTCTCCCACCAATCCATCAATCCTTTGAGATGAGCTGTTGCCTAAAATCAAAACCGGGCTTTCAGGAAGATCTTCATTTTTTAATATCCCTGCCCGAAGGGCATCATCTATATCATGGTTTATATAGGCAATACGGTCAGCTATCTTCACAATTTGACCCTCCAGGGTAGAAGGTTTTTTCTTTCCAGTATGATTTAATATGCCATCTCTTACTTCCCAGGTTAGATTAAGGCCCTTCCCATTCTCCAAAATATCTACTATTCTCAGACTCTGTTCGTTATGCCGGAATCCATCGGAATGAATTTCGTCCAGTGCTATTTCCCCGGCATGGCCAAAAGGTGTATGCCCCAAATCATGTCCCAGGCTAATTGCTTCTGTCAAATCTTCATTTAGCCTTAAAGCCCTGGCAGCTGTTCTAGCAATTTGGGAAACCTCCAGTGTATGAGTTAACCTGGTACGGTAGTGATCTCCCTCCGGAGAAATGAAAACCTGAGTTTTATGCTTTAACCTTCTAAAAGCTTTAGAATGTGTGATTCGATCCCGGTCCCGTTGAAAAGTTGTCCTTACCGAACATTCTTTTTCTGGTTCCTGGCGACCTTTACTTTTAGAACTGGCTGCAGCTAAAGGAGAAAGAATCTTCCCCTCCAGATGTTCTCTTTGTTCCCTTAGCTTCATCTTTATTAGGGCGCTTAATAAACCCTCCCTCCTCTCTATTAAGTAGCTTAACTTCCCCCAGGATTACCGGTAACATTAGCTAATTCCACAATTCTTTTAGAGATAATCTTTGCTCGGGATATACCATATTCATCTTCTAAAGCAGGTTTCTGGGCGCAGGCTCCTTGATGTCCCGAGTCTGCTGTATGGTGACCATCTCCTACTACTAACATTCCCTGTACCAACATCATATCGTGTAGAGCCCTGATTGTAGTTTCCTGTCCCCCGAATCTGGCTGCACCTACAGCTATTGCTCCACCAACGGTGTTTAGTAAAGCCTTTTCTTTTCTAAGTTTACGGGACATATCCCAAAAGCTTTTTAGCTGAGCTGAAACAGTACCGAAGTAGACAGGGCTTCCTAACAATATGCCGCTACATTTTCTCATATACTCATAAACCTTACTCAATTCCGTTCCTTCATAACAGGTGCCCTGACACTGGGGTTCACAAGCTGTACAGTAAGGTTGTTCTAATTCATCCAAAACATTCTGAATATAAATCAACCTTGTTTCTGCCCCAAGTCTATCTGCTTCTTCTAAACCACACGTAAGAAGATCTGCTGTATTGCCCTTTTCATGGGGGCTGCCATTTAAACCCAGTATTAACATATTAAATTCCTCCTGTTCCTGAAAAATATATTTTTATTTAGAGGATTTTATTAATAAATGTCTAACTTTTAGTAGGAGTATATATACTTCTATGCCTGAAAACCTATTTCCTTCCTTATATTTACGAAAATTCTGGCAAATATATTAATGCGTTCATAATAAACTATTATAAAAAACATAATTTGTTCATAATTATTACAAATAAAACACAGGAGGAGTAAAAAATGAGTTCCCTAAAAAAAATCTTAACGCTACTTCTTATTGCTACCCTTTTAATTACACAGGCAGGCACGGTTACAGTATGGGCACAGGAGACTGCGGAGGTTATTGAAAATGAAGAAGAGGGGGAAGAACTTCCTTTTGAAATCGAAGCCCAATCTGCCATATTGATTGAGTCCAATACCGGTCAGATAATGTATGAAAAAAATACTGATGTACCCTACCCTCCCGCCAGTATTACTAAAATTATGACCCTACTTTTGGCTCTGGAGGCTATAGATGAAGGAGTATTAGACTGGGACGAAAAAGTTACCGTAAGTGAAAATGCCTGGAAAACAGGGCATGTAGGTTCTACAATGTTTTTGGAAGTAGGTATGGAAGTAACTGTGGAAGACATTTTAAAGGGAATATCCATAGTTTCCGGTAACGATGCCTGTGTAGCCATTGCCGAACATTTACATGGCTCTGAAAATATTTTTGTCCAACACATGAATGCCAAGGCATCAGAAATTGGGTTAACTAACACTCGCTTCCAAAATGCCTCGGGATTGCCTGAGCCTGAACATTACATGAGTGCCAGGGATATCGCAAAATTATCAGCATATACCATTGAAACCCAGCCCAAAATACTGGAACTGGAATCTCAAAGAAAGTTTACTTTTAATGTAGAAGACCCGCAATATAACAGGAATCCTCTTTTAGGACATTATGAAGGAGCAGACGGCTTGAAAACCGGCTGGACACGGGAAGCAGGCTACTGCCTGGCAGGAACAGCCCAACGGGATAATTTACGGCTTATTTCAGTGGTCTTAAACTCCCCCGATGAACGTACCCGTAGATCAGATTCGAAAGCACTATTAGATTACTGATTTAGAAATTATGTTTTTGAAACAGTAACCGGTAAAAGCGAAGTAGCAGCCCAGGCTCCTGTTCCCGACGGAAAAACTAAAGAGATAGACTTAATCACGGCAGAAGCCCTGGAAGCAGTAATAAAACAGGAAGATAAAGACAGGCTGGAAAAAGAAATTATCATTGATAAAATCTCAGCCCCTATTAGAGAAGGGGAAAAGCTGGGGAAAATGTCTATAACTATGGATGATGAAGTTCTTAGCAGCGTTAACCTCCTGGCCAGTGAGGATGTGGAAAGATCTAATTTCGTAGTTATCGCCTTTAGAAAAATCGGAAGTTTTTTAGGGAATATAGCTACGGGAACATTAAACAGGATAAAAGATTTTTTTGAATAAACAAATTTACTATTAATAACAAGCGTAAGTATTAGAAGGCAAAACCTTTTTCTTGGTTTTGCCTTCTAATACTTATAATAAATAATTCCTTTCTATAATTTAGACTATATCTTAGTCTCCGTAGCCGCCTGCCTTTTTACCTAATTTAGCCTGGGCAGCAGCTAGCCTGGCAATAGGCACTCTAAAAGGGGAACAGCTTACGTAATTTAAATTAACTTCGTGGCAAAAAATTATAGAATCAGGATCTCCACCATGTTCGCCGCATATGCCCATTTTAAGATCTGGCTTTTGTGCCTTGCCTTTTTCTACAGCTAACTTAATTAATGAACCCACACCTTCTCTATCTATGGTCATAAAAGGATTATCCGGAATAATCTTTTTGGCTAAATAGTGGTGCAAAAACTTGCCTTCTGCATCATCCCGGCTGTAACCTAAGGTAGTCTGGGTCAAGTCATTAGTTCCAAAGGAGTAAAAGTCAGCGTGACCGGCAATCTGGTCTGCTACTACACAGGCCCGGGGTAATTCAATCATGGAACCTACCCTGTAGTCAATTTCAACTTTTTCTTGGGCCAATATTTCTTTTACTGTTTCCTCTACCAGCTCCCTCATTACAAGGAGTTCAGTAGCATGCCCTACCAGGGGAATCATGATTTCAGGAATTACTTCTATACCTTCTTTGGCCAGTTCTGCTGCCGCTTTTATTATAGCTTTTACCTGCATTTTATATATTTCGGGATATACAATGCCCAGCCTGCATCCCCTATGACCCAGCATGGGATTAGACTCAGACAATGCCTTTACTTTTCTTAAGAGCCCTTCCTTCTCGTTTATTTCTTTAGAATCTCCGCCCCCCACCTTAAGCCTTGTAATCTCTTCTATCAGTTCCTCTACGACAGGTAAAAACTCGTGCAGAGGTGGGTCTAAAAGCCTTATAGTTACAGGAAGTCCTTCCATGGCCCTGAATATGCCTGAGAAATCCTCCTGCTGCATGGGAAGGAGTTTATCTAAATCTAACTGCCGCTCAACTTCCGTTTCAGTTAAAATCATACTCTGAACCACGGGAAGTCTCTCCTGGGCCATAAACATATGCTCAGTCCGACAAAGACCGATGCCTTCTGCTCCAAATTCCCGGGCTTTGGCTGCATCCTCCGGGGTGTCGGCATTAGCCCTGATTTTTAAAGCGCGAATTTCATCACTCCATTCCAATATTTTCTGAAACTCTTCACTTAATTCCGGGGCAATAAGGGGAACCTCCCCGGTTATTACATTACCTGTGGCCCCATCTAAAGATATAGTATCACCTTTGGCATAGGTGGTTCCATTTACTACAAAAATTTCTCTTTCCAGATCAATGCTTAACTTCTCGCACCCGGATACACATGGTTTTCCCATACCCCGGGCTACTACTGCCGCATGGCTGGTCATCCCCCCGCGACTGGTCAGCACCCCCTGGGCAGCTACAATCCCATGAATATCATCTGGGGTAGTCTCCGGCCTTACCAGAATAACCTCGTTACCCTGTCCATCCATCTTTTCCGCATCATCCGCATCAAAAACCACCTGCCCTGAAGCTGCTCCGGGAGAAGCAGGAAGCCCCTTACAAATAATATTAAGTTTGGCTTCGGGGTCTATCTGCCGGTGGAGAAGCTTGTCGACTTGCCCGGGTTCTATCCGCATGATTGCTTCTTCCCGGGATATAATACCCTCTTTAACAAAATCAACGGCGCATTTTACGGAAGCCCTGGATGTCCTTTTCCCCGCCCGGGTCTGCAGTATGAAGAGATTGCGCCTTTCAATGGTAAATTCTATATCCTGGATATCCTTATAATGTTCTTCTAAACGCTGACATATATCATTAAACGCCCTGTAGTTTTCCGGCATAAGCTCTTCCAGCTGGGAAATGGAAAGAGGATTTCTGATACCGGCAACCACATCCTCACCCTGGGCATTAACCAGAAATTCACCATATAGGTTAGCTTCTCCGGTAGCAGGGTTACGGGTAAAGGCTACCCCCGTAGCACAATCATTACCCAGGTTACCGAAAACCATGGCCTGAATGTTAATAGCTGTCCCCAGGCTGTCGGGAATTTTATGTATTCTCCTGTATACCACCGCACGATGGTTATTCCAGGAATCAAAAACAGCTCTTATAGCGGCCGTTAACTGCTCCATAGGATCTTGAGGAAAGCTCATTTCCGCCTGTTCACTAATAATGGACTTGTAATCTTCCACCAGTTCCCCAAGTGCTTCTGCCGTAAGCTCTGTATCATCATTTGCACCATAAGCTTCCTTTTTGTTCTGCAGGGCTTTTTCAAAAAATGAATGATTCACCTTGAGAACAACGTCTCCAAACATCTGTATAAAACGACGATAACAGTCAAGGGTAAAACGTTTATCTTGAGAAGCTTCTTCCAACCCTTTTATTGTCTCGTCATTTAAGCCTAAGTTTAATACTGTATCCATCATTCCCGGCATGGAAACAGCTGAACCAGACCTGACAGAAAGAAGAAGGGGGTTATTAACATCTCCAAATTTTTTCCCCAGCTTATTTTCAATACTGCTTAAAGATTTTTGTATCTCCTGTTTCAGTTCCTGAAGCAGCTGTTCACCTCTTTGGTAATAAAGGTTACATGTTTCGGTGGAAATTATAAACCCGGGAGGGACAGGCAGCCCTATGCGGGTCATTTCAGCCAGGTTTGCCCCCTTTCCTCCTAACATGTCTTTCATTTCTGCATTTCCTTCCTCAAAAAGATATACTAGTTTATCACCGGTCATTAGTTGCTTCTCTCCTTTTTATAAAATGTAAAATAAAGTTTGCAACTTCTTCTACAGCTTTATTTGACACATCGAATATAGGGCAACCTATCTTTTTCATGTACTTTTCAGAATAATCCAGTTCCTCTAATATTCTTTCCATATTGGCATAACTGGCACTGGTTGTAAGGCCTAAAGTTTTAAGACGTTCCACGCGAATTTCAAATAGCTGCTCCGGCTTAATAGTTAGACCAACGATTTTACTTGAGGGAACCATAAAGAGCTCTTCCGGAGGTTCTATTTCCGGAACCAGGGGAAGATTAGCGACTTTCATTCTTTTATGAGCCAGATACATACTTAAAGGTGTTTTTGAAGTCCTGGAAACACCAATAAGTACTACGTCAGCCCTTAATAGACCTCTGGGATCCTTTCCGTCATCGTACTTAACAGCAAATTCAATGGCAGCTATGCGGTGGAAATATTCCTCGTCAAGACGGCGCATAAGTCCTGGTTCCAGGCGAGGCCCACCAGGCATTATCTGGGAAAAAGCATTCATCATGGGCCCTAAAATATCTACTGCAGGAATACCCTTTTCTCCAGCAGCTTCCTCCAGTATAACTTTTAATTCAGGCAGAACCAGAGTGTAGGCAATAATACTGTTAAATTCGTTGGCTTCTTCAACTATTTCCTTAATTGCTTCTTCTTCATAAATAAAGGGAATTCTTCTTATTTCCACATGCCCTGAGTTATATTGGCTGGCTGCAGCCTTAACTACAAATTCTGCTGTTTCTCCAATAGAGTCTGATACAACAAAAATTACTGGCAAACCTGAGTTTTTCACAAAACAATACCTCCTTTAACTAACCTCCAAGCTCCATTACAAGTTTTGTAATATTTGTTTTAGTAATTCTTCCTATAACTTTTAAGCGTCCTTTAGGCTCACTGCGGACAACGGGTAAGGAATCCACCTGGTATTCTATAATTTTCCTGGCTGCATCAAGAACACTCTCTTCAGGCTCTGAAAAAATAATACTGGGCAGCCTGGTCATAACTACACCTATGGGTATTCTCTGCATATCCGCCTCCCCCAGACAGCTTTTTAAAAAATCTTTTCTTGATACAATGCCAACCAGGTATCCTCCATCTTCCACTACAAATAGCGTGCCTACATCTTCCAGGAAAAGGAGAACAATTGCATCATATACAGAAGTGCTCTCTTTTACTACTCCGGGAAGTCCCTTTATATCTTTTACCTTAACTTTTCTTAAGGTTTTTGCTACTAGTGAGTTAGAAGTATTCCCGGCGTAATAATAACCGACCCTGGGACGAGCCTCCAGAAGGCCAGCCATAGTAAGAGCACTCAGATGAGGCCTCAAGGCAGCTCGACTGAGATTCAATTTACAAGCGATGTCTTCACCTGATATAGGGCCACTTTCTTTAACAATTTCGATTATCCTGTTTTGCCTATCTGTCAGGTCGATGATTATTCACCACCCTTTTTGCTTAATATGATGTACTAATTCAGGCTTCAACTAAAATAGTATACTATATTTGTATAGGGAACTCCTTCTTTTTATTATTGTTTTTTTATTAATGGGTGACAATTTTATTAAAATCTGCAAGTTTTAAAAATAAATTTCTGATATCCTTTAACAGGCTGAGCCTGTTATTCTTGAGTTCTTCATTTTCTACCATAACCATAACCTGATCAAAAAAATCATCTACTGGTTTTTGCAGTAAGGAAAATTGCTCCAATACCCCTTTATAATCTTTCTCCTGCAAATATTTTACAGCATCTTTATTTGCTTGCTGGAAAGCACGGTAAAGCACTTCCTCCGCCTCATCTTCCAGGAGCTCCAGGCGAACTTCTCCTTGGGACGGGGCTTTCTTGGCCAAATTTGCCGCCCGGGTAAAAGCAGTCATCAAGTTATCAAACTCAGGTTTTTCTACAGCTTCAGCCAGACTCTTAACCTTATCATAAGTCTGGGGCACAATATCAAATTCTACCTCCAAAACTGCATCCACCAGATCATATCGCAAACCTTTTTCTAAAAACACGTGTCTTATCCTCTGGCGGAAAAACTCCAATGCATCGTTAATAATTTCTTCTCTGGGCTTCTTTAACTTTTTAGTGCCAAAATCATCTATGGATTGCTCCAGTAATTTAGTTAAAGGTAAAGACATATCATGGTTTAGCAGAATGTGCACTATACCCAGAGCCTGCCTTCTTAAGGCATAGGGGTCCTGAGAACCGGTAGGCTGAATACCCCTTCCGAATGCCCCCACTATGTTATCTGTTTTATCCGCTACACTTACCAGAGAACCGGCTAAAGTTTGCGGCAGCTCATCTCCGGCAAACTTGGGAAGATAGTGTTCAAAAATACCATTGGCCACCTCATCACTTTCTCCGGACAATCTTGCATATTCCCGCCCCATGATACCTTGAAGCTCAGGGAATTCATCAACCATAAGGGTTAGAAGGTCAAACTTACAAAGATAGGCAGTACGGGAAACTGTATTTTTCAAGGCATTATCCAGGTTCAAGTAATCGGCCATAAATTCGGACAAGAGCTTAATACGTTCTGTTTTATCAAAGGATGTTCCCAGTTCCTCCTGGAAAATAACATCCTTTAATTGTTCAACATACTCCTCCGGCCTGGTCTTCTGATCTTCCTGGAAGAAAAACCTTGCATCTGCCAGACGGGCTCGTAAGACCATCTCGTTTCCTATTTTGACGTACCCTTGAGTATCCCGTTCTACGTTGCTAATGGTAATAAAGTAAGGCAAGAGCTCATCTTTTTGGGATACAACCGGGAAATATCTCTGATGAGACTGCATGCTGGTAATTAAAACTTCCTGGGGAATCTCTAAAAATTCCGGGGAAAATTCTCCCACAATAGCGTTAGGATACTCCACCAAATAGTTTACCTCTTCTAAAAGGTCTTCATCTATAAGAGGTCTTCCTCCCACAGATTCAGCGGCTTCTTCCGCCTGTTTTTTTATGATGTCTTTCCTCTCCCTCTGGTCCAATATTACATGGGATTCCCTTATAATATCAAAATAACTGGCGGGAACTTTAACCTCAAAAGGGCCGGGGGCTATAAAACGGTGGCCATATGTCAAATTATGGGAAGCAAGCTCCGCATATTCAAAGGGTATCGTATTATCACCGTACAGGGCTAACAGCCAACGAATAGGGCGGGCAAAACGAACATCCCTGGAGGACCAGTACATGGGCTTAGGAAAAGATAACCTGGTAACAATATCCTTTACAATTTCCGGTAATAGTTTAAAGGTCTCTTCACCGGCAATCTTTTTTATAGCAAAGAGGTATTCGCCTCCCTGAAAATCTTCTACCGTCAGGTCCTCCACCTCAACTCCATGGCCCCGGGCAAACCCCAGGGCTGCCTTAGTAGGTTCTCCCTTTTCGTCAAAAGCAGCATTTTTAGCCGGGCCTTTCTTTTTTTCTTCAACATCTTTTTGTCTTTCCTCAACACTTTCAATAAAAAGCACCAGGCGCCGCGGAGTACCATAAGTCTTTATACTACCAATGTTTATGCGTTTTAATTGGAATAAATTTGAGGCTATTTCTTCCATTTGCTGCAGAGTGTCCGCCATAAACCGGGCCGGAATCTCCTCAGTTCCTATTTCTAATAATAAGTCCTTTTTACTCATGACATGCACCTCTCTTTTTTAAAAGAGGAAATCCTAATCTTTCCCTCTGATCTAAATACTTTTGGGCACAAAGCCGGGCTAAATTCCTAACTCTGGCAATATAACCGGTTCTTTCCGTTACACTGATGGCTCCTCTGGCATCCAGCAAGTTAAATGTATGGGAACACTTTAAAACATTATCATAGCCGGGTAATACCAGGTCCATCTCCAAAAGGCGCCAGGCTTCTTTTTCATAAATGTTGAATAAATTAAAGAGAACTTCCGGATCTGACCTTTCAAAACAGTAATAAGATTGTTCTACTTCCGCCCGGTGGAAAACTTCACCATAACTCACTCCTTCTACCCACTCCAGGTCAAAAACATTTTCTTTCTTTTGAATAAACATGGAAATGCGTTCCAAACCATATGTAAGCTCCACCGGAACAGCCTCCACATCAAAGCTTCCCACCTGTTGAAAATACGTAAACTGGGTAATTTCCATACCATCCAACCATACCTCCCATCCCAGGCCCCAGGCACCCAGCGTAGGAGATTCCCAATTGTCCTCCACAAAACGAATATCATGCTCTAGAGGGTCGATCCCCAGGGCATAGAGGCTTTCCAGGTACAGATCTTGAATATCAGCGGGAGTAGGTTTCAAAATAACCTGGTACTGGAGGTGCTGGTGCAAACGGTTGGGATTTTCTCCGTACCTCCCGTCTGTCGGCCTCCGGGAGGGCTCCACATATCCCACATTCCAGGGCTCCGGTCCCAGAGATCGGAGAAATGTAGCAGGGTTCATGGTGCCCGCTCCCTTTTCTACATCGTAGGGCTGCAATATAACGCATTTTTTCTTCGCCCAGTAATCTTCCAGTTTTAGAATTACTTCCTGAAAATTCATATCGGTCCTCCTATATTTATATTATTGAATAAAAAAAACTCTCCAACCCTATATAACGATAATATAGGGACGAGAGTATTTCCCGCGGTTCCACCCTATTTGGCTGAGTAAAACAAGCCCCCTTGGTTAAATTGCTTTAGAACGCCTTCACCAGCTTCCTATACCGGGCTTCTCACCAACCCCCGGTTCGCTGTTAAATTAACACTGGCTACTACTTTCCTTCATTGCAAAGGGTGTTTAATTTTTTTAACTTTAACAAAAAAGGCTTTAAATGTCAAGATAATTGTTCATCTTCCCTGGGCTCTCCGGGTTCCTTTTCCAGATGAATAGAATAACGGGTAAAAAGAAGCAGCAAAGTCCCAAATGCAGCCGCCTTAGGGAAAACCACAGCTCCCAGAGCCCCTACAGGCGCAGGAAGTTCCCAAACAGTCTTCTCCTTAGTCTTTATTCTGATTTTATTTTCGTTGCTTTTCTTAAAAGCATCTTTTACCTTATTTAAAGCTTCTTTATGCGGGCCTTCTTGTACCCAGTTTATATCCTGTTCTTCTAAAATAACCAGGGCATTAACTACATCTCCCCCTGCCGCCTCCAGCGCTGCCCTGGCCTCCTTATATGAAGCCCCCGATCTTTCTTTAACTAAATCTATCTTTTCCAGAGTAATAGACATTTTTTATCAAACCCCCTGTTATTATAATATAATTCATTTCTAAATCTTAGTTTATGCAGTTTTAACATTTTTTATAAATACTCCTAATGATTTACGTTACTTTCGGTAATGCTCCCAGTTCTTCTAAAAAAACTAAGGATTTACAGGAGCCCAGGTTAACGTTATAGTTTAATAGTTTTTTATTGATAAGTAATATCTCCTTTTTTTGAGAGGGGCTGACTTTTAAAATATTTAAACGGGAGTATTTTGTGGACAGCAGTTTCTTTATAATCGATAGGGTGCCCAGGTTGATTTTCTGGGAGCCCGGGCTTCCAAGGCTGCATTCTGCACAAAGGATTCCCCCCTCCTGGTAACTAAACCGATAAAAATCGCTTTCCCTGGAACAAACAAGGCACTCGTCAAGATAAGGCCTGTAACCTAAAATACTTAACAGTTTTAACTCAAAAGACCTTGCCAACAACTCCATATCTAATTCCGTGTTTTTTAACACTTCAAAGACCGTCAGCAATAGCTGATAAACTTCTGGAAAAGGCTCTTTTTCCTCCAACAGGCGATTGACCAGTTCACAAAAATACTGGCCGTAAGCATAATTAGTCAAATCATAACGAAGGGAATAAAAGGAAGTCTTGATTTCCCCCTGGGTAACGGTAGCCAGGGTTTTTCCCATATAAAGTTGAAAATCTGCCCGGGTAAAAAGCTGAACCGAAGCAGCCAGTTTGCTTTTTGTTTTACAGGCTCCCTTGGCAATAGCAGGAACCTTTCCCTTCTCCAGGGTAAAAAGGGTTAAAAGCTTATCCGCTTCACTATAACTTCGGGAACCGGTTACCAGCCCTTCGGTTTGTAAATATTTCATCTTTGATAACCGCCTTTAATCAGAATAACCTAGATTTTTCAGCTGTTCCTTTTTATTCCGCCAGTCTTTTTTAACCTTAACCCACAGTTCCAGGTAGACCTTAGATCCCAGCAGGTTTTCAATATCCTGTCGGGCCTTTACACCTATTTCCTTAAGAAGTTTACCTCCCTTTCCTACAACTATCCCTTTTTGGGACTGCCGTTCTACAAAAATAGTAGCGCTTATATAAATCATGTCCTTATTTTCTCTTTTCTTCATCTCTTCGACTTCTACAGCCACCGAGTGGGGCACTTCCTCCCGGGTTAACTCTAAAATTTTCTCCCTTACCAGTTCTGAAACAACAAACCGTTCCGGCTGGTCCGTTATCATATCCTCGGGATAATACTGAACCCCTTCCGGAAGGTACTCTGCCAGCATATCAAGGACATCCACCAGGTTATCCCCTTGAAGCGCAGAAATACAGATAACCTCTGCAAAATTACAAAGGGCTTGGTACTGCTTTTTAATTATATCCAACTTATCTTTCTTTATCTGGTCAATCTTATTGATAATTAAAAAAACAGGGGTTTGCACTTCCCTGAGCTGCTCAACTATGTATTCATCTCCCCTCCCCGGGGGGTAAGTAGCATCTACTACCAGAAATATAATATCTACTTCTCTTAAAGCGTTCAGGGAAACTTTTACCATATATTCTCCCAGCTTATGTTGGGGCCTGTGCATCCCCGGGGTATCCAGGAAGACAACCTGCATCTCGTCTGTAGTTAATATACAGGTTATTTTATTCCTGGTGGTCTGGGGCTTTTCCGAAATAATCGCCATCTTTTCCCCGATAAGCCGGTTTAAAAGAGTTGACTTGCCCACATTGGGCCTGCCTATAATTGATACAAATCCTGATCTGAACATTGGGCTGCCTCCATGTATCCATTTCTGTTTGGCTCCTAGCTTCTCAAGGTAGCCTTTAATATGTCTGGATTCATTATCATTTCCAGGGCATCATCTATATCTTTAACCAAAACATCTGCTTTCTTTAAAGCCCGGGTACTGCATCCTTCTTCTCCCATTACGGTTATACCTAATACAGACTGCTCCAGCATGAGCTCATCGTTCATACCATTGCCTAAAGCTATGGTTCCCTGTTTCCCTAATTTACTTACAAAGTCGCCTTTAGCTTCCTTTTCTCTGCCCTTTTCTATAATAGTAACTTCTGCATTTATCCCCTGGCAAATCTCACCGGCTTTCCCAAAGGTATCCGCTGTCAGAACAAACACCTGCAGGTGTCTGGATAGAGCATTAATTAGCCTGACTGTAGACTCCTTAATCTCTCCTTTGGAAGCAATGGTACCATTTAAGTCCAACACCAAATATTGAATTATCATATCCGGGTATCCCGGTATATTTATATTTAAAGCCATTGGCTATTCTCCTTCATCTTCCTTGTGCCTGTGCCTGCAAACACTTTTACTCTCACACCGGGGGCAGAAGAGGTCTATGCCCCTCTGTCCTGTGCCGAAAGGAATCTCCCAGCTGTTGCCACAGTTACTACATTTAAAATGGCGCATAGATAACTTGAATTTGCCACCTTCAATTTTAATAGCTTTGCCCTTAATCAGTGCTTCAGTGACTTTTTTCCGGGCAGATGACAAAATTCTTTGAAAAGTAGGGCGAGAAACCTTCATTCTTTCAGCACAGGTTTCCTGTTCATATCCCTCTCCATCCTTTAAACGTATAGCCTCCAGCTCTTCTATATTTAATATTATCTCTTCTAACTCTTTGATAGGAACGCCTGCAGGCTTAAAATAATTATATTCCGGCATAGACTCAACATGTCGCCACTTAGGAGGTCGAGGCATCTTCTTCCCGCCTTCCGTTATTACATTCTGAGCAACGCCCAAATATATTTAAGGTATGGTAATCTAATTCAAACTTATGCTTTTTACAGATATCTTTCTGCCTCTTTTCTATAACCTGGTCCTCAAACTGAATAACCTTACCACACTCCACACAAATAAGATGGTCATGGTGATAGTTGCCAAGGGTGTGCTCATAATAAGCCCTGCCTTCGCCAAAATCAACTTTTTCTACCAGGTTACTGTCCACCAGTAAATTCAAGGTTCTGTAAACAGAAGCCCGGGATATTTGCTTACCGTCCTCTTTTAACATATACAACAGTTCTTCCGCATCGAAGTGATCATGTATGGAAACAACTTTTTTTAAAATATTTTTTCTTTCAGAAGTAAGCTTTAAACCCCTGGACCTGAGATATTGATGAAATTTTTCAAAGGCCGTACCCAATACTCTTCACCCACTTATAGACTGTGTTATAACT
>PWHX01000019.1 GCA_003555415.1 Syntrophomonadaceae bacterium | reverse complement strand
TTGTAATCAATTAATAACATCCCGTCCTTTTCCTTAACAACACAATCTATAACTCCTTGAATAAGCACGAATTCATTTTCTAATTGAACAGCTTCTTCAAGTTCAGCCTTAGGCCACGAAGGATAAACCTTTCCTGGAGGAAGTGTCATAGTAAAGGGAACTTCCCTGAAAACTTCCAGCCCTTGCCTCATCCTTTGACCAAGGGGTCCGGTAAAAAAACTCTTTATGGCTTTTTCTTTTATTACTACCCTCTCCTCAGGAGTAATAAAATTTTTATCAACCATACTATCAAGATGTTTTTTTACACATTCATCCGTAAGGGGTAGACCTAAATCAAAATGCTGCAAAACTATATGGTATGCAGTTCCCTTCTCTACTGTAGATAGCTTTTCCTCTTCCAAAAAGCGAGGCCGCTGAAACGAATGTGGTTGAGGTAATCTATTGAGAGGAGTATGCCCTTGTTCAAAAACTTCAGCTTGCTTTTCTTTTAACTCAGAAACAGATACCTTAGCCAGATGAGCTGCGGCCCAGCAGTAAGGATAGTGCCAGGTAAGACACCTGTTTATTTCATCTTTATTTTTTTCCTCTAAAGGCAAGGGACTCATCATTTTAAGGTTTCCCCAGATAATTTTTTCTTCGCTTTTTATATTGTTAATGTCCTCAAATTGATTGTCACCTACAACCTCCTCCTGGTTTAGAAGGGTGAATCCCCATACAGAAGGTTCGGTATCGGGAAAACAGGAAATATTTTTATTGTTTTTTAATAGTTCTCGCAAACAAGTGGCGCCGGGATGACGCAGTAAAGCAGGTCCAATCCAATCTAAATAACTTCTGGCACGAGTTCTCTGATAACCCGACAAAATAACTTTACCTGAAGACATGCTCCCCTGCTGTAACTCCTCCCATCTTTCCAGTTCTTTAGTTAAGTCCTTTACGGTAGTCACCAAAAACAGTTTTTGTTCAGCCCTGGTTAACGCTACATACATAATACGCATTTCTTCGGCTATAACTTCCCGGCATAAACGCTTTTTTAGGGCCATGAAAGGCAGGGTAGGATAGACTACACGCTTCTTGGCATCTACAAATCTGGGCCCTAAACCCATCTTTTTATGAAGCAAAAAATCTCCTTTAAGATCCTGCATATTAAACTGCTTCCCTAATCCTGCCAAAAATACTATAGGGTACTCCAGGCCTTTACTCTTATGTATAGTGCCAAGACGAACCACATTTTCCTGTTCTCCCAAGGCCCTGGCAGCACCCATATCCCCTCCCCGTTCCTTTAGCTTTTCTATAAACCACAGGAAGCGGAAAAGCCCCCTGTAAGAAGTAGCCTCATACTGGCGGGCACGGTCATACAGCGCCCGCAGGTTGGCCTGCCTCTGCTGTCCCCCTGCCATACCTCCTGCAAGGTCATAAAATCCGGTCTCCCGATAGATCTGCCATATGAGGTCAGCCAAAATTCCCTGGCGAGCCAGGTCCTGCCAATTCTGTATTTTATTTAACATATCTTGCAGTTTATTCTTTAACTGTATATTATTTTGGTCATCATATTCTTTCACGGCATTGTAAAAATCCTTACCCGGGCTCTTTGTCCTTATAGTTGCCAGCTCTTCTGCCGAAAGTCTCACCAAGGGTGAGCGTAAAACTGCTACCAAGGGTATATCTTGATAGGGGTTGTCAATTACCTTTAACAGGGAAATCATTACCTCAACTTCTACCGCTTCAAAGTAACCTATTCCCAGTTCAGCATAAGCCGGGATGCCCTGCGACTTTAATTCTTCTAAGATAGGAGAAATCCAGTTGGGAGCAGAACGCGTTAAAATAACAATATCCCGGTAAGTTACCGGCCGCATTCTTTTTTCTTCTTTATCCCACATATGTCCAGGTTGTAAGCCGTTACCACCTACTAGTTCTTTTATTTTTTTGGCAATCAGGCGGCCCTCCAGGCTAGCATTTTCCCATTCTTCTTCATTTAATGCCTCTTGTTGTTCTCCTTCACCATCTTCTATCTCCTGATAATTACCAACCCTTGATATTATAAGTACTTCCAGGGGTGAGCCTATATCACCTGTTTCATTTCCCCTTATTCCGGAGGGATAAGAATCTCCGTAAACAAGTTCTGCTTTTCCACCATAAGATATATCTCCAACCTTTTCGTCCATTATCTGGCGGAACAAATAATTAACTCCATCTAATATTTCCCCGCGGCTGCGAAAATTACGATAAAGATCAATACACCTTCCTCCCATGTTTTCCAGTGTAAATTCCTTTGATTTTTGCAAAAACAGTCCTGGTTCTGCCAGACGAAAACCATAAATGCTCTGTTTTACATCCCCCACCATATATAAGTTTTCTTTTCCTTTCTCCCGCCGGGATATCAATTGTAGAATATATTCCTGAACCAAATTAATATCCTGGTACTCATCTACCAGAACTTCAGCAAACCGCTCACTATATTCCTGAGCAGCTTCTGAAGGAATTAGTTTTTCCGTGCTGGAATTAGGGCAGCTCAATATTTTTAAAGCCTGATGCTCCAGGTCAGAAAAATCAACAACTCTCCGCTCCGCCTTGACCATGCTGTAGGCTTTTTCAAAGGACTCAACAAGAGTAGCCAGTTCATTCATTTGCGGAGCTATAATTTTTAAGCTCTGCACCTGTTCCTCTAGAGGTTGCTGAAATAAGTCTTGGTCTAATTTTCCTAAAGCCTTTTTAACTTTATCCCTCAAACCCTTAGCCCTGTCCTTTAAATTTTGGTCATATTCATCCCCCTTGCAAGCTTTAAGATTTGCAAAAGAGCACTGTTTAAGAGCATTTTGCAGTTCCTGCCAGGAAACCCTGGAGGACTCAAGAATACTTTCCAACATCCCTAATTCCTTTTCCATATTCTGCAAGTATGGAGCTGGTCCGCCGGGTTCTTTACAGATGCGGATCCCTTCCCGGAGCTGTTGAGCCAGGCCCTCTAGTTCGTGCCTGCATTCATTAAGCAGTGTTTCCATCCAGGAAGTATCTAGCAGTTCCTCCTGGCTGTTCAGGTTAAATCTACCGGCCATCTCCTTTAGCCAGTTCTCAGGCCATGGATGACTGAGAGAAAATCTATATAGCTTTAAAATAAGATCCTGCAAGGGAGTATCGCCTCGATCTGTGCTATAAGCGTTCACCAGGCAGTAAAAGGGGCTATCCTCATGACAGTTTTCATAATATTCCTCAAGAACATTCTCTAAAACTTCATGACGAAGCAGTTCCGCCTCTGTTTCCTCCATAATACGAAAGGAGGGATCTATATCCGTATGGTAATAATACCTTTTTAAAACACTGTTACAAAAAGAATGAACGGTGGTTATAAAAGCCTTGTTTAATAAAAACAGCTGGCGACGAAGATAGGAGGAGCCAGGGTTTTTTTTAATAGCTTCCTCCAGAGCCCTGCCTATTCGCTGCCTCATCTCTGCTGCAGCTGCATTAGTAAAAGTAACTACCAACATCCGGTCAACTTCTAAAGGGTTACGGTGATCTGTAATATGCTGTATTATTCGCTCTACTAAAACCCTGGTTTTCCCCGAGCCTGCCCCGGCAGATACCAGTGTGTCGCTACCCTGACAGGTAATAGCCTCCCACTGCTCATTTGTCCAGTTGCTGCCCTGAGGAATTTCTGGTAGTAAATTATTCATCAGTAATGCCCCCTTCAAAACCTTCTTTTCCCTTATCCAGTAAAGACCAGATAACTTCTTCTTTTTCTTCCCTAAAATATCTAAAGTAGTTACCCTGGGTTAACGGGTCGAACTGGCAAACTGCCCTGTAAGAACAGAATTTACAAGCCTTTTTTCCTCCCATGTGAAAAGGTGCTATATACAATCGACCCTTAGTAATATCATGAGCTATATTCTTTATAGTCTGCCGCATATGGCAGCGCAGTAGTTCAAACCGGGATTGCTCCATAACTTCAGAGTTCTTGTAAAATGTATCATCTTTGGTTACAGCTACAGGTATAACATCGGAATAACCGGAGGATTGAAGCCCGCTATCCATTAATTTTACCGCTTCCAGATTGGCTAAAACTTTTCCTTTCATTTTATAACGCTTGCTCATTTCTTTTTTAATTTCCTCAGGAGAAATAACCCTGTTTGATTTTATAAGGGGGGCATGTACGCGGAAATAAAGCATGGCTGCAGGTAAAGCCTCTTCCCCCAACCATTCCCTGGCACTGTTAATAACTACATCCATATACGCTAACATCTGTAAAGAAATACCATGGTACACCTCCGCCAGATTCAACTTTGAATCCCCTGATTTATAATCTATTACCCGGAGGTAAGTATCCCCCTCATCTCCCCGAGCCAGGTCTACCCGGTCAATACGTCCAACCAGCTCAACGGAACAGCCATCTTCCAGCTTAAAGACAATGGGAGGAAGGTCTTTTTTATCTCCGAAAGAAATTTCTAACCCCACGGGCTTAAATTTGCTCCGCCTGAAATGTTCTCCCATGAATACAGCAGTCCTACCCACTGTATCTTTAAGCTTTTTCGCCAAAAACCGGTAGCGGCTGTTACTCAGCAGTATTTCTGATTGTAAGCGGGGTAATAACTTTTCAACTTCTTCCTCCGCAAGGCAAAAAAACTCTTCAGAAGATATCTCGCTCCATTCCAAACCCTTATCTTTTATAGCGCGGAGTAAATTATAGAGGGCAGCATGAAAAAACCGGCCAATATCCGGTGCTTCCAGGCGATATATTTTTCTTTCTTTTAAGCCTAAACCGTATAAAGCAAAGTGAGAAAAAGGACAGCTCCGGTATTTTTCCAGGCGGGACACACTGGCTTTTAAATGTTCTCCATAGAGTCTCCTGCTTGTTTCTTTATCCAGCGGCTCTTCCTGATTTATATAGAAAAGCCCCCCCAGTAAAAGTTTCCCCTGCTGATGCCACTCTTCTTTTCCTGCATACCAGTTGTAAATTTCCCACCAGAAAGAATCAATAGTTTCTCCTTTTCTCCACCGGCTTAACTGTACTGCCAGTTGAGACATGGTTCTGCGGGGGTGAACTACCCGGAAACTTAACTGTTCCTCTTCTTTAAGATCACCGTTTGCATTTGATTCTTTTAAACATGGAAAAATTTCTTTCATTCTGCTTACCAGCAAAGAAGGCACAAGCATCCTTCCTTCTTCGTCAGCCAGGGGATAGCTTAACCACAGCCCCTCAGCAGCCCTGGTAAGAGCTATATAAATAAGAAACTGTTCATCTAATACACGGCGGCGACTGCCAGGAGCCAGGTCCAGCCCCCAGTTAATTAGAGACTCCCTTTCCTGTTCGGTAAAAACCCCGTCTTCCTGGGGCCGAGAAGGTAGTACTCCATCGTTTACCCCAAGAATAAACGTAAACTTAATATTTCCCGCCCTGGTCCTTTCCAGGTCCCCTACCAAAACCTGATCCAGGGAAGGAGGAACTAAACTCAGGCGAAGATCCTGCAATCCGGATTCAAGAATTCGGGAAAACAAATTTATGGACATTTCTTCGTCACCCATTATTTCTACTATTTGATCCATCAGTTCTATAACTCTTTTATAAACCTGTTGGTGTTCCCGGGCTTTTTCAGGATTCCCCTTTTCCAGCGCTTCTCCGCTCCACTTCTCCAGGTACTCCGGAGCATTTACCCCTTGAAGCAAGTTATAAAGTGCCTTAGCCTTTTTCTTAACTGTGACAGCCTTTATTATTTCCTCCTGAAAAGTTATAAGGGGCTCCCTTATTAATTCCTTCGTTTCATTAATTAATTGAAGGTAAGCTTCTTCCTCTTGAGATATCTTATCATCTCCGCTGTTCTCCTCTAGGGAATCCCTCTGCAGGTATTGCCACCTTTTGCTGCTCAACCAGTGAGACCCTCTAATCCCAAAACATAGCACATAATTTTCCAGCTGGTAAATCCCCTCCCGCCAGTCTTTAACACCCTTTTCTTTGTCCAAATCAGGGATAAGCATACCAGTTTTAACGCAGCGAAAAACAGCATCGTAGCCCCAATTATAATTAACAATTTCCAAGGCTGAACGAATAAATTCTATAAGGGGATGATTTAAAACGGGCCGCTTTAAATCCAGGAAAAAGGGAATATCATAATCTGTAAACAATGTAGAGATTGTATCGGCATAATCATCCAAGTTCCCAGCCATTACAGCCATGTCCTTCCAGCGGTATCCTTTATCTCTGGCCAGCACAATAAGTTGGTGGGCCAGGGCTTCCACTTCAGATCGGCGGTTAGATGCGGCTGTCAGGCAAAGGGGCATATCCTCTTGGGTTCCATCTTTAAATGGTTTCACCGGATGAGCATGTAAGTTTTGCTCCAAATAACTTAAAGCCGAATTTTGGCTAAAGCGGTTTGATTTTTCAAAAGGCATTGACCTCACTATTGTTTCTGGAATGATTCCCAGTTTGCCGGCTATATCTTTTAACCGTTGACAGGTCACTGCCGCCGGATAAAAAGGATTTAATTCATCTACCGTTTCTTTCAGGTTATAGTCATCATCTAAACATAAGCAAACTGTTACCTGTCTACAGTGCTTAATTAATTCCTCTAAAATTTTATATTCCTGGTTGGTAAACCCATAGAATCCGTCTACCCATAACCGGGCTTCTATTAGATAAGAAGTGCGGAAAATATTATCTGCAAGAAACTTCAGGTAATCCTCCGAGTCCAGGTAAAGTTCTTTTAACTCCTTATCCATCTCTGTAAAGATTAATTCCAGATCTTTAATCTTTTCCATTAGCCCGGTATTGATTTTATCCCCATCTATTTCCTTATGCTGGCTTCCCTTTATATTAGACATATATTCTTTTATCTTTTCAACAGGAATACAAGATCGCTTTAGTTCATTATAAAGTTCTATAAGATTTTCTAAGGCGCCTGGCTGTTCCCCCACATGCTTAAAAAGGGATAAACTCTCCTTATTTCTTTCAATGATTTTTCTAAGGACCATTACCTTCCCTGTATCATCTATATAAAGCTGTCCCTTTCCCCCAACCTCCTGCATAACTCTCCAGGCCAGGCGGCGAAAACTCAGCACCTGTGCTCTTATGATTCCTCCCAAACCAGGGGATGTAGCCAGGGCATGTTCGGCTTGGAAGGCTGCCTGCTCCGGCACTATGTAAACAAGGGGTGGACCACAAGGTGTTTCCTTTAGCTCCCTGGAAATTTCCCCGATACAAAATTTGCTTTTACCGGTACCGGCCCGCCCTAAAACTATCCTAAAAGTCATAATTCCATCACCTCTTAATCACAGTATAACATACGCATGTTCGCCATGGCAACAAAGCATCACCAAATAAACTTCCTTCAAAAAAGTAGTAATTAATTTCTTTTTTTAAAATATTGTATTAATAATTGACTTTATTGCTTCTTAACACTTTATGCCTGTTTTATTCTTGCATTTTTGTGGTAAAATATAAGAGAGAAAGGAGTGATCCTATGGGAAATCATATTAAAACTTTAGTCCTCATGACTGCACTTACTGTTATTTTTGTTATTTTAGGTGGAGCTATAGCCGGTGAACAAGGCCTTTATTTCGCATTTTTCATCGCTTTAATTCTTAACTTTTCTGCATACTGGTTCAGCGACCGGATTGCTATCGCTATGACCCGCTCTAAACCTTTAAAAGAATCAGATGCACCGGAATTATACGAAATGGTAAGACAGCTTACACAAAAAGCTAATCTTCCTATGCCCCGCCTCTATATGATGCCTACCAATCAGCCCAATGCTTTTGCTACAGGCAGAAACCCTAATAAAGCTGTGATATCTGTAACGGAAGGGCTTTTGCGTCTGTTGAATAAAGATGAATTAGAAGGAGTTCTGGCCCATGAATTAAGCCATATTCGCAACCGGGACATACTGATTGGCTCTATTGCAGCAGTTATGGCCGGGGCTTTAACAGTGCTGGCCCGTATGGGTATGTGGCAAGCAATGCTAGGAGGAGGCCGCCGACGGGAAGGTTCCGGAGCGATCCTTCAGTTGGTAGCTATTGTCCTGGCGCCTATAGCTGCCCTGTTGATAAGGATGGCTATCTCCCGCTCCAGGGAATACCTGGCTGATTCAACTGCTGCAAACATTACCGGAAACCCCTCCGGCCTGTCCAATGCTCTTATGAAACTACAGCAGGGAGCAAAACGCCAGCCTTACGAAGTTAATGAAGCTGCGTCACACATGTTTATTATTAACCCACTGTCCGGCGCAAAGGGCAGAAGCTTTGGAAATCTTTTCAGCACCCACCCTCCTATTGAAGACAGGGTACGGCGTCTTCAGAAAAGATAGGCTGTTAATAAAATATTAATATTTTAATGAAACAAAGCCGGGGAGATTATGATTGCCTATACCTCCCTGGTTTTGTTTACTACAAGTATTGCAGGAAAACTTTTTTTAATGTAGAAACAATAAAAAAATAGCTATAATTTATAAACGAAAGGAGGAAGGTACGACTGTACCGAAAAATATGAAAGTTGTTTTTCATGATAATTTTGTTGCTACATACACCAGAGACCCAGCTGCTGCTGTAGGCCGGTTAGACTATGCTTTGGAGGAAGTAAAAAAAAGATATCCACTGGTAACACCAAAACCTTGCATCGATGAAGACGTTCTGCTGGTTCATAACCTTAACCTTCTAGAGGATGTTAAGATGGAGGAGTATGTCTACAAGATGGCCCTTCTTGCAGCCGGTGCCACTATTGAAGCCTCTAATATTGCCATGGAGGGAGAGTTTTCTTTTGCCCTCTGCAGGCCGCCGGGGCACCATGCCAGCCCAGGACATTGTTGGGGATTTTGTTATTTTAATAATGTGGCTATTGCTGTACAAAAACTTCTATATGAAGAAAGAATTGATAAAGCATTAATTATTGATTTTGACCTGCATTTTGGAGACGGTACCAGCAACATTTTTGCCAGTGAGCCCAAGGTTGATTATTGGCATGTTAAAGGACGCAATCGCTCCGACTTTGTTAAAAACCTGGAAGATTATCTCCAGTCGGCATCAGCAGATTTAATAGCCGTATCAGCAGGGTTTGACCGCCATCAAGCGGACTGGGGGCACATGCTGGCAACAGAAGATTACCAGGCCATGGGAGAGCTTTTAGGTATTTTCGCTAAAAGAAATTGCCAGGGAAGACTATTTGCTGCCTTGGAAGGCGGATATAACCATACATCCCTGGGTAACGGCATTGTGGCTTTCCTGGAGGGTCTGGAAAGCTCTAAAGCTTAAGTCCGGAGGTATGTTAACTTGAAAACAGAAATGGAAAAGCGATTTTGGGAAATAGATTTCCTGCGGGGGACAGCTATATTAATAATGATGCTTTTCCATTTTCTTTATAATTTATATTATTTTGGAAACCTCAATATAAATCTAACTGCAGGTTTTTGGTCCTATTTTGCCGACACAGGGGCTTCAATTTTTATAATCCTGGTAGGTATATCTCTAACTTTAAGCTATTCAAGGGCAAAGTTATCCTTAAAAAAAGAAAGCAAGTTATTTTTAAAGTTTTTCAGAAGAGGTCTTATGATTTTCTCCTGGGGTATGATCATTACCCTTATCACCCGAATTATTTTAGAAGATATGTATGTGGTTTTCGGGATACTCCATTTTATTGGAGTATCTATAATCCTGTCATATCCCTTTTTAAAACTCCGTGCCTGGAACATGTTAATTGGAGTGTTTTTTATAATCACAGGAGTTTATATAGAAAACCTGGTTTTTAGTTTCCCCTGGTTAATATGGCTAGGATTAAGACCTGCCAACTTTTCCACGGCTGACTACTTCCCCCTGCTTCCATGGTTTGGAGTAGTGTTAATAGGGATTTTTCTAGGGAATGTGTTGTATCCCAACCACAAGCGAGCTTTTTATCTTTACGACCTCTCTTATTTATCATGTTTTAAGTGGGTTTGTCTCCTGGGAAAACACTCTCTTTTTATTTACCTGGTTCATCAACCGGTTTTAATTATAATAATGTACTCCCTTGGGCTGATTAGTTACAATTAATATAATTATTGCTGTAAAAAAATAAAGCCAGGTAACCTGGCTTTATTTTACGAATATGTGATTGCCAATACTGGTATGAACGGTTCTATTCCTTATCCAGCTGTTGCTAGACTGGGCTGGATTATAAAAAGATAAAGCTCCGTTAGTAGAGGTGGAATATATAACATAAAAATATACAATGAATAGTATTTAGGCTTTACTATAGTGATAAAGGAGATGTTTATTTGGAAAGAAAATTAGATATTGTTATTAGTCAGGAAGAAATTGAAAATAAGTTAAAAGAAATGGGAAACACAATATCCCGGGACTATAAAGGAAAAGATTTAGTACTTATTAGTGTCCTGAGGGGCAGTGTATATTTTGCCGTAGACTTAAGCAGGAACCTTTCTATCCCCTTTTCTCTGGATTTTATTAGTATCTCCCGATATGGAGAAAAAACTGACACTGCAGGAATAGTCCGTATCACAAAAGACCTGGATCTTAATGTTTCCAACAAGCATGTACTTGTTATAGAAGACATCGTTGATACCGGCCTTAGCTTAAGTTATCTTATCCGTAACCTGGAAACCCGTAACCCTGCAAGCATAAAAGTATGTACCATGTTGAATATAAAAGCGCGAAGAATAGTTAATGTACCCCTGGACTATAAAGGGTTTGACCTGCCGGATATCTTTGTAGTGGGGTACGGCCTCGATTACAATGAAGGTTACCGTAACCTTCCGTATATAGCAGAGTTTAATAAAAATATTGATAAAGAAAGCCAGTGAATCCACTGGCTTTCTTTATCAATATTATGTTATCTGTTTTTGTCATTAAAAGGCGGTAAATCAGGTCTAATCTGCTCCGGGTAAAATGGAGGCCACTCAATTGTTTCCAGCCATTCTTCAGGAGTGGGGCATTCATCCGGCTTAATCTTTTGACATTTCTCGGGCGGAGGGCAAAAGCCATAAGCAGGAACTAACAGTTGAACATGGGCAAATAACTTGAATACAACCAGTTTTCCTATACAGCAGCGTACAGTATCATGATTAATTAAGAAGCATCCTTCTTCTGTAAAATCTACAAAGACCTCGCACTGGGCTTCCAGTCCTTCTTCTCCTGCCCGCTCCATTCTGCCAATTTTTTCTACTTTAATAGGTTCGCTTGTAAATACATGGTCACCTAAATCATCCTTCCACCTGAACTTAAACCTGTAAAAGAAAGATGAACGTACTCTCTGACAAGGTAATATTACACATTCCCTGGGATGGTCCTCATCAACAACCAGTTCTGCTTTAATACACTGCACATCAGTTATTTCTCCTTCAGCTAGTTTAGAAAGGTCTATGTCTCTAGTATTAACCTGAGCAAGCTTACATTCTTCATAAACTTTATCTACCTTTATACAAACGACCTCTGTAGGGGGCGGGCATTCATAAGGATCACAAAAACCCGGCCTTATCTCATTATTATTGATGTTTTCATTAATATTAAAGTTTGGGCCTCCTGCACCACAACCATCCATAACTAAAACCTCCTTTCTTGGTATAACCTAATACCTTCTTTATTGAAGGAATTTGGGCTTATTTTTAAAACATTATATGCATACATATATGAAGGTGTGCAAATTTTACATGAAGGAAATAATAATTATTAAATTAATCTCTATATACATGTATCCGCTAGTGGGTAAAAGCATATAAATCATTAATATATAAAAAAGGCAGGTGTAACAACCAACATGGAGATAAGTGATAAAATCTTAGAATCTTCTCCTTTCCTCTTAAATGAAGATAACAAAAAATACTGGCTCATTTTTACTACTCAAAAAAGTTTAAATTACCTGTGCTCCTCTGAAAGAGGGAAAAACTGGTCAAAGGAGAAAATATTACTACGGGAGGAAACCAAGAGTTTTACAGCAAGTTTTGATTTACAGAAAAGAATACACGTTATATGCAAAGATTCTAAAAATAACATTTTACATCTATTTCAGGATAATAGAAAATGGGAAAGTAAAGTTTTAATGCATAAAAAAAAGGATAAAGAAACGGGTTTTTTTAGTCTTGCTGCAGCCAACACAGGTACACTTATCCACTTATTTTATCTTACCTTAGATAATTCAAATAATAAATGGATGCTGATGCATAATATGCAAAAAGAAAATTTGTGGGAAACGGGAAAAGTTATAGCTGGAGGTTCCGGGCAGCATAAAAACTATGCTGTAGTCTCCCAGGGAACAAATAGCAGAATTCATATGATTAAACGGTGTTTTGAAAACGGTAATCACCTTTTATATTACCAGACTTTAAACCCGGATACTTTAATATGGACCCGACCATTATTAATTTCTGGAAAATACGGAAACAACCAGTACCCATTCCTGCTGGAGGACTGTGATAATAATATCCATGTTATTTGGGTTCTAAGCAGTGGTAATAGCCATCAGGTTATTTATCGAAAAAGAAGCTTTGGCAGCTGGATGTATGGGGGCTGGTTAGAACCATTGGTTGTAAATGAATTAGAAAACAGCTATCCTCCCATACCTTTTCTATGGATACATAACAGTAGGGTGAATATATTTTGCAAACAGGATAATTTAATCTTTCGTTATAGTTCATCTAACAAAGGGAATACTTGGGAAAATATCGATAAACAAAACATGGAAAACAGCTACATAGTAAGATATTCAGAAAAGCCTGGCCTATATAACCAAGAAAAATATTCATATTTTCTTGCTAAAGATTTTCCCCCTTATCTTTTCGTGCCTGAATTACCTAAATTAAAAAAAGAAAGTGTGCCGAATTTAATAAGAAAAAAAGAAGATGCTTTTGGTAGCTTAAACACTTATAATAATCAAAAAGAAAGTGATTTAGAAGAACTTAATAATATAAATGAACAGAATGCTCTTGAAAAACCAGAGGACCTGGAAGGCGACTTTAAAAAACTAGAAGGCTACTCCGATAACTTGATAAAGCATGCCTCAAACTTATATGACGATAGAAGATCTCTAGAAAAAACCCTGGAAAAAAAGCAAAAAGAATTTAATATGTATTACAGAACGGCTGAAGACAGGGTTGACAAACTTAACCGAGAGATTATTACAAAAGAAAACCATTTAAGAGAACTGGAAAAACAGTTGAAAAATACTATTAAAAACATTGACCAAAAAATTCAAGAAGAAAAAAAGAAAAACATTAAAGAAAAAGATGAACTTCTAAAAGAATTAAAAGAGCTAAAAGAAGAAAATAAAAAACTGCAGGAAAAATTAAAAGAATCTAATAACGTAAATAACTCCTTAAAAGACCAGTTAAGTCAAGCAGAAAAAGAAATTGCCAACTTAAGCCAGCATATTGATAATCTACAAAAAGAAGCTAAAGAAAACTTCTGGAACAGGATCAAAGAAAAAGTTTTCCTTAAAAATAAATAATAAAAATACTTATGCTTCCTTTATGTTCCCATATAAATAAAAAAACCGGCCCGCCGGTTTTTTTATTTATATCTTTAATTTTTAAGAATTCTGTATTTTTTCCAGGTCATCTTCAGTGGTAAAGTATTCTTGAAAATCAAGAAACTCACAATCCCTTTGATTGTACCACCGTTTGTAAATAGAATGGTAAAGCCATCCTAAAACTCTAATCTTGGCAATTATATAACTTCTGATATTAATCAGGTATTCTTCTTTATGCCCTTCCCCAGCATTATCTCCGTAATATTCTTTAAATACTTCCTCTGCCTGCCCCACTTTAGGCAAAAAATCCACCAGTTCTCCTAGATATCTATTAAATTTATGCTTTTTAGTTGCAAAATCATCAAATTCAATTTTGGTCTCTTCAACCAGGTTATCAACTATACTCATCTTTAAAAGTAAAGGGTTGTTAATCTTGGGGTCCCTGCGAACAAACCAGTCCACAATATAATCTATGTCATCCATCCTTCTAAAAGTTGGAGGGCTTGATATACTCCCCTCTTTCTGCTCATCCTGGATTGTAGACCGGATCAATCCCAATCTCCGTTCCATATACTTTAAGCCGATAAACCCTCCAACCATGGCTATGATAAAAAGAAATACAACAATAATAAAGGACACATCCACTTATATCACTCCAAATAAAGTTTAATTAAATTTAAAAATAGTATAACACTCCTTAAAGCAAGTTACAATTTTTAAGTCTGAAATATAAAAATCTTTTTCTTTCATGTTAGCAACTTATGTGCTGGGGAATAATAAAAAAAAATTTATGAGGATGTATTTTAATGAATATTCCCCTAACCGCCTTAGCTTTTATTGCTTCTACTCCTTTAATAGTTACAATTGTATTAATGGCATCTTTAAACTGGCCGGCCATAAAGGCCATGCCCCTGGCATGGCTTTCTGCAGTAATAGTTGCAAGTATATTTTGGAAGATGAGTTTTAATCAAATTATAGCCGCCAGTATTCTGGGTTCACTTCAAGCCTTTGACATTTTACTTATTGTATTTGGTGCTATTCTAATATTGAATACTCTAAAAAAAAGCGGAGCAATGGATACTATCAACAAAAGTTTTTTTAAAATTTCCCCGGATAAGCGGATCCAGGCTATTATCATAGGTTGGTTTTTTGGTTCTTTTGTAGAAGGTGCGGCCGGGTTCGGAACACCTGCAGCTCTGGGAGCTCCCCTTATGGTAGGCCTGGGGTTTCCTCCCCTGGCTGCAGCTATGGTAGCCCTAATATTTAATACCACAGCTGTTCCCTTCGGTGCTGTAGGTACTCCCATAATCGGGGGATTTGGAGCTGTTTTAAACAATCCTCTTATCCAGGAACAACTTCCCGCAGGACTTACTTTTACAGATTTTCTAAAACAGCTGGGAATCTGGTCAGCCCTTCCCCACGCCATAATAGGAATATTTATTCCGCTCCTGGCTGTAACCGTGCTTACTTATTCCTTTGGAGCTAATAAAACAATAAAAAAAGGGTTGGAAATTTGGCCCTTTGCCCTGTTTTCTGGAGCAGCTTTCACTTTACCATACTTAGCTATAGCTTATTTTTGGGGACCGGAACTGCCTTCTGTAATTGGAGGGCTGTTTGGATTAGCCTTGTCCATAACATTAGTTTCAAAAAACATATTAATACCTGCTTCAACCTGGGACTTCCCTGAGCCTGAAAAATGGGAGTCGGACTGGGGAAAAAACACGGTAATACAGGAAAAAGAAAAAACATCTTCCCTCTCCCTCCTTAACGCATGGACCCCCTATCTGCTCATTGCAGCAATATTACTGGTAACCCGCCTTCCAGCGTTTAACCTGGGGAAATTATTAAGAAGCTTTTCTTTTACTTGGAGAAACATACTGGGAGAAGGACTGACGTTTACCCTGGAACCTCTCTATATTCCCGGCTTAATCCCTTTTACCCTTGTAGCAGTACTTACTATCTGGCTGCATAGTATGAAAAAAGAAGACGTGAAAGCAGCCTGGATAACCACTTTTAAACAGCTGGGTCCCACCACTATAGCCTTAATCTTTGCTGTTTCTATGGTTCAGATAATGGTTCACTCCGACATTAACCAGGCCAACATAGAAGGTATGATAATAGTTATGTCCAGACTGGCTGCTTTAACATTTAAAGATTTATGGCCACTTTTTGCTCCTTTCATCGGTGCTTTAGGAACATTTTTATCAGGGAGTAATACTGTATCTAATATACTGTTCGCAAATTTTCAATACACAATTGCTGAAGAACTAAGTATCTCTAAAATTATTACAGTAGGATTTCAATCAGCAGGCGGTTCAATCGGTAATATGATAAGTATCCACAATATCGTAGCTGTCCTGGCAACAGTTGGAGTCAGCGGGTTGGAAGGAAAAATAATTAAGAAAAATATTGTCCCCGCCTTAATATATGGCCTGCTTATGGGAATTCTAGGTTATCTGTTCACTTATATCATTTTTCCACAAACCTTTTAAAATAAACGGCAGCCCCCTAGGGCTGCCTTATACGTTATACAATCTTAACCGTCAATAAAAATAAACAGTTAAAAAATCTACAAAATATATGACAAATTTAAAATAAGGAAGGACGTAAGCTTATTTTGTAGAATAATATAGAATTAATTGAACTTATGTATCATCTCATGGAGGTGCACACAATGATAAAAACCTGTAAAGATGTTTTAGATGCTGTAGGAAATACACCGTTAATTCAACTACAAAATATTGTCGGCCCAGAAGATGCAAGGGTTTTAGTAAAATATGAAGGGGTTAACATCGGAGGAAGCATTAAAACAAGAACTGCCCTGGGAATGATAGAAAATGCTGAAAAGCAGGGAATTTTAAAGAAAGATTCCATAATAGTGGAGTATACCAGCGGAAATCAAGGTATTGGATTATCTCTAATCGCATCAGTAAAAGGTTACCGGTGTAAGATAATTATGCCGGAAAATATGAGCCTGGAAAGAAGAAAGCTTATAGCGGCTCATGGTGCGGAAATTGTCCTTACCCCTGAAGGAGATAATATAGGCGACACTTTTAAAATCGCTGCCGATACAGCTAAAAAGATGGCTGACGAAAACCCTCGAATCTGGCTTGCTAACCAATTTGGAAACCCGGCAAATCCTGAAATACACCGCCAGACTACCGCCAAAGAAATTACAGAACAGGTTAACGGAAATATTGATGCTTTTTGTAGTGGAATAGGCACAGGGGGAACCATAACCGGTGTGGGTGAAGTTCTAAAAACACATTATCCGGAAGTAAAAATTGTAGCAGTGGAACCTGAAGAAGCTGCTATCCTGGACGGAGGCCCTATTGGCCAGCATGCAATCCAGGGAATGGGAGACGGAATAATTCCTGAAATTTTAAATAAAGAGGTAATTGATGAAATAGCCTTGGTTTCAGATGATAACGCCCTTAAAGTAGCCCGGTCGCTGGCCAGGGATGAAGGTTTGCTAGTGGGAATATCCTCGGGGGCTAATACGTGGGTAGCCTTACAGCTAGCTAAAAGATTAGGTAAAGGGAAAACTGTAGTTACAGTTCTTCCAGATACGGGAGAACGTTACCTCAGCACAGTTCTCTTCTCTTCCTGTAAAGAGGCTAACTAGTTAACAATAACACAACAACGAAGCTAATAAAAAGATGTTTATGTCATCATAACATCTTTTTATTTTTATTCACCTACCAGCTAGTCAGAAAATTTTTTAAATCCGAATTTCCTTTATAATCTTCCTTTTCATAATAAAGATACACTTTTTTACCTTTATCTAGCATTTCCCTGCATAGGCACCAGAGCACCTGGGAAGCATAACCTCTGCTCCTGTACTGTTCTTTAGTATAAAAGAACTAATTAAAGCCTTATCCTAAATTTTTTAAGCTCCAGCGAAAATCATTACAAATATGCGGTAGGGATTGAATCCTTCTCTGGAAACCTCTACAACACCTACTCCTACATGTGTATATCCTTCCATCAAATAGTAGTTTTCCTGCCGTGAGTTGTTTCTTGTGCTATCAAAAGCGTCTCTTGCACTCCCCTTACCCCTTGTAAAGTTCTCACCAACAAGACTGTACTCGGTGAAACCTGCATTTTTTACCATTTCCTCCATCGTTCCGTAAGTTGGCGATTCATGGTCATAGTAATCAAGTTCCACCATCTCCCAGGCTTTAACCCTGGCCAAATTACTTAAGCGGGGATCTAGAGTAAGATTATTTAATCCTTCCCCTGTTCTTTCCTGGTTTATTAATATAACCATAACCTGCTCCTCTTCAGAAAGGTATACCGGTTCTATTGATGTTTCCTTATTTTCAACACTTTTCAGGTTATCTGAAAACAAAGATGATCTTATATTCATGCTCCCTCTGTTAGCAAATGCTATCATAACCATAGTAAAAACAAGCATTGAAATAATAATAAAATAGTTTAAATATTTTTCTTTTTTTATTTCCTCTTTACTTTTTTTAATATTTTTTCTGTGTCTAAAAAAAACGATAGCCAGTATAATAATTAAAATTGTGAAAATATAGTCCATATTACAGTTCACCTTTTATATTGTTAGGATTATATACCTTCTTCTTTATCTTCTTAATAATTCCTTCCTCTTTTCTTATAATCATTTTTATAAAACCCTGAAGATATACTAATGTAATTTCACATATTTTTAAATTCCTCATATTATAAAAGAGAAAAATGTAAGGAGGAGGAAACAGATTGATTTCTGAATTAGAAGTCAAGAGACGTTTATTAAAAGTAGATAAAGTTATAGGTGAAACTACGGTAACTAAAGTAATTGAAAAAGACGTAACCCTGCCTATTCAGGTTATTAAAATTTTTGACGTAGTAGCAAACTTAACTGATGTGGAAACAGAAGTCAGGGAAGGCGGAGTAATGGTCACCGGTTTAATAGAAAAACAGTTATTTGTTGTAGACGAAGGTGATTTAGTCAGTCATGTTCAAGAAGATGTAACTTTTACTCAATTTATTGAAGTAGAAGGTGCCCAGCCCAAAATGAGAGCCCAGGTAAAGGCAAGAATTATTGACGTAGATGCACAATTGATTACAGACACGAAAGTTAGACAGGAAATTGTTTTAGAAATATTTATTAAAGTAACTGAAGTACAGCAAATACAAGTAATCACAGACGTAATGGGCGGTCCAAAAGATCTTGATGTTGATAAAAAACTATTAAAAGTTGACAGTGTGGTAGGAGAAGATTTGGTTTCAGAAGTGGTAAAGAAAACGGTAGAACTACCTATTACAGCCAAAAAGATTTTCCAAATAATACCGGAAGTTAGGGATGTTCAAACAGAGGTAAATAATGATATAGTTATTGTCCGGGGAATTGTTCATAAACAAATCTTCCTGGTGGATGAAGGTGACCTGGTACGCCATGTAACAGAAGATGTCCCCTTCAGCATTACTGTGCCTATTCAAGGCGCAAGACCTGATATGGATGTTCAGGTGGATGTAGATGCCATAGTTGAACAATTTCAGCTAATAGATCCCCCTAGCAAAATGCTAAGACAGGTAATTGTCCTGGATATTTTTGTAAAAGTCACAGAAACTCTTCAAATAAAAGTTGTAACAGATGTTAGCGGAAAAGGTATTAAAATTAGGAAGAAGCTCCTGAAGGTGGACCAGGTAGTAGATGATGTTACACAAAGAGAAACTGTTGAGGCCGAGGCGGAACTGCCTGTAGGCGCTGATAAAATATTTAGAATTATGGCTGAAATCACCGATGTGCAAACTGAAATTGTCAATGGTAAAGTAATCATCAGAGCAGTTCTTCACAAGCAAATATTCTTTGTTGACCAAAGCGGTTTGCTAAGACATTTCAGGGAAGACGTCCCCTTCCAAATTATCAAGAATATTCAAGACGCTATGCCTGACATGAACGTCCAGGAAAGACTTAGAATTATAGGCGATATTGAATTCCAACTTGTAGATAAGAAAACCCTTAAACAAACAGCAATTATTGAAGCCTTTGTAAAAATAACAGAAATAGAGCAGCTTGATGTTGTAACAGAAGTATTTTGGAATCCTCCAGGCCATTCTAAACCTTACTCTAAATAAACACCGAATCACAGGATAAAAATATTTTAAAGCTTAAAGGAGCGTTCTAAGAGCGCTCCTTTATTATTGACATTAAAACAAAAAGGATTGCAATTATCCTGTCACACATGTTACCCCTGCATCATATTATGGAAAGAGAACAAGGATTAAAGGAGGGAAGTATATGAACACAGCCTTAGATGTAAAAAGACAGCTATTAAAAGTAGATAAAGTTATAGGTGAAACTACAGAAAAAAAGGTAATTGAAAGTGACATTACTTTACCTATTCAAGCTACTAAGATTTTTGATATTGTAGCAAACCTAACTAATGTTGTAGGAGAAGTCAGGGAAGGTGGCGTCCTGGTCACGGGTATCATTAAAAAGCAGCTATTTGTTGTAGATGAGGGAGATCTAGTAAAACACGTTCCGGAAGAAGTACCCTTCAGGCAGTTTATCGATGTTGAAGGTGCTCAGCCCAATTTAAACGTCCAGATAAGGGCAAAAATTATAGACATTGAATCACAGTTAGTTACAAATACAGAAGTAAGACAGGAAGTATTACTAGAACTTTTTGTTAAAGTTACGGATGTGCAGCAGCTCAAAGTTGTAACAGACGTTAAAGGCGGTCCTAAAGACCTGGAAGTAGACAGAAAATTATTAAAAGTTGATAGTGTGATAGGAGAAGACAGGGTTTCCGAAATTATCAAAAAGACCGTAGAACTTCCCATTACAGCAAAGAAAATATTTCAAATAGTTGGTGAAGTAAGGGACGTACAAACCGAAGTAAAACAAGATGTGGTAGTTGTAAGGGGAGTTGTCCATAAACAAATCTTCCTGGTTGATGAAGGTGATTTAGTACGCCACGTAACAGAAGACGTCCCCTTTAGCGTATCTGTGGATATTCCTGGAGCAAAAGAAGATTTTGACGTGCAAGTCGACGTAGAAGCTGTAGTGGATCAATTCCAACTGGTAGATCCACCAGGCAGACAATTAAGACAGACAATTTTATTGGATATTTTTGTTAAAGTCTCAGAAATTCTCCAAAAAGAAGTTGTAATTGACGTAAGTGGAACTGGCATCAAAGTTGATAAAAAACTTTTAAAGGTTGAACAGGTTGTAGCTGACGTTACAGAGAGAGAAACTGTTGATTCAGAAGTAGAGCTTACCATAGGTGCTGAAAAGATATTCAGAATTATTTCTGAAATCACTGATGAAGAAACACAAATTGAAAATGGTAAGGTAATCGTCAGAGCTGTGCTCCATAAACAAATATTCTTCGTGGACCAAAGCGGACTACTAAGGCATCAAAGAGAAGACGTCCCCTTCCAAATTGTGGCAAATGTGCCTGAAGCTATGAAAGACATGAACGTTCAGATAAGACTAAGAATAATTGGAGATATAGACTTTGACCTGGTAGACAAGAAGACAGTCAGCCAAACAGCTGTCATAGAAGCCTTTATTAAAGTAACAGAAACAGAACAACTGGAGGTTGTCATTGATGTTACCTTTGATAAACCTCCCAAGCCACCAAAACCTCCCAAAGAAGAAAAAGTAATCGTCGTTAAAAAAGGGGATACCCTATTCAAGATTGCAAAACGAGAGGAAGTAACCGTTGATGAAATACTAGAAATTAACCCGGACATAAAAGATCCTAACATGATTTTCCCAGGGCAAGAAATAAAAATACCTGTTAAGAAGTAACAGCTATCAGATAACAGCTAAGAAATTTAAAAGAGGGCTAAATTTAGCCCTCTTTTAAATTATCTTATTTATAATAAATATCATTGCCCTATTCTCCTTCTAGCATTTCCTGATGCAGGTTTACACATCTGTATTTTTTTACTATAATGTAGTCAGTTTACTGATTATCAGTATGCTGACATGGCAGATTAAAAAAGGACGATGAAATATGTTTGATATTGAAAACAGCCCTGGATTTCTCCTGGCAAAGTGTCATAAAAAGGCCTTCCAGAGATTTAAAAAAAAACTAGAACCCTTTAACTTAACACCTCCTCAATTTGCTGCTCTGACCTTTCTTTGGCAAAAGGATGGTATTAACCAAATTGAGCTTGGACAATTAATGGGGACAGACAGAACTACAATAAGCGGCATAATTGAGCGACTTGAAATGAAAGGATATGTGCAAAGAAAACCATCTTCCTCTGATAAGCGTTCACTCTATATCTTTAATACCGAAAAAGGAAATAAATTAAAATATAAACTGTTTGATGTAGCCAGGGAGCATAATAGTTTCCTCTTAAATTCCTTAGGCAAGGAAGAAAAAAGTGAACTTATCAGGATTTTAAAAAAACTAGAAACCGCTATTAATGATGAATAGTTAAAGGTTAAGTGAATTAAGGATGTTAATACAATGTAGGGGGGTGAAATGATGTCAAAAAAAGAAAGGCTGCAAAAACTTGATGAAAACTTGAATGAAATTGCATCAGTTGCTCCAGACATCATGAAGAATTTTAAAATCTTTAAGGAATCAGTGCTGAAAGAGGGCGTTCTTACTTCCAAGGAAAAAATTTTGGCAGCTCTGGGAATAGTAATAAGCAAACAGTGCCATGACTGTATACTTAATTGGGTTCAAACAGCAATTGAGGAAGGTATTACCTTTGAAGAACTTGTTGAAGTGTGCGGTGTAACCATGCTGCTAAACGGTGGGCCAGGCGCGGCTTATTCCTCCCTGGCTGTAGAAACATATAAGGAGTTAACAGAAGGTTAATATAGAAATGTTCAATATACTTTAATTTTTAAATGAAAGGATGTGTTTATTTTATGAAGTGTGATAAGTGCTTACAAGAAATACAAAATAATGATGTTCACAAGTATCAAGGGAAGGATTTATGTGAAGATTGCTATATTGCTTCTTTGCATCAACCTAAACCCTGTGATCCCTTGGCCGTTTATGGAGCCCGTAAAACCAGGGAAATGATGGGACAAGAGGGCACAGAAGGATTAACAGAAAGGCAAAAAAATATATACGAATATATTAAGGAAAAAAAGAAAGTAACCGGCCCGGAAATAGCTGAGAAATTTGAGCTTCCTCCAGAAGAAATAGA
>PWHX01000041.1 GCA_003555415.1 Syntrophomonadaceae bacterium | reverse complement strand
GCATTTTCTATAAAACTTCTAAATCGTTCTTCCCTTTCCCGCAGGGTTTCTTCTGCCTGTTCCCTCTGGGTGATATGGTATTTGTTGTTTCCTTGAGACATGGAAAACCTCCTGCACTACTTATTTATATTTGTAATAAGGATACTTTTCTATACATGGTCGCTATTACCTGCTAAAATATGTAGTAACTAGTCTGGGATTGTTGTTTTTTTATTGCTCATATCACTATTGTTTTCCTGGAACAGTGCAAGAACATGTGATTGTATTGCTGGTGGAATTATGCTATACTAATCACATTGTGGTTTTGCAGAAAAAAGGGTTATAAGTATAAATGCTCTAACTTGATTACAACTATATTGTACTAGGAGGGGAAATTTTAATGGTTTATCCAGGGTTGTTTCAAATTCTTCAGCGGGGTCATCGGGTTAAGGGAGTTTTTTTGTTCATATGTTTTTTGGGCATCATTTTTATACTGGCAGCCTTAACAGGTTGTTCACCTGAACAAGCTTCACCGGGCCAGGATGACAGCCCGGAGGAAAGGCATAACGGCAAAGAGGAAACAGTCAAAATTGTTTATGTGGAATGGGCCTCTGAAGTTGCCAGCTCCCACGTTGTAAAAACTGTTATCCAGGAAAAGCTGGGCTACGATTGCCAACTCCTTCCTGTTACCGTAACTTCCATGTGGGAGTCCGTTGCAGCGGGGGACCAGGACGGTATGGTAGCTGCTTGGCTTCCTTCCCTGCATGAAGGTTATTATGAAGACCATAAAGACCAGGTGGAAAATCTGGGTCCAAACCTGGAGGGGGCAATTATGGGTCTGGTTGTTCCGGATTATGTTCCTGTAGATTCCATAGAAGAATTAAATGAACATGCCGAAAAGTTCGATGATAAAATAATCGGTATTGACCCGGAAGCCGGTATCATGGCAAAAACTAACCAGGTTATGGAAGAATACAGCTTGCAAAACTTTGACCTGGTCACCGGTAGCGATTCAACCATGGCTACAACACTGGGAAACGCTATTGACAAAGAACGTTGGATTGTCATAACTGGTTGGAATCCGCACTGGAAATTTGCCAAGTGGGATTTGAAATATCTTCAGGAGCCAAAAAATGTATATGGTGACGAGGAATATATCAGCACCATTGTAAGAAAAGGCCTGGAAGAGGATATGCCCCGCGTTTACGATTTTTTAAACAACTTCTACTGGACATCGGAGGACATGGAACAGGTTATGCTGTGGATTCAGGAGGAGGATACTACCTCCAGAGAAGCTGCCAGGCGATGGATAGATGAAAATGAGGTTCTTGTGGACAAGTGGGTTAGTCAATAGAACACTTTACAAAAAAGGAGTAAACAATAGTGGCATATAAAATCAAGGATAAATCTGAAAGTGCACTGGCAAAGGAAAACTATTCCAATGCCTGGTTCATTGTTTCAGTTTTTGTTACCGTTTTCCTGATTACGCTTCTTGCCTGGAACCTGGTTCATTCCTATAGCACGGTCAAAAGCTTTGAAAGCAGGGAACTGGCCCTTGAAAATGCTTCCGGGGATCTTTTGTTTCATACGAAGAGCCTGGAAATGTCAGCCCGTATGGCTGCGGCCACCGGAGACCTGAGATGGCAGGAAGTGTACAATGAACATCAGCCAGAGGTAGATAATACTCTTCAAAAAATCCCTACTTTGATTGACAAAGAAGAAGCCGTCAAGGAAACGGAAAATATCCAGAACCATCTGAGGGATATTAGCAAGATAGAGGATCAGGTTTTTAACCTTATTAGCCATGGCGAGAAAGACAGAGCAGCCCTGCTGCTTTCAAGCTGGGATTATACAAAAAGCCAGCTTGACCTCACTGCGTCTATGGAAAACCTCGTTGGATTCATGCATACTCATGTACGGGAAACAGTCGCCTTCGAGGACAGGTTAACATCTATTCTACTTGTGATATTATTTATTTGTCTTGCCATACTAGTTGTTTCGTGGTATGTTTCCATAAAAATTTGGCGGATGAATCTACAGAAAAGACAGGAAAAGGAAGACGAAATTACATATTTAAGTTATCATGATTCATTGACTGGGCTTTACAATAGAAGGTATTTTGAAGAGGAGGTTACCAGGCTTAATGTACAGCGACAGCTACCTTTAACCATTATACTGGGGGATGTAAACGATTTAAAAAAGACCAATGATAGTTTGGGGCACAAAAAAGGAGATGAGCTTTTAATAGAAATCTCTGAGATATTAAAAAATGCTGTCAGGGAAGAAGACATTGTTTCCCGCTGGGGGGGAGACGAATTTGGAATTTTACTCCCGAATACTGATTTTGAGGAGGCACAGAGAGTTATTGACAGGATAAAAAAAGGCTACCAGGAGTCCCAGTTTGGGCCTATACCTCCCAACATATCGCTGGGATTTGCCGTAAAAACAGATATAAACCAGGATATTGATAGTTTATTTACCAGTGCTGAAAACGAGATGTATCAAAAGAAGGAACTATTTAAAAAATCTTCGATATAATTATTGACAGAATTTTGCAATCTGTCATAGAATAGTACTAATAAAGTGGATAAATATTATTTGAGGAGGCGGTTAATAATGAAGCTTAAAAGAATTATTTCACTGGTGATATGTGCACTTCTAGTTTTGTCTTTAACCCAGTTAGCAGCAGCATCAGATTTGCCTGATGTAAAAGACCACTGGGCAGAAGAGAAAGTCAGACAGTTGATTGATGTAGGAGCAATTGAAGGCTACCCGGATGGAACCTTTAAGCCGGAGGACACTATAACCAGAGCAGAGTTTTCCTCAGTAATGTGGGGAGCTTTAGACCTGGAGGAGATGGAAGGGGACACTTTCCAGGATATAGAGGGTAGCTGGGCAGAAGAAAGAATTGAAGCATTAGTATCTGAAGGGGTTATTAACCCTGATGTTTACGGTATTAATTATGAGCCAGACCAGCCAATTACGAGACAGGAAATTGCTATGATGGTAGTAAGTATACTTGAACCGGATAACGCCGAAGAAGAGGTTGACTCAGATTTACCCTTTGGAGATGCTGAAGAAGTGGGAGCAGAGTTCTATGATTGTGTTCTGCAGGCCTTTAATAAGGAAATAATTAAAGGATATCCCGATAATACTTTTAAGCCTGAAGGTACAGCTACCAGGGCAGAAGCATCTGTAATGGCTGTCCGTTCCCTTAGAGTTGCCGGCATCATCACTACTCCCGAAGATAAGGCAGAACTGCCCTCTGAAATAGAAGAATGGGTAGAATATTCCATCGAAATGTGGTTGGCCCAGGACAGAGAGTACAATGATTCGCTTTATCTCCTGGTAACTTATGGTGAGAAACCTACCAGCGGTTACGATGTGGAGATTACGCAGGTGGTTGAAAAAGATGATGAAATCGTGGTAAACGTTAATTTTACTGAACCGGCAGAGGATGAACCTGTTCTCCAGGTTCTTACCTATCCTTATGACGTAAAGGAGATTGCAGCAACTGACAAGCCGGTGCGCTTTGTTGCCGAAGGCGCAGAGGAATATGTCCCTACCATAACAGGAGTCGATTATCTTAAACCCATTGTCGCCCAATCTGACGGCATAAAAGTTTTTTCCCCGGCCCCGGATAGCGGGGTCTCAGATGGCTTTACTGTAGAAGGGGTTGCTAACGTATTCGAAGGCACTGTACTGTATAGTTTGTTAGACAGCCAGGGGGAAGAACTGGACAGCGGCATAACTACTGGCTCCATGGGAGACTGGGGTTACATTGAGCCAGAGATTACTGTGCCCCAGGAGATAGAAACCGGTGAGGAACTCCTGCTCCAGCTGTACACCGAAAGCGCCAAAGACGGCAGCATAATAAATCTTGTAGAGATTGACCTATATCATGATTAATTTAAAATAGGGATAAAGGGATAAATAGCCACAGATTATAAAAATCCGTGGCTATTTATTATTAAAGCCAGTTTGTTAAAATAGTTACTTCGGTTGTTCCATCTCCACGCTCTTTTTCATCATTCTTTATTTTTTACCTCACTTAAAACTTTACTTAGTTCTTCAATTTTATAAGGTTTAGCAATGATAGCTTTAAAACCGTATTTTTCATAGTCTGCAAGCACAGGGTCTTTTGAGTAACCGCTGGATACTATTAAGTTAGCGTTTTTATCTATGGCAAGAATCTCTTTCGCGGTTTCTTTACCCCCCATACCCCCGGGAACAGTTAAATCCAAAATAACTGCGTCATAGGCATCATTATTTTCCAGTGCAATTTTGTACATAAGGACTGCTTCTTGCCCGTTATGTGCAAATTTAACCTCATATCCAAGGGAAGTGGCCATTTCACCTGCAATATTTCTTACTGATTCATCATCATCCATTACTAAAATTCTGCCAATGCCTCTAACTATTATTCTATCTTCTTTTTTTGTTACAATAGCTTCTTCCGATGAAGCGGGAAGATAAATATAGAAGGTTGTCCCCAGTCCAGTCTGGGAGTTAACATCTATATAACCACCGTGTCTTTTAACTATGGAATAGGAAGTAGCCAGGCCCATACCAGTTCCCTCTGCTTTAGTAGAGAAAAAAGGATCAAATACTTTTCTAATATTTTTTTCCGAAATGCCTGTTCCATTGTCTTGAATCATCAACTTTACATACGGACCTTTCTCCATAGGACATGCAAAATTTTTCTTTTTCTCACCAAAATCAACATTTTCTGCGCTTATACTTATAGTGCCCCCCTCAGGCATGGCCTGGACAGCATTAATAATTATATTATGTACAACCTGACTAATCTGCCCCTCATTAATGTCAACATAAGAAAGGTCTTCAGGAAAAGAAAATATACAATGGACATTTGAACCGCATAAAGCAAATGAGGTGATTTCCCGAATTAATTCTTCAATTGAAGATGTTTTTTTAACTGGAACCCCACCCTTAGCGAAAGTTTGCAGCTGTCTGGTTAAGTCTGTTGCCTGTTGGATGGCCTTTTCTGCTTTTTTTAATCTTTTAAAAACCTTATCTTCCTGGTTAAGCTCTTTTAAGGATATAGATATGTTTCCCATTACTACTGCAAGGAGATTATTAAAATCATGGGCAGTTCCTCCGGCCAGAAGGCCAATAGATTCAAGTTTACTGGCTTTAAATAGTTCTTCCTGCATTAATTCCAGTTGTTTTAGATTATTAAAGCCAACCTCACCCAGGAATTTGGCTAGTTCAGTATAGTATGTTATGACATTGTAGATTTCTTCCTTTGAGAAAACAGGCACTTTATTAAGGGCCTCTAAATATTCATTAACGTTAAAACCATACTTTAGAGCCTGATTTTTAAAATATTCAACATCTGGGGGTTCAAATAAAAACTGCCCCACAAAAACAGTCGCTAAATGTTCCCCTCCTATGACGATGGGGGCTGCTGCATTAATGAGGCCATTTGCACATTTATATATCACAAAATTTTCTTCACGAGAAGGTGAGATATAGGCGTCGCTTTTTTTACACCTATGCTCTGTTTCAGGATGCGCTCTATGAAATTTAGTGCATATATCCTGCCATTCTATATTAAGGAGTATTGTGCCATATGAATCAATTATAGAGCAGGCAATACCTGTAGCTTTATTAAAGCTGGTCATAAGTTTTTCTAGCCCTTCTATATTTACAAGGTCCGAAAATTTGCATTTCATCATTTATCCCTTTCATTAAGAGCTGTTTATTTAACCTGGTTACTATAATCTACACAAATCTGAAAGTCGCCATCGAACCAAGAAAAGATGACATACCGCAGGGATTCTCACCCTG
>PWHX01000105.1 GCA_003555415.1 Syntrophomonadaceae bacterium | reverse complement strand
GTGCTTTTTATATTTAAAAATTTAAATTAAACATGTTATAATAAGGATACTAAATATAATGTAAATAAAATATTATTAGGAGGGTTTTAAATGTTTGAAATTGATCAATTCCAAGATAACTGTTATTTATTTAAAAGTTTCTACTGGTTCTTAAACTCTGGATTTTACCTGGAAGAAGATGGATGGGCAGTAATAGACCCGGGATTTTCTCCTTCAGAATTAATGCAATTAAGGGAATATATGAAAGATAAAGACACTTCTCAAAAATATTTGATTTACACCCATTCAGATTTTGACCATATAACGGGAGGCTATTATTTCCCTGAAGCTCAAAAAGTTGCTCAGGCAAGTTTTGAGCATTGTTCTAAGGATGCTCAGGTGGAGCATCTAAGGGAAGCTGATGAAGCTTGCGAAATTGAACGTCCAGACTTTGTTTTTCCTTCTATTGATGTTACCTTTGAGGACAAGCTGGACTTGCAGTTCCCAAAAGGTTCTATTTCATTACTGGCTGCTCCGGGTCATACCCGGGATTCTCTTTTCGTTCTTATTAAAGACAAGGGGGTATTGTTTTCCGGTGACACACTGTCTGATAATGAGTTCCCTTTAGTGATGTATAATAGTGATAAATATATAGAAACGTTAAAAATGGCTAAATCGCTAGTTGAAAAGTATGATCTTAAATATGTGGTTCCCGGGCATGGGAGTATAGCAAAGGGAAGCAGTGAAATTTTAAAAAGAATTGACGTAGATATTGATTATTTGGAAAACCTGACAGGTCAGGCAGAAGATTTATTTTTCCAGGGGCTAGCTACCATAGAGATAAAAGATGTACTTAAAGGTATGCACTATAAAGGAGATTACGTTGGAGAGGAATTGATGCCGGCGCATGAAAGAAATATTGATCTGGTTATAGAAGAAGCAGGAGATAAGCTTTGTTAAATTGAGATATATCAAAAATTACCGATAGGTTTTTCCTATCGGATTTTTAACATTAAGCTATAAGTTACTCTTTTAAATTGTATTAGCTTAAAACAGGTTACTAATGAAGGGGAATACATGTCTGGCTATAAAATATAGAACGATTATTAACCCTAATAACCAGGCACCATATTTTATAGCAGAAGAAGCTACTTCATTTTCTTTTGTATGGTCGTTTTTAGATTCCATTTATATCACCCCATTTTTAAATAGTATAGCCAGAGTTTTTTATAATAATTTGCCCGAAAACCAGGAAATTTTATGAAACACAATTAAATACTAAAAAAGTATGTTTACCTGTAAAAGTGCTTATAATAAGAAGAAATGACTCTAATGGGTGATATATATCTTGGAAATCATGTTTTTAATAATTGGGTTGGCCTTTGTAGCAGTAGCTGTGGCAAAGCCGGAAAACAAAAATAAAAATTTTGGACCTTTGATTAAAGAAGATGAGTTTTATGAAGGTGGTCCGCCTCCTGATGGAATTCCTTCTATAGATAGTCCTGTTTTTATGGAAATAGAAGAAGCATGTGAATGGTTGGCCGAGCGGGAGCCTGTTGTGGTTCTGAATTATCAGGGAGAAGTAAGGGCATATCCCCTTCAGGTATTAATCTGGCATGAAATTGTAAATGACCAAATAAATGATAATCCTGTTGCCCTAACCTTTAGTGCAACATCAAATAGCGGTGTAGCCATGAACAGGTGGGTAGATCAAAGAATATTAGAGTTTGGCACTACAGGGAAGCTTTATAAAGGTTCTACAGTAATGTATGACCGGCAGACCAGGTCAATGTGGCTTCACTATAACGGGCTTTGTGTCAGGGGAAAATTAACAGGTGCGAAACTTAATCTAATCCCTGTTTCTACCGTTTCTTTTCAGGATTACCGGTTAACTTATCCCGGGGGCAAGGTACTGTCAAGGCAAACCGGTTACAAACGAAAATATGGGAGGAACCCCTATATACTGTACGGAAGATCGGATGAACGCCCTTTTATTTATGAGGGAAATTTAGATAGCCGATTATTACCTAAAGAAAGGGTAGTAGGAATATATTACGGTGACGGGGCAATTGCTTATCCTTACTCATTATTCCGACACCAGGGAGAAAAAGCAGTAATTCATGACTACATTAAAGACAGTTCCATTGTTATTTTTTATTCCAGGGGAACTAATTCGGTTGTAGATGCTGCCTCTATCCGGTATTCCAGAGACGTAGGTGCTACCGGGGTTTATCTCCCATTTGTTAAGGGTAAAAAGTTAAGATTTTACCCGGTACAGGAAGGGTTTAAAGACAAAGAAACCGGCAGTCTATGGTCATTGTTGGGCAAGTGTCTTAAAGGTCCCCTTAGGGGTATAATATTAACACCTGTTGAACACCTGGACTCCTTCTGGTTTGCTTGGGCGGCTCATTACCCGGAGACTAAAATATGTAACAACAACTAAGGTTTGGTGATTACTGGAGAATGGGCATTTTTCTCGAAATAATAATTTGATATTTGATAAAGAAGAATTTAAAACTGATTAGGGTGGTTATATGAAAATAACTATTGCCCAGCTAAACTCCCATGTAGGAAGCATAGATAGTAATCTGGAGAAAATAACTAAAGTGCTGCGTCAAAGTGCCGGGGATTCTACTGACCTGGTAATTTCGTCGGAGCTTTTTCTGGTAGGATACCCCCCCAAGGATTTACTTGAAAGGAACTGGTTTATAGAAAAAGCCGGGAAAGCAGTGCAAAATCTTTGCAAAATTTCAGAAGAATACCCTCAAACAGGTATAATATGTGGTGTACCCTTGCCGGTGCAGGAAGATATGGGGAAAGATTTATACAATTCGGCAGTATTGGTCTACCGGGGCAAAGTTGTTTTTACTCAACATAAATCCCTCCTGCCCACTTATGATGTTTTTGATGAGCACAGGTATTTTGAGCCGGCTCCTGAAGTTCATACGGTAAACTTTAAAGGCAAAAAGTTGGGCGTTTCTATTTGTGAGGATGCCTGGAGTGATTTTAAAATAGGTCCTGGAAAGAAGATGTATAAGTTTGACCCCATAAAAGAGCTGGTTAAAAAGGGTGCTGAGCTGCTGGTTAATATATCTGCTTCTCCTTTTTATATGGGAAAGGAGGAAGTCAGATATCGCCTGATTAGCAACCATGCCCGGAAGCATAAGGTTCTCTTTGTGTTTGTAAATCAAGTTGGTGGTAATGATGAGCTGGTGTTTGACGGCCGCAGTATGTGTTTTGACAGGGAAGGTAAACCCATAGTAATCTGTCCTTCTTTTACAGAAGACGTGAGAACAATTGATATGTCTCTTTTGGGGGATCCCGGGCTTTTCGCTTTCCAGGACAAAATCGAATCTGTTTATGAAGCATTGGTTTTAGGGATCAGGGATTATTTTCAAAAAACAGGTTACTGTAAAGCTGTTGTTGGTCTTTCTGGAGGAATTGATTCTGCAGTAACATGCTGCCTGGCTGAAAACGCCCTGGGCAAAGAAAATGTTTTAGGGGTTACTATGCCTTCACCTTACTCCTCCCGGGGCAGCGTAGAGGATTCCAGGATTCTGGCTTTTAATTTGGGGATTAATTTTAAAACAGTACCTATTTCAGAGATATATTATGCTTACCTGGAGGCACTAAAGAACCATTTTGAAGGAATGCCGGAAGATGTCTCAGAAGAGAATATTCAGTCCAGAATACGTGGTAATATTTTAATGGCGTTCTCTAATAAGTTGGGGCACCTGGTTTTGTCTACAGGTAACAAAAGTGAATTGTCTGTGGGTTATTGTACCCTTTATGGAGACATGTCGGGGGGTTTAAGTGTTCTTTCCGATGTTCCCAAAACTATTGTTTACCGGCTGGCCAGTTTTATTAACAGGGAAAGGGAGATTATTCCTGGGGAGACTATTAAAAAACCTCCCTCAGCAGAATTAAAGCCTGATCAGATTGATGAGGACAGCCTTCCCGCCTATGAAGTTCTTGACCAGATTCTAAACTATTATGTAGAGGAAGGATATTCTGTAAAAGATCTTATTAAGTCAAACTATGATTCTGAAACGGTCCTGTGGGTAGTTTCAGCTGTTGACAAGAACGAGTATAAAAGAAAGCAGTCTGCTCCCGGGTTAAAGGTGACCACAAAGGCTTTTGGCGTTGGAAGAAGAATGCCCATTGCTGCCAAACATTACTTTAAAAAATAGAATTTGCATTGACATTCTAGCTTGTCTCGTGATAAACTCTTATCATTACTAAAACATTACTAAAAGCGTTTATATATAATAAAGCAATGAAAGGAAAAAGTAATCTGTTGTCATTTTACAGAGAGCTGTCGGGGGTGGAAGACAGCAGGTGCTGCAGGTGAAAGCCCTCCTTAAGCGGGTGACTGAATAAAGTAGGTCATCACGGTTACATACCGTTACCAGTAAGACTATCTATTAGCAAGAGGATCCAGTTATTTTTGGATTAACAAGGGTGGTACCGCGGGTAATCTCTCGTCCCTATAAGGAGGAGAGTTTTTTGTTTTGATAAACTTAAGGGAGTTGAAAAGGCATGGATGATATGAAGATAAAGCTTTTGCAAGCTCTAGAACAGAATCATAAAATATCTATTAAAACTCTAGCTACCATGTTGAAAATATCTGAAAAAGAAATTAAAGAAATGATTGAGGAATTAGAAGAAGCAAAGATTATTCTAGGTTATGTAACATTAATTGATTGGGAAAAAACAGATAATAACGATAACGTTACCGCTATTATTGATGTAAAGGTAACACCCCAAAGGGATGTAGGTTTTGACACCATTGCCCAGCGTATATGTCGTTTTCCCGAAGTAAAAAGTGTTTATCTTATGTCGGGAAGTTATGATTTATCTGTAATGATTGAAGGAACTTCCATGAAAAAAGTTGCCTTTTTTGTAGCAGAAAAACTTGCTTCACTGGAAAATGTACAGAGTACAGCTACGCATTTTGTCTTGAAGAAATACAAACAGGATGGTATTGTTTTTGAAGAAGATGAAAATGATCACAGGTTGGTGATTAGTCCGTGAAGAAGTCTTTTGTAAAAAAAAGCTTAAGAGAGCTTCCGTCTTCTGGAATTAGAAGGTTTTTTGATATGGCCAGTGGTATTAAAGGTATTATATCCCTAGGTGTGGGTGAGTCTGACTTTGTTACTCCGTGGCATATCCGGGAAGCCAGCGTTTATTCTCTAGAAAGAGGTCATACTAATTATACGCCTAACAGCGGATTGCCTGAATTGAGGCAGCAAATATGTAGATACCTGCATAAAAAATTTGGCCTTGAGTATGATTATTCCCAAGAAATACTGATAACAGTAGGGGTTAGTGAAGCTATAGATATTGCTTTGAGGTGTGTGTTGGAGCCTGGTGATGAAGTGATTATTCCGGAGCCTTGCTTTGTTTCCTATAAACCTTGCACCCTTATGGCGGGGGGAGCACCAAAAACAGTTTCTACCCAAGAAGCCAATCATTTTAAGCTAATGCCGGAAGATCTAGAAGAAGCCATAACTGACAAAAGTAAAGTTCTCCTTATGTCTTACCCTAATAACCCTACCGGGGCAGTTATGAACAGAGAGGAACTGGAGGCAGTTGCCCGGATTGTAGAGAAACATGATTTGCTGGTAATATCAGATGAAATATACAGCGAGCTGAATTATAATGGAGATCACGTGTCATTTTCTTCCTTACCCGGAATGAAAGAACGTACTGTTTTGTTAAACGGCTTTTCTAAATCATTTGCTATGACAGGGTGGCGCGTAGGTTATGCTGCTGCGTCCGAAGATATCATCAGTGCTATGTTGAAAGTTCACCAGTACACAATTATGTGTGCACCTGTAATGGGACAGATGGCCGCCATAGAGGCTCTGAAAAATGGCGAAGAAGAGGTAAAGAGAATGAAAGCTCATTATGATCAGCGGAGAAATTTAATTGCTAACGGATTAAATCAGATGGGACTTTCCTGTTTTGAGCCGAAAGGTGCTTTTTATGTTTTCCCTTCAATTAAATCTACAGGCATGAATTCTCTGAATTTTTGTGAAGAATTACTAAAAGAAGAAAAGGTAGCTGTGGTTCCCGGCGATGCATTTGGCCAATGTGGTGAAGGATATGTCCGCTGCTCATATGCTGCGTCAATGGAGCAAATTACGGAAGCTTTAAACAGGATGGAGAGGTTTCTCCAACGGCAACAAAAGCAGAAAAAAATATTTGCTCTAAACAATTAAGTAGTGGGGAGGTGTCACCTGGCTACTGATATCGCCAGGTTTTAATATGCTTGATGAGTTAATGTTTATTAATGACTTTGATATGTTTCGGATTACAGATTTTTTATTAAGCTTTATCTGGAAAGAAATACTTATAGCTTTGGCCATATTTTTAATATTTGTTTTAATCAGAAAGCTATTTGCAAGGTATATTTTTAATTTCTTGTTAAAAGCAGCAAAGAAAACCGGTGCTGAGATTAACATTAGTATTTTGCGCTGCTTCGAAAAACCTTTAAGGGCTTTTATCGTAGTTTTCGGTTTTTATCTCTCCTTAACATATCTGCCTTTAAATACTTACCAGGATATAATATTAACCAAATTTTTCAGGGCCAGCATTATAGTATTTATTACCTGGGGCTTTTACAATTTATCCGGATCCGGTTTGTTTGAGGAATACAGCGAAAAGATAGATATAAATGTAGATAAAATATTGATTCCCTTTGCATCTAAAGTAATCAGGTTTATTATTGTGGCGTTAGGTATAAGTATAATAGCCCAGGAATTGGGGTATGATGTCAGCGGGTTTATAGCGGGACTTGGTTTAGGAGGTCTGGCTTTTGCCCTGGCAGCAAAAGATGCCCTGGCAAATATTTTTGGAGGAATAATTATTATAACAGATAAGCCTTTTTCTATCGGGGACTGGATATATACGCCCAGCGTAGAGGGCACGGTAGAAGACATTACTTTTAGAAGTACAAGGGTAAGGACTTTCGCAAAATCGTTAGTTACTGTTCCTAACTCTACTCTGGCCAATGAGGCCGTAACTAACTGGACAAAAATGGGTAAGCGCAGGATTACCTTCCGTTTAGGAGTTACTTACAGTACAACCAGGGAAAAGATGCAAAACTGTGTTGACAGGATAAGGGAAATGTTGGAAAATCATCCTGAGGTTCATAAAGAAATGATATTTGTAAGGTTCGATGGGTTTAATGACAGCAGCCTGGATATTATTATTTACTTCTTTACCATAACTACAAACTGGGGTGAATTCCTGGCGGTAAAAGAAGACACTAATTTTAAAATAATGGAAATTCTGGAAAGCGAAGGTGTTTCAGTGGCATTCCCCAGCAGAAGTCTTTATTTAGAAACGCCTGTAGATTTTAACTCTGATAATAAAAACCAGTAAGTTTTATTATATTAATTTTAACTATAAAACTAATCCTGTTTTCTAATAATTAAAAACCCCAGAAATCCGGACAAAAGCGCCAGTATTCCGCTGGCTAAAAACAATAAGGATAAGGAAACCCCTAACCCCTGTAAAAGTGAAAATACAGGTGGACCTAAAGCAATCCCCAAAAAGCGTACGCTCCCATAAAGTGAAGTTACCCCTCCTCTCTGGTAAGCCTGAATAGAGCCGGTTACCATAGTATTAACAGATGTTAATACTAGTCCGCTACCTGTTCCCAGAAATCCTAACATTATGGTATAAATAAAAATGTTTTCACTGCAGAAAGGTAAAATAAACATGGAAAGGCTTATAGTAATTAGCCCATAAAAATAAGCATATTTTAAAACGTTCCCTTCCTTTCTAAGATAAAGACCCGTCAGGTAGGCGGAAGCAGATAAAAAAAACAGGGGGACAGATAGTATTATACCTCTGTTTATTCCACTGAGTCTGAAATTGGTTTCAAGGATGTTAGAGGCAAAGGATAACACACCAAAGAGAATGAAAAGAACTACCAGGGCCCCTAAGAAGTTTATGGAAAGAAAGAGTCCCTTGTCATAAAAAAGGGGCTTTATTGCATTGATATATTCTTTAATAGATTTTTTTTCTAAGATATTTTTCTGCTCTTTAACAGTAAGCCACAGCAAAAAAGCTACGGGTATACAAAGAATAGAGTAAGAAAAAAATAGTGCATACCATATGATTAGAGCAATGGCAGATCCTATAACCGGGCTGACAAATTTGCCTATGCCGTTTGCTGCTTCCATTATACCCATACTTTCATTTAGTTCCCTTGCCTTAAAGATATCTCCTGCTAAAGCCATGGCGATAGGGCCTGTTCCTGCTGCACCTATTCCCTGGACAACTCTTCCTGCTAATATTACGTTATAAGGGTTGTTAAGTAAAACAGAAGCGATTCCCGAAATCATTCCTCCCATTCCGTAAACTAATATGCAGGGGACAATAATTATTTTTCGTCCAAATCTATCTGATAAAAACCCCAAAAACGGAATAAAAATAGCAGCCGGTAGTGAAAAGAAAGTAATCAACAGTCCTACCTGGAACTGATTTATATTCAGTTCCCTTTTTAAGGTAGCAAATTCAGAGATCAACATAGAATTTCCTAATACCATTAGTAAAGGAACAGTGCTAATAATTAATAATATAGTTTTTTTGCTCTTTATCATATACTTATTTTTCAATAAATCATAGAATTTTATTTGTCTGATTTGTAAATACTGATAAGTAGCTAAGTTATGGAGGTATTTAAAAATGTCAGACAAAAAAGATAAAAAACAGCAGCAGGAACAAAAAAATATACATACCGATGAAGCCGGCTACTATTTAATTGAGGGGCAGCGGAGTTTAAAACATCAGAAACTAAATAAAGCATTACAGTATTTTAAGGAAGCTATTAAGATTGATCCAAAAAATACTTATATTCACTATAATGTTGCTTACAGTTTAAAAAATATCAGTTTTCTTAAAGATAAAAACAAAGCATTCAAGGAAATCATCGGCGAGTCTGAGCATTCTTCTGCCGAGTCTTATTTTTTGGCAGGAGTATACTATGCTCTTTGTAATGAACTTGAAAAAGCAGAAATTTATTTAAAAACATTTTTGGAAACCAATCCATGTGGGGATATATATCTAGAAACTAAGGAATTTCTTCAGTATGTATCTGGGGAAGAGAAACCCTATATGAATGTAACTTATCTTAAGTTAAGCAATAAGTATGCGGGGAAGGGAGAAAGGGTTAAAAAAGAAGTTTTAAATAAACTGAACTGTCCCTTTGCCCGGGAAAAAATGCTGGATTCTCTTTATCAAGAGCTGGATGATGAGGTCATCAGCAATATAATTTTTTTATATGGTCTTGCTGAAAGTAACTCTGTAGCAGAAAGTGTTCTCAGAGACTATATAAAGAACTCCTGGGTTAAAGAAAAGCACAAGGAATTGGCTCTGTTAGCTTTAAAGGATATAGGCGCTAAAGAGCCTTATGAAATAATAATAGATAACTGGGTGGAAGAATTAACTCTCAGGGAATATTTTGAAAGGCTTCGCAAATCAGACTGGCAGCCTGAATGGCATAAAGTACTGGATTGTGTTTTAAATAAAATAAAATATAACAGCAATTATAATAGTGATAACAGTAAAATACTACAGAGGGATTTGGAGCAAATATGGAGCAAATATTTAAATAGAGTGTATCCACTGGTCCCTCCCATAGAAAGCATAGAATTATGGGCAGCAGCCCTGGAATACTTGGCTTTTTTTAAAAGGGAAGGCCAGATAAATTATAAGGAAATAGCTTTACGGTATGCCATATCACCAGCGGATCTTTTAGAAAAAAGCATAATAATTAGCAATGTTAAATTCAGGTGATTTTGCAGATTATATTTTTGCTGTTAACAGCTCCGGTTCTGCCCAGTTAAGGTCCACATCTCCCTTTATACCTTTAACTTTTCCCTGGTTGGTGTACTGCCAGATTGTCCACCTGCTCCATTTTCCCGCATCTGGCGGGGCCTCCGGGTTTTCTTTTGAGCGGGGGTAAAGGGCAATCCATAGAGGCATATTTGCCAGGGGATTTTTCAAGTTCTCATAACTAAAATTATCATATTCTTTGATAAAATAAACCCCGGTATAAATCATTAATGTTTTACCCGTTAGCTGTTGAAAGTAATTTCTAAAAGTGTTTGCCCATTTTATTAACCGGGCAGTAGAAAATTTATCATCTTTTTTTGGAAAAGGAACTTCTAAATCCAGTGCCGGATAAATATCACCGAAGTTACCGGTACCAAAGCCCCTTTGCAGGGTATCAGTAAAATTACGCACTTCTTCTTTGGCACTTTCTAAAGAGGGATTCAAATCGGGGCGGGCAAAGTGGTATGCACCGGTGTAAATACCTGCTGACCTGGCACTGGATGCATTGGCAGTAAACCTGGAGTCAACCCACGTTAGTCCTTCAGTAGCTTTTAAATAAGCAAATATTATTCCATTAGCATTAACAGTGCTCCAATCTATTATTCCCTGCCAGTGGGAAACATCAACGCCATTTAAGACTTTATTATTTTTAGTTTGCATTTCAAGTAACATCTCCTTCTTATGAAATATAACTCCTGTTTACTATAATTTATATATTTATGAACAAAAAGTTACTTTATAAAAAATATTAATATTAAATAAACATTCTGCAATTAAGGCATACTAGATATAAGAATTATTAATCCAATATTTTTGGCAATAAGCTGAGGTGATTTATAGTTGAGTGGTATTGTAGCCATAAAAGGTGAGTTTGAGGACAAAGCTTTTGATGATATGATAAAAAAATTAAAACATAGGGGACCTGATGGAGAAATTATTTTTAGTAACGGTAATATTAAGCTTGGCGAGGTATATTTTGATTTAGAAGATGTCAACTACAATAATTACAACTATAAACTTTTACTGGATGGAGAACCATTACTAGATAATAAAGTGATTTCTAAAAATGAATTATTAAATATGTACAGGAGTAAAGGCCCTGAATTTCTAAAAGAAATTGAAGGAAAGTTTGCTATGATTATCACCAACGGAAATAATATTTTTGCTGCCAGGGATTTATTTGGCATAAAGCCTCTTTATTACAGCAAAGATGAGACATCTATCTGTTTTGCTTCTGAGATGAAAGCTTTAATTAAGGATTATGATAATGTTAATGTTTTCCCTCCCGGTCATTATTACACACCGGAAGAAGGGTTTAAAAAATTTAAAGATGTACCTCAAATAAAATCTGATAACCATTTAGAAATAGAGGATGCAGCAGAAAGGCTTAAAGATTTGTTGACTGAGGCGGTAGAACTTTCTTTAAAAAAAGAAAATACAGGTTTTTTCTTAAGCGGTGGGGTAGATAGTTCTGTTATTGTAGCTGTTGCCCGGGAAGTTTTTGATAAAGAAATTATTTCTTTGGTAGCCGGGCTTAAAGACAGTGATGACATACACAATTCCAGGAAAGCAGCTCAATACCTGGGAACTGAGCATAGTGAATATATTTATGATTCTAAAGAAATGTTTAAAGTTCTTCCAGAAGTAATATACTACCTGGAATCTTTCGATGTTGAAATGGTTAACAGTTCTATTGCCAATTATTTTGTCTCAAAATTAGCCCAGGATAAAGGGCTAAAGGTAATTCTTTCAGGAGAAGGTGCCGACGAATTATTTGCCGGGTATCATTTTTTAAAAGATAAGAAAAAAGAAGGGGAACTAACCAATGAACTGGCAAAATTGTTAAAAGGATTACACAATGGAGGGTTCCAAAGGGTAGATAGAATGGCCAAGGCCTGCTCACTGGAAGTTGAGATGCCTTTTATGTACCATAAATTAGTTGATTTTGCCCTTAAGCTTCCTGATGATTATAAAATATCCGAAGAAGAAATGGGTAAATGGCTTTTAAGAAAGGCTTTTGCCGGGGATATACCTGATGATATTATCTGGAGAAGGAAAGCTCAGTTTGGTATAGGCACAGGCAATGAAAGTATTATGGAAAAATTGATAGAAGAAAAGCTGTCCGATGAAGAGCTTTCCAGGGAAAACAAAAAAGAGGGTATAACTTTCAAGTCGAAGGAAGAATATTACTACTATAAGATATTTAAAGAATTGTTCCCTTCCAAAGCAGCAGAAAAAACAGTTAACAGGTGGCAGGTTTAAAGAAAGAAAGTTTTTAGCTACAATGATGCTGCATGGCTGTTTTTGCCCCTGATAGGGATTTAAAAATAATATGTTAATTTATAACCTGATGTGAGAAATACGGTTGTTGAACAGTTCAACAACCGTATTTTTGTTTAGAAAACTAACCAAAAAGGAGAACCGTTTTATTCTTAATATCATATTATATCGAATAATAATGAAAAAAGGATGGATATAATTGTTAGAGCATAAAACAAATATGAATATTCCCAGTTTTAGTCTTGTTCGTCAAAACCAGTTACTAAAAGAAAAATTGACTGATTGTTTTTTGTTACTTCTCGATAAGGGTAGGTTTGTGCTTAACGAAAATGTTAGTACATTTGAAAAAAAGATATCTAACTATTGTACGGTTAATCATGGTATTGGCGTGGCTAATGGTAGTGATGCCCTTTACCTATCTTTAATAGCCTGTGGTATAGGTCAAGGGGATGAAGTAATTACAACACCTTTTACTTTTTTTGCTACGGCAGGCTCAATAATCAGAGCTGGTGCTAAACCGACATTTGTTGATATAGATAATGAAACTTGGAATATTGCTACTGAACTCATTGAAGAGAAGGTAACGCCCAATACTAAAGCTATTTTGCCTGTTCACCTATATGGCTGCCCGGCTAAAATGGATAAAATATTACAGATAGCTAAGAAATATAAGCTTAAGGTTATAGAGGATGCAGCTCAGGCATTAGGGGCCAAATACCAGGGGCAAAGGGTGGGTTCTTTAGGTGACTTGAGTTGTTTTAGCTTTTTCCCAACGAAGAATCTAGGTGCTTTTGGAGATGCAGGTATGGTTGTAACAGATAATCCTGACATTGCTGAGAAAGTAAGTTTGTTAAGGGTCCATGGATCAAAAATAAAGTATCATCATGATTTGCTAGGATGTAATAGCAGATTAGATGAATTACAGGCAGCTATTTTAAACATGAAACTTAATTATCTTGAACAGTGGACACAAAGGCGGCGAAAAATTGCCGAATTATATAGTAACCTGTTTAAAAAACATATCAGTGCAGGTAGCTTGTCGATAAAGCTTCCTCAGGAGCCGAAATATGCCTACCATGTGTATCATCAGTATACTATACAAACAAACCAGAAGAATGAATTGCAGAAATACCTTAAAAATAAAGGAATTGGAACTACTGTTTATTATCCGGTACCGTTGCATTTACAGAAGGTGATCTCATCATATGGATACCGGAAGGGTGATTTTCCAGTAACTGAAACTGCCTGCAAAGAAGTGTTATCGTTACCCATGTTTCCAGAACTAACTGATAAAGAAGTAAGCTATGTTGTAGATAGGGTTGTAAAATTTTTTCAAAGTAGCTCTAAATGAAAGAAGGTATTACTGTGGCAAGATTAAATGTTGGTATAAATCCCATAAAAGATAAACTTAAGAAAAAAATAATGAACCGGTCTGCTCGCATTTGCGTGGTCGGGTTAGGTTACGTGGGTTTACCTTTTGTGGTTGAGAAGGCCAAAATGGGCTTTTCTGTTACTGGTGTCGATCAAAACAAAAAACGTGTCCACAATGTTAATTGTGGGGAAAATTATATTTCTGATATAAAAGATGAAGAGCTAAAGGATCTAGTAAAAAAGGGCAAAATCAGTGCAGCAAACAATTTTTCTTTAATAAAAAATATGGATATCATTGTAATATGTGTGCCTACACCCTTGACTGTAAACCTTGTTCCTGACCTCCAGCATGTTAAAAGTGTTACTAATAAGATTGCCCACAATTTAAGGCCTGGCCAGCTGATATCCCTGGAGTCAACTACGTACCCGGGTACTACGGAAGAAGTGATGCTGCCTGTTCTTGAAAGCTCTGGGCTAAATGTTGAAAAGGACTTTTATTTATGCCATTCTCCAGAGAGAGTTGATCCGGGTGATAAACGCTACACTACAAAAAACATAAATAAAGTTGTTGGAGGTGTAGGACCTGATTCGTTAGACGTTGGAGTAACTTTTTATTCGCAGACCATTGAGCAGATAGTACCTGTTTCCAGTGCAAAAGTTGCAGAAATGGCAAAGGTTTATGAGAATACTTTCAGAGCTGTAAACATTGCTTTAGTTAATGAAATGGCACTTCTATGTGACAAAATGGGAGTAAGCATATGGGAAATACTGGATGCAGCTTTTACAAAGCCCTTCGGAATTATGTCTTTTTATCCTGGCCCAGGGACAGGAGGCCACTGTATTCCGGTAGACCCCTATTATTTAGAATGGAAAGCTCGGGAGTATAATTTCTCCTCCAGGTTTATCAGGATTACCGAGGATATAAACCGCATGATGCCTGAATTTGTAAGGGAAAAAGTAATGCGGACACTTAATGAAAGTGAAGTAGTTCCGTCTAGATCAAAAATACTAATAATAGGCATGGCATATAAGAAAGATATTGATGATTATAGGGAATCACCTGCCATTCAAATAGCGGAGTTACTGCTTAAAGACGGTGTCAATATTGCTTACTACGATCCCTATATATATAAAATAGAAATAAACTCCAGACAGTTTAAATCAGTATCACTTAATGAACAAACTGTAAATAGTGTAGACCTGGTATTAATTGCCACAGACCATTCCTGTATCGATTATCACTGGCTTGTTGAGACAGCTAAGAAAGTAATTGATACGAGAAATGCAACAAAAGCAGTACCTGGTCGAGAGAGGAAGGTTATTCTCTTATGATAAAAAAATTGAAAGTAGCATTGTTGGGTGCAGGTGACTGGGGGAAAAACTATATTCGAGTTTTAAAAAAGTTAGATGTTCTAACAGCTTTGGCAGATTCCGATGAATCAATAAGAAATAAATATAAAAAAAAATACCCGGAAATAGAAGTTACAGGTGATTACAAAGCTCTGTTAAGGAGATCAGATATTTATGCTGTAGTGGTGGCCACCCCAGCTTCTACACATTATGAAATAGTAAAAAATGCAATTAAAGCCGGCAAAGATGTGTTGGTTGAGAAACCGATAGCACTTACTGTAGATGAGGCTTTAGAATTAGTTGAGTTAGCAAAAATTTATAAAAGAATAATCTTGGTAGGACATTTACTACTTTATAAGCCTGCTGTTAAAAAGATGATTGAATGCATATGTGACAGAGTTATTGGTGATGTATATTTTATTGAAATGCGAAGGCTTAAACTTGGCAAGATCCGCAGCCAGGAGAATGTTCTTTGGAGCTTTGCCCCCCATGATGTTGCGGTTTTATTATCTTTAGTAAATTCCCCTGTAGTAAACGTAACTGCTACCGGGCAGTCGGCAATACAGTCACAAATTGAGGATAATGTTCATATTAAATTAGATTTTGAAAGTAAAGTAAAAGCACATATACACATTTCCTGGTTATGGCCAAAAGATGAACGTAAAACATTTATTGTTGGAACAAATGGGATGTTGGTTTATGATGAGCATAAAGATAAATTGGAAATTTACCTAAAGGGAGCAAGTAAAGATTTGACTATCTGGGATAAAGGGATAGAGAAGTTATGTTTCGAGAAAATTGATGCCCTCGAGAATGAGGTTTTACATTTTCTGGAGTGTGTAAAGAGTAGAAGTACTCCAATTGCTGATGGTAGAGCGGGGGTAGAAGTGGTTAAAGTTTTAGTAGAGGCAGAAAAATGTATAGATGAGAATGAGGAAAGCGAAATTTTTTTTATTCATGAAACAGCCTATATTGATGAATCAGTTAGTATAGGCAGAGGGTCTAAAATATGGCACTATAGTCATATTATGGCAGGAGCTAAAATAGGGCAGAGTTGTAAAATTGGACAGAATGTTTTTATAGCACCAGGAGTTAAGATAGGCAGCAATGTTAAAATTCAGAATAATGTAAGTGTGTATGAAGGTGTTACACTGGAAAAAGACGTTTTTTGTGGTCCCAGCATGGTATTTACTAATACTAAAATTCCTCGTAGCGCATTTCCAAGAAACACATCAAGTGAATACGAAAAAACTTTAGTTAAAGAAGGAACAACCATTGGAGCTAATGCTACAATTATTTGTGGCGTTGTTATTGGAAAATATGCATTTATTGCAGCAGGCACAACAATTACAAAAGATGTGCCGGATCATGCTGTAATTTATGGTAATCCTTCAAAAGTCATGGGTTGGATCTGCCGCTGCGGGAAAACCATTGTTAAAGAATCTGGTGTAGTTTTAAGATGTAATAAATGCCATACTGAAATAACAACCGGCAATATAAAATAGAAGGCAGGAGGTGTTATCTAAATGACCTGTTCATGGACTTATGAGCATTATTGTTATTGCCTTCAGCAAGCCAAAGATAAAGGATATTCTATAATCTCTTTTGAAGAGGTTAAAAACATAAGTCAAAATCAACCATTCATTATTTTAAGGCATGATATTGACTGTTACCTCTATAGAGCCTTAAATATGGCAAGAATAGAAAATAAATTAGGAGTACGGGCTACTTACTTTGTTAGGGTTCACGCATTATCTTATAATGTTTTTGAATATAATGCATATAAGGCTTTAAAAGAAATACATTCCTTAGGGCATGAAATCGGATTGCATTTTGAATCAATAGATTTTAGCTATATAACCGATGAAAATCCCCGGGAGGTATTCTTACGGGAAAAAAAAGTTTTGGAAATGGTGTTAGATATTTCTATAGTGTCAGCAGCAGCTCATGGTGAGCATAGCCCGGCAGGCCCCAGGCATAATCGGAGTTTTTTTAAAAGCATAAGTAAGAAGCAAGCAGGTATACATTATGATGCTTATGATAAAACATTCATAAGGGATATGAAATACATTTCCGACAGTTTTGGTTACTGGCGGGAAGGTTGCATGTGTACACATATTGGTAAATATCCGCAAATGCAAATTTTGGTCCATCCTTGCTGGTGGTTTAAGGATCACTTATTTGAATAACAGTTATTATCAAATAAAGGAGTGTATAATTTTGCGTATTTTATTTCTTAACGGACATCCTGTTTGGATTAATGGGTTGCCCTGGGGATTTCGTCAGCTTGGGCATGATGTAAGAATAGTTGTTAACCTGCAAAAGGATTACTTAATCAGGCATATGGAAGAGTTTCAACCTGATCTTTTAGTTACTGTTGGTTGGATTCATAATTATAAACCGCAAAATTTAAAGAATATTAAAGAAATAGCCAATGATTACGGTTGTCTGCATGTTTACTGGGCAACTGAAGATATTAATTTTTTTGAAAAATGGTCTTTGCATATGGTTAGGACTGTTCAGCCGGATGTAGTTTTTACCATCAATGCTGACTGCATACCCTTTTACCGTGATTTAGGGATACCGGCATTCCATCTAGAATTTGGTTATAATCCAAGCTTAGAGCCACCTGCTTCAGAATTGCCTGACCCCAGGTATAACCATGACCTGGTGCTGGTAGCCAATACTTATGATGAACCCATTTTTAGGAAAAAAACTATACAGGTAATAGTAAGACCTTTAATTGAAAATGGCTATGACCTGGTTTTGTGTGGCAAAGGTTGGGAGAAGGCGTCCTGTTTAAATAGTAAGCTTCTTTCAAAAATTAACTATTTAGGGCCAATTCCTTTTGAAGATACTTTTAGGGCATATAAAAGTGCAAAGATTACTCTTAATTTGCAAAACCAAAACCAGCATAAAACTCAAGTGACTTTGCGTACATTTGAAATAATGGGTTGCGGCGGGTTTCAGTTAACGGCAAGGATACCAGCCCTTAACAGGCTTTTTATTGACCGTTATCACCTGGTTATGTCTAGCTCATCGAAAGAAACTTTAGAACTGGTGGATTATTACCTTGACCACGAAAAGGAACGCCAGACCATTGCTAAAAACGGTCAGGCCGAAGTTCTTTCTAAACATAAATATGATAAGAAAGCCGCTTATTTGCTATCTTGTTTGGCTATGTGTCTTCCTTAAACCACTTAAAAGTCAGGGCTAAACCCTTAGAAAGAGAATAGTATGCTCTCCACTGTAAATCTTTTTGAATTTTTTCTGAATCTATACTTCTTCTTTCCACTATATCCACTGGTCTTTTCGGCTTAAAATGCATGATGGCATCAGTAAATCCTGTAATTTGCTTAATTTTTTCTGCCAGTTTAATTATAGTAGTTTCTTTTCCAGTTCCTACATTATATACCTGTCCTATTGCTTTTTCTTTTATAGCGGCCAACATAATTGTTTGCAATGCGTCTTCCAAATAAGTAAAATCACGTGTTTGCTGACCATCGCCATAAATAATAAGGGGCTCTTTTTTCTTTACAGCTTCAAAAAACTTTGCAATTACCCCACAATAGGGGTTTGAAGGTAATTGACCTGGACCAAATACATTGGACAATCTTAATACCGAAACTGGAAGTTGATACATATGATAAAAAACATCACAATAATGTTCTACTGAAAATTTACTCGCTGCATAAGGGAGTCGAATACTATAATAATCTTCTGTCGTGGGGAAAATAGGAGCATCACCATAGATAGAAGAAGTAGAGGTATATATAAACCTCTTCAAGTTTGAACAATGGTTGTGTGCACATTGCAGCATTACATACCCACCGTACAGATTTGTATTAAAATCCTGCTCGAGGTTGTGAGAAGAATTTAATAAATTACTGCAGGCTAAATGAAAAATATATTCAACCCTAGATACTAAATTTTGAATTAATTTCTTGTTAGTGATACTGCCTTTGATGAAAGTAATTTTCCCTGAAGATGGTATTGCTTCCCGCTGCCCAGTAGACAAATCATCAATTACATAGATATGACGACAAATAGGAAGAATTTTTCTGATGAGCTGTGATCCTAAAAAGCCTGCACCACCAGTAACTAAGACGTTACCTAGTGTCATTGTAAGTTACCCCCTCTTTAAAATAAGGTTTGATAGTGTTATTTAATTCCTTCTTTTGAGCTATTAATTTATCTACTTTGGGCCAGATCTTGTTTAATTGGTGATAGAAAGTATATTTATTCAATATTTTTTGGCGAGCATTATATCCCAACTTATGTCTTACTTCTGGTTGTTTTAGATAGTAGTTTACTAATTCAATTGTTTCCTCAGGTGAACTTGTAGCAACAATTTCTTTCTTATCTTTAAACATTTTTGTTATTGCCTTAGTCTTACTGGCAATCATAAAAGAACCTGTGCCTAATATTTCAAATGTGCGTTGAGAAACCTGGTCTTCAGCATTTTGCACACCTAAAACAATTTTTGATGAATGATAGATTGACGCAGAATATTCATATGGAAGAAATCCTTGAATCCAGTCACGAGGTATGGTCACCCCGAACTGGTTTCTTATAAATGCCAGGTTTTCATTCCATCCAGATCCCCAAATATGTGTCTTTATTCTAGCTTTAATCAGAGGGAATAGTAGTTGCTGTAGACTATCATAACGGTATGTTCTTTTGCGAAGATGAGTTGAGCCAACAAAAGAAATATCAAGTGGTTCTTTTGTATCATATTTTTTTTCAGGAAACATTCTTGGGTTGAAAGAAAAGTTTAAATAGCTTGAAGGGATGCCAAGTTTTTCATAATTATTAACACAATCTGGATGAATGGTCCAAACTAAGTCAGGCTTGATACGTTTTATATAAGGAATTGACCAGTATGTATGGTGGATTTTATCTTCTATTGCCCAGTTTATATGAAAGAGGCCATATTTTCTGCATAATTCATGCAGCTTATTAAGATATGGAGAACAAATAGGAACATGGCCACAACCGATAGTAATTATAATGTCTGGCTTGAAATAAGAAAGTGCGGCATCTATTTTTGCAGGTGCCCAGGATGTCTGAATGAAAATCTCATGACCTAACTGAGCTAATGAATCACCCAGGCTGTTTAAATATTGTGATCGATGCTCTAGAAATAATATTTTATAAGTACGCATACGTCTCCCTTTCTTTAGTGAAAATGCATTATCTTCATAATTTTAGATAAATATTTTCATATATTAAATTATGTTTAATAATCAATTTTGTGAACAGTTCAGCATTTTTGCATTTTCCACAAGATGACTAACTAATATTGGATAAAAAATATAAAATATAAAAATATTTTCTGTATATTGCGTTAGTTGGTTTAATTTGCTATAATAATATGCAAATATTGTTATTTTATGTCGAGTTACGAAGGGAGGGGAGCGAGTGAGGTCAACTGGTATTGTCAGGAAGGTTGATGAACTGGGGAGAATTGTAATTCCTATAGAATTAAGAAGAACGTTAGGTGTAAAGGAGAAAGATCCGCTGGAGATTTTTGTTGATCAAGACAAAATAATCTTAAAAAAATATGAGCCAGCGTGTATTTTTTGTGGAGCGGCAGGAAATGTAATTACTTTTAAGGATAAGATGATTTGTAATGATTGTACAAGTAGTTTGCTCCAGGAAGCTAAGGCTCCACACTTGGAAGCCGTAAAACCATAAAATTAGTTTTCAAATATAGTCTATGCTTAATTATTAATTAATTATTTCAAAAAATAGGAGTTGGTGGTGAGTTATAAATACTCATCACCAACTCCTATTTTTTATTTGGCTTTGTTAATATTATTTTAATAACCTCCTCGGGATTACAAAATTTTAATTATGTTTTACAGGAATTAGAATTATGTCAAAGAATAAATAACAATAATGAGGAGGTTTTAAAATGACTGAAAAGGTCTTGATTGTAGATGATGATCACCACATATGTGATCTTGTCCGTATAGCTTTAGAATCAGAAGGCTTTGAAGTAGAAACCGCTCTCGATGGAAAGTCAGGCATGGAAAAAATACAAGAGGGTGGTTTTGTAGTTCTCCTTTTGGATATAATGCTTCCGGAAAAGGACGGTTGGGAAATCTGCCGGGAAATAAGAGGTGGTCATATGCAAGGCATACCTATTATAATGCTTACTGCCCGGGGAGAAGAGGTAGACCGTGTTCTGGGCCTGGAGATGGGTGCCGATGACTATGTAACCAAGCCATTTAGTCCACGGGAACTGGTAGCCAGAGTAAAAGCCCTTATCCGTCGTTCTGATAAATATAATAAAGTACAGGATTTATTACAGTTTGGTAACCTTACTGTTGATATGCGTAGCTATATAGTTAGAGTAGGTGAAACCGAACTGGACCTGACACCTAAAGAAATAGAGCTGATGACATTATTTGCTCATAATGAAGGCAAAACCTTTACCAGAGAAGAACTGCTCAGGCAAATTTGGGGATTTGATAGTTCAGCAGGGGGCACCCGTACTGTAGATGAACATATAAAGCGACTCCGCAGCAAGATTGCCCGTTATGATAAACATGTTAATTACATACAAACGGTATGGGGAAAAGGTTACAAATTTGAGGTGAAAGAGCTTTGATTAAATTTCCATATAAGCCTCGAAGCCTGTTCAGTAAATTAATGTTGTCTTATCTTGTGGTAGTAGCACTAAGTCTAATTATAATTGGGGTTTTTCTTACATACTTGATTGAAAACTATTTTTTAAATACAAGGGAATGGGAACTAACAGCCCAGACTCAGAATGCTGTCAACTTAATTGAAGGAGACCTTAGGGAAAATGACCTTAAAGCTGTGGAAAAAACAGTGAAAACCCTGGCTATATCCCATAACATTAAAATAAGAGTCTTAGACAATCAGAGGGAACATCTTTTTATTGTTGACTATGAAGATACTGATATAGAAGATGATCAAAGGGAAGGGGTAGGTTTGGAAGAGAGGGAAGTCAATCACATCTTTAAAGGCAACATGTTGACAAAAAAAATATATGGCCCCGAGTTGAAACGTTTCCTGGTAGCTGCTCCCGTTTTTAATGAAGACAATGGAAAAGCGGATGATGATAATTCTGACGAACATGTTATTGGTGCTATTATCTTGAGTGCCCCCCTTAGCGGGATAGAAGAAACCATAGCTCATGTGAGCCTTTTATTCCTATATTCAGGAGGGATAGGTGTAGTAATCGCTGGAATTTTAGCTTTTTCACTGTCGAAAACCCTTACCAGGCCTCTTCTGAAATTAAATCGTGCTGCTTTGGATATGGCTTCAGGTAATTTCAGGTGTAAAATTGATGAAGAACCTGACAACGAAATCGGTGGCCTTATAAAGTCTTTTAATTACTCTGTGGAGCAGGTAGAGAAGACACTTGAGGAGCAAAAACGCTTGGAAAAGCTGCGCCAAAATTTAGTTGCCAATGTTTCCCACGAGCTGAAAGCTCCCCTAGCTTCTGTGCGGGGTTTTTCTGAATTGATGTTGGATGGTCTAATAGATGAGGAAGAAAAGGAAAAGTACCTTAAGGTGATCCTTGATAATTCTGTTCATTTGAGCAGACTTGTTGATGAACTGTTAAAGCTTTCCCACTTGGAGAGTGGCCAGATGTCCCTGAAAAAAGAGGAGATTTTCGTGAAAGAAATGGCAGAGTGGAGCTTTGAAAGTATGGTTATCAGAGGGGATGAGAAGGGAGTTTCACTGCATTTAGAGGTGTCTCCTAAATTACCCACGCTCTGGGGAGACCGCTATCGACTCCATGAGGTATTAATTAATCTTCTAGATAATGCTATTGAATATACACCCCCCGGTGGTGATGTAAAGTTAAAAGTTTACCAATATTTATCCTGGATAGTTCTGGAAGTTACGGATACTGGAAGCGGTATATCCCAGGAAGATTTGCCAAATATATTTGAGAGATTTTATAAGACAGATAAATCCCGCTCTCGGAGCAGTAAAGGAACAGGTTTAGGTCTGGCTATTGCCAAGCAATTAGTTGAACTTCACGATGGTAAAATAGAAGCGGAGAGCAAGGATAATAAGGGTAGTACATTTAGGGTTTGGCTTCCAATAACAAACGACTGATTAAGAAAAGAGAAAGTAAACAATGTGCTACTAACTTCTTATTCTTTCTTGAAGCGGGATATTGAATACTATGTAGAACTGGTTTTTCACACTTGTTT
>PWHX01000143.1 GCA_003555415.1 Syntrophomonadaceae bacterium | reverse complement strand
TTTTTTTCTACCAGGGCAATCTCTCCATCATCTAAAACATAAGTGTTTCTGGTATGCCCAAGAATTGCAGGAATATCTGAGGCTATAAACTTTTCCTCCTCACCAACTCCAATTACCAGCGGACTATCTTTTCTTACACATATCAGTTTATCCGGCTCATGGTCAGACATTACTGTAAAAGCATAGGACCCCTCAACCTGAGAGATGGCTTTCCTTACAGCTTCAATAAGTTCACCGTTATAATAATGCTCTATTAAGTGGGGCAGCACTTCTGTATCCGTTTCAGAGGAAAACAGGTGTCCCTCTGCTGTGAGCCACTCCTTCAATTTAAGGTAGTTTTCGATAATGCCGTTATGCACAACGGCAAAGCTCCCGTTACATCCTTCGTGGGGGTGGGAATTATCATCTGACGGTCGCCCATGAGTTGCCCACCTGGTGTGACCTATTCCTACCTGACCCTTGAAGACTCCACCATTAATTTTCTGTTCTAAACTATTCAATCTTCCTACAGTCTTAACTATATCAATAATACCCTGGTCTAAAAGGGCAATTCCTGCTGAATCGTAGCCGCGATACTCCAGCTTTTTCAGCCCATCTATAAGAATAGAACAGGCATCTCTGTTACCAATGTAACCTACTATTCCACACATAAACTTTTACCTCCGGTTTTATATAATTAACTTTAAATCCCTATTCAGGGATAACATTTTATTTTTTAACCACCCAATCCCCTTTGTCATGGTAATCGCTTACCAGTTTTAAGAGATTTTTTGACGGTCGTGGTCAACCGGGAGGCATCCGCCGATTTTTCGATAAACCTCCATCCTCGTCAACATATTTATAAAAAATATGTCCAAGCGCTTTTAAATAAACATATACTGCCGTTACTATCGCTATTTCCCTTAACAGCCTCTATCTGCCCTCTACCCTTCACCCCCTTTATTTAAAACAATTTCTTTGAAATAAGCTTAATTTAGCTTAGCTCTTCCTCCAAAACTTTTACCATTTCACTAGCCATTGTATGCAACTCTTCCTCATTTTGACCCTCCAGCATAACCCTTACCAGGGGTTCCGTCCCTGAAGGACGAACCAATACCCTACCTGTATCCCCCAGTTTATCTTCCGTCTGGGCTATAATTTCACTTACCCGGCTGCTTGCATGTAAATTACTGGTATCTTTTACTTTGGCGTTTTTAAGTACCTGGGGTAGCTTTTCCATAAGTCCAGCCAGCTCTGAAAGGGGTTTTCCTGATCTTATTAAGACTTCGGTAAGCTGCAGGGCTGTTAAAGCTCCATCACCGGTAGTATTATGGTTTAAGAAAATAATGTGTCCGGATTGTTCACCCCCAAAATTATAGTCTTCATTAAGCATTTCCTCTAAAACATAACGATCCCCCACCTGGGTTCTTTTTACTTTCAGTCCCAACCCCTGTGCCGCCAGATCCATTCCCAGATTGCTCATTACGGTAGATACGATAGTGTCTTTCTTTAATAAGCCTGCTTCTTTTAAGTAATTGCCACAAATAATCATAATCTTGTCCCCGTCTAATATATTGCCCTTTTCATCTACGGCAATAAGCCTATCCCCATCACCATCAAAAGTAAAACCTACGTCGCCGCCCTGGGAAAGGAGGGCACCTCTCACAACTTCAGGGTGGGTAGAACCACAGTTAACATTAATATTTTTCCCATCAGGATTGCCGTTAAGGGTTATAACTTCTGCTCCCAACGCCTCAAATAGAAGGGGTGCAATCTGGTAAAGAGCCCCGTTAGCACAATCTAAAACAACTTTAAGCCCCTTTAAATCTGCGGAAATAGACTTCTTTAGAAATTGTATGTAGCGGTGAATAGAATCTTCGACCCTGTACACCCTGCCTATATCTCCACCAACAGGTCTGGGAAGATCATCATGGCTTTGAAAGTAAGCTTTTTCTATTTGCCCTTCCATTTTATCAGTAAGTTTTAATCCCTTTGAATTGAAAAATTTAATACCATTATCCTCCACCGGATTATGAGAGGCAGATATCATTATGCCTCCCTGGGCCTTTAAATCCCTTATTAAATAGGCCACCCCGGGAGTAGACACAACTCCTGTAAGGTAAACATCCACTCCAAGGGAAGTTATACCGGCAATAATGGCACCTTCCAGCATATCTCCAGATATCCTTGTGTCTTTTCCTACTACCATATAAGGATTTTCACTTTCTCTGGTAAGAAAAAAAGAACCTGTTCTGGCAATTTCAAGGGCCAAAGCAGCCGTAAGGCTACGGTTGGCTACACTCCTTATTCCATCAGTCCCAAAAAGTTTATCCAAAACCTTAAACCTCCTTAAACTGCAATCATTATATCATTAATACTTATTCATCAATAGACCCAATTAATACCATAACCGAAATACTTGTGTCCGTTTCCAGGCTTGTCCCCTCGGGTATATCCAATTGTATTTCTTTAGTAAAGGTTTCTTCCCTTCCTTTTAGATCTATCTCCAGGGTTTCTATTACTTCAATTTCCTTAAGCCTTTCCTTTAAACCTGAAAGAACAACAGTTTCAGGTTGAGCCTTAACTTCTTTTATGGTTAAGCCTTTGGGGAGATCCCCCTTTAGAGAGGCCTCCACAGGCACTTCCTTCTTGGCATAATCTATATTCACAGAAACCTCAACCTCTTCCGGTGTCAATTCCAGGCCTGTAACCTCCCGTCCCACTCTATCTACCGTTTTAAAAGTAACAGTTTTGGTGATATCTCCTGTTTCCCCTTCAACATCTATAACTGCCCATACCTCTTCTACCTTAAAAAGATTACTGCTGGTTCCCTTAACTATTACGTTAGAGGGTTCCAGGTGGATATCATCAACAACCATCCCATCAGCAGGTTCTCCACTGATTATGGGCTTGATCTCCATCTGCCGGGTAATAACTTCATCAATTTCTACCTTTACTTCAGAAGGAGATACTTTTTCAATTTTTATACCTGAAGGAGCTTCCCCCCGGACGGCCAGTTTATGCTCCCCTTCTCTTAATTCTCTTAAATCTACGTATATTTCCAAGTCATCCGGCATTAACTGGGCCAGGTCCTCAGATTGCCCCCGAACAGTTATATCTACCTCCTCAGTCATTTCCACAACTTCCAGGTACTCCGACAGGTTGTGGTACTCCACCGGAATTTTTATAAAGTGCCTGGTGCTGCTTTCAAATTCAGAGAATGTCCTTGTATCTCCAGCTATGTAAAGCCATATAACAAAGGCTAAAAAAATAGACAATATTTTTACCGCATTATTATTTTGTAAGAGACGATCAATCATTAAGAGGACCTCCATTGCCAGAAAGATGAATTATTGGAAGACGGTTGGAAAAAATTGAAAAGCATTTTTTCCAGGGTTTTATTATCCAGATAACGGGTAAGTTTACCGTTGTTAGCCAGAGAAAGGGCTCCCGTTTCCTCAGAAACAACAATAGCCACAGCATCTGTATATTCAGATATGCCAAGAGCTGCTCTGTGTCTTGTGCCCAGCTCTTTGCTCAAATGAGGGTTTTCTGTAAGAGGGAGGTAACAGCCAGCAGCCATTATTTTGTTACCACGAATTATTATAGCTCCGTCGTGAAGGGGAGTACGGGGCATAAAAATATTAATTAATAATTCTGCCGACACATAAGCATCTGTATGAATCCCGGTTTCAATAAATTCGTTAATCCCGGTTTCTCTTTCCATTACAATAAGGGCGCCGATCCTGTTTTTAACTAAAACTTGAATACCCTTAATAATTTCCTCTATAACCTTCTGAAGGTCTATTTCTCCATAAATGTGGGAAGTTCTTACAAATATTTTTCCCCGGCCCAATTGTTCTAAACCCCTTCTTAATTCAGGCTGAAAAACAATGGGAATGGCAATTAATCCTATAGTCATTACCTGTCGCAAAACCCAATCAATAGCTGTTAATCCCAGTTGCCTTACAACCACTGTAGCTATTAACAACAAAACCAGACCCTTTAATAGCTGTACAGCCCTGGTCCCTCGGATTAATACAATTAGCTTATAGAGTATAAAGGCAATAAGAGCAATATCAAGTACATCCCGCCAGCCGAACTGAAAAAATATGCTCTGGAACTGTTCCCACATTACATAAATGACCCCCGTAATAATCTGCTTTTTATTAATAAATTCTATTATTAATTATAAATACCTTCCTATTCATGCCTAAAGTTTTATAAATAACCATAAAAAGATATCTATCTTAAATTTATAAATTTATTATTTAAAATATTCCCGCGTAAGCTTTACTACTATACCACTTAAGCCTATCAATCCTATCAAGTTAGGTATGGCCATTAATCCGTTTAAAGTGTCTGCCACAGCCCAGATACTTCTTAAACCTCCCACAGCCCCTACTACAATAAAAGGAAGCCACGCCTGTCGGTATCTGAGGGAAGCCCTGGTCCCAAAAAGATACTCAAAACACTTTTCTCCGTAGAAAGACCAGGCCAGAAGCGTGGTAAAAGCAAAGAAAATAAGACCTATGGAAACAATAAGGCCACCGGGTCCAGGAAGACCCCGGTTAAAAGCTTCGGAGGTAAGAGCTGCCCCCTCCAGGCCGGAGTCTAGAGCTCCCGTTACCAAAATAACCAGGGCTGTAAGGGTACATATTAACAGAGTATCCACAAATACCTCAACAATACCCCAGACTCCTTGCTGCACAGGGTGTTCCGTTCTGGCTGAAGCATGGGCTATTGATGCACTGCCCAGCCCGGCCTCATTAGTAAATATCCCCCTGGCCACACCAAAACGCACCGCTTCCCTGACTCCAGAGCCCACAAAACCTCCTACGGCTGCCTCCCTGGTAAAGGCCAGGTTAAAGATGCTTACCAGTGCACCGGGAACCGCCTCCCGGTGAGTTATAATTATAGCTACTGCTCCTATCACATAAAGAGCTGCCATAAAAGGAACCACCTTCTCCGTAATAGATCCAATTCTTTTTATGCCGCCTAAGATTACCAGGCCTGCGGCTACAGCTAAAACTAGACCGGTGGCCAAAGAAGGTGCTCCCAGGGTCTCTCCTACTGCATCAGCAACAGAATTTGCCTGCACCATATTTCCAATACCAAAAGCAGCCAGAGAACCAAAAACAGCAAATAGAACAGCCAGTAACCTGTTATTTAATCCTGCCTCTAAAAAGTACATGGGGCCTCCTGCTACACCACCACCCCTGCTTTTCCTGTAATGCACTGCCAGAACAATCTCACTGTACTTGGTTATCATACCGAAAAAGGCTGAAAGCCACATCCAGAACATGGAACCGGCTCCTCCCAGGGAGATGGCCGTTGCCACCCCGGCTATATTTCCAGTCCCTACGGTAGCAGCCAGGGCCGTGGTAAGTGCCTGAAAAGGAGAAATGTCCCCTACACCTTTTTTACTTAAAAAGCCTGAAATTACAGTGCCAATTATTAGCCGGCTGCGGGTAACCTGAATAAATCTTGTACGAAAAGTAAGGTATATACCTGTGCCTAATATTAATATAATTAGGGGAATACCCCATACAATTTCATTTATTGCTTCTACAAAGGATATAAGAAACTTAATTATCTCCAGGACCAGGTTGTTCATCTTTTTTGTCTCCTTTAGTTTTCCTTAGGATAATTTTATGCCATTTGTCCTGTTATAATACTTTGTTATAGCCCTGGATATATGTCTTATTTGAAGTTAGCCCTTGATCTTACCTGTTACGTATATCTCCTTTCCACAATCCCTGCAGTTGTGATCCTCATTTATTCCTTCGTTTTTGGTCATAAAAGCTGCTCGCCTTAAAAGCAGCCTATCACAGCGGGGGCAGTAGGTATGGGAAAAGGCATTGTCCCTGACATTACCAATATAAACATATGCCATTTTTTCTCTGGCTCTATGAAGGGCCTTTTCCAGTGTTTCTACCGGTGTTGGATAAAGCTCCATTTTGTATCCAGGCATGTAACGG
>PWHX01000103.1 GCA_003555415.1 Syntrophomonadaceae bacterium | reverse complement strand
CGGGAAGTTTTTTATCAGGTTAATACTGATAAAAAATTTAAGAAATACCTCCGGGGCTTTAAAAAGAGATTGTCTATTTTTCCCTATACGGCTTACTGGTTCAAGAAAAGAATTCCTTCTCTTTATGATCATTTTGTTTATCCTGCAGTTACCTCTAACTTAAAAAAAAATCATTTTGGCCAGGTAATACCTCTGGAAGATACCGAAACAATACTAAACAAAGTTAATTCTATTGTACGTTTGCCCTGCGTTTGCCGAAGAGTAACAATCGGTAAAGAGGTCAGATACTGTCTGGGGGTAGGCATGGATATGACTGAATATGCTAAGGATATTCCAGATTTCAGTGACTTTGATGTGATTACCAAAGAAGAGGCTAAAGAGTTTGTAAGGTCCCTGGAAGAGGAGGGAATGGTTCACAGCATATGGACTTTTGGCACTCCATTTATAGGAGCCATCTGCAACTGTGATACGAATTGCATGGCTTATAATGTCCAGGTAAAAATGGACATTGCCAAGGCCATGTGGAAGGGGGAATACGTAGCCTGCATTGACCCCATGATTTGTAGCGGTTGTAAATTGTGCTTGAAATACTGCCTTTTTGATGCGTTAGAGTTTGATTTGACAAACCGGAAATGCAGGATAAACCCCCATAATTGCTACGGCTGTGGTATATGCCGGACACTTTGTGAAAAGGGAGCCATAACTCTCAAGGAACGGGTAGAAGTTTTAGGCCCAAATCCAACCTGGTGAAAAACTTATTTTAGAAGAAGAAGTAAAAGAATTATTGACAAATAGTTTCCACCGTAGTAAAATTAATCACAAATTATTATATGAAACTTCTATGATCGGAAAGAGTAAGTATTAATTAAGGCTATAGAGAGCCGGGGAGTGCTGGAACCCTGGTGCCAGAATTAATACCGAATACATCTGGGAGAGGCAAACCGAAAGCAGAAGCAAGTAGGCTTTGACGGAAACTCCCACCGTTAAAAGGGAGGGGGTATAAGAAGGTGAGAAGCCTTCCGTACCTTTAGACGAGGGGACTGAGTATGTTATTATGTATTCAGTCAACCAGGGTGGTACCGCGGAAGGTAAACTTTCGTCCCTTTGGGATGAAGGTTTTTTTATTTGTGAAATAATAGGAGGTAAAAAAAAATGATTATTGTAATGGACCCGGGAGCTCAAAAAAAGCAGGTAGATGAAGTGATGTCAAGGCTTAAACAGTTTGGTTTTGGGATTCACCTTTCTGAAGGCGAATCCAGAACTGTTATAGGAGCTATAGGTGATCGGACTAAAGCTCTTTCCCTGGGGCTTGAAGCCCTGGAGGGAGTGGAGAAGGTCGTACCTATTTCTAAGCCTTACAAGCTAGTATGCAGGGAATTTAAACAGGAAAATAATATTATTGATTTAAACGGGGCTAAAATCGGAGGGGAAAAAATTATGGTTATGGCCGGGCCCTGTGCTGTAGAAAGTGAAGAACAGATGATGGAGACGGCTGAGATGGTAAAAGCAGCAGGTGCTGATGTTTTAAGAGGTGGGGCTTTTAAGCCCAGGACCTCCCCCTATGCTTTCCAGGGAATGGAAGAAGAGGGTTTGAAAATATTAGCAAAAGCCAGGGAGAAAACAGGTCTTTCTATTGTTACGGAGGTTGTTAACCCTCAGTCTGTTCCTCTGGTGGAACAGTACGCCGATGTTCTTCAGGTAGGAGCCAGGAATATGCAGAATTTTCATCTATTGCTGGAGCTTAGTAAAGCTAAAAAACCTGTTCTGCTTAAAAGAGGGCTTTCTGCAACTATAGAAGAATGGTTAATGGCTGCTGAGTACATTATGTCTGGAGGCAATTACCAGGTTATACTTTGTGAGAGGGGAATTCGCACCTTTGAGACCCAGACCAGAAACACCCTGGATTTAAGCAGTATTCCCATAGTAAAACAGCTCAGCCACCTGCCTGTTATTGTAGACCCAAGCCATGGAACCGGTGTGCGACATTTAGTTCCTTCCATGTGTAAAGCAGCAATTGCTGCAGGGGCTGATGGCTTAATGGTTGAAGTTCACCCTAATCCTGAAAAAGCATTCTGTGACGGTCCCCAGTCTCTCACTCTCCTGCAATTCAAGGAGATTATGGAAGACTTAAGAAGAGTAGCTGCCAGCGTAGATAGAACACTTTAAACATGACCAAAGTTTTATTTCATAAGCTTTAGAATTACAAGGGAGAAAAAAATGGACAATATATTGTTTAATAAAGTTGCTGTTATGGGAGTAGGCCTGATGGGTGGATCCCTGGGTATGGCTCTCCGGAACCGGAAGTTGAGCGGTGAAGTAACAGGAATCTTTAGAGATGAAAACAAAATAGAAGCAGCCCGGGAATTGGGGGCGGTAGATACGGGAACTACTGATGTAAGGGCAGGCCTTAAAGGTGCAGAATTGGTAATCATAGGCACTCCTGTAGGGGTTACTATTTCATTAATAGAAGAAATAATGCCCTTCCTTGAACCCGGTTGCATAATAACAGACCTGGGCAGTACCAAGTTAAAACTTACCAAAGAAGTAGAAAAAATACTTCCTCCCAATTTATATTTTATCGGGGGCCACCCCATGACCGGTTCCGAAGAATCGGGAGTAGAGGCGGCTAATCCTTATCTTTTGGAAAATGCTATTTATATTTTGACTGCCAGCAGTAAAACTAATATTAACGCTCTGCAGGCAATAAAGCTGATGGTTGAGGAAACTGGAGCACAGAGCTTAGTTATGGAACCTGAAGAACATGACCTGTTGGTAGCTGCGGTAAGTCACCTGCCCCATCTAACTGCTGCAGCTCTTGTGAATACTATCCCTGATACAGGTGCAGACTTGAAAAAGGCTTTGTTATTAGCAGCCGGTGGATTCAGGGATACTACCCGGGTAGCCATGAGCAATCCCTACATGTGGAAGGATATTTGCCTGTCTAACCGGGAAATGATTTTAAAATGCCTGAATGCCTTTAAAGGACAAATTGAAATCATGGAAAGTATCCTCAGCCGGGAGGATGAAGATAAAATCAAAGAAGAACTGGAAAAAGCCAGGGAGCTTAGGGGAAATATTCCCAAAAAGGTCAAGGGTCTTCTTCCTGGAATTTACGACCTGGTGGTACTGGTAGCTGATGTTCCAGGGGTTATAGGCAAAATGGCTACTCTGTTTGGAAATGCAGGTATAAATATAAAAGACATAGAAATTTTAAAAAACAGGGAGGAAGAAGGGGGTTCCTTAAGATTTAGTTTTTCTACATTAGAGGAAAGAGATAGGGCTTATAAGTTGCTGAATAAAGAGGGTTTTTCAGCAATGATCAGGTAAAAGCAATTGAGGGAATTTATTGACGTTAAGTTTTAAAATATATTAACCAGGGAGAGGCCAAATGGAACTATTGATAAAGCCAAAGGATAAAATAAGCGGACAGTTTCACATACCTGGAGATAAATCTATTTCTCACAGGTCTATAATTCTCGGTGCTTTGGCTGAAGGGACTACAGAAGTCAAGGGGTTTTTACATGGTGAGGACTCTTATAGCACTGTTGAATGCTTTCGTAAAATGGGGGTAGATATTGATATTCAAGAGGATAAAGTAATAATTAAAGGTAATGGCCTGTACGGACTTCAGGAACCGGAGGATGTTCTTAATGCTGGAAATTCAGGCACTACAGCTCGTCTTCTTTTAGGAATTTTAGCAGGTAATCCTTTCTACAGTGTGATTACCGGGGATTCTTCCTTGAGAAATCGCCCTATGGAAAGAGTAGTAGAACCCTTGAGTAAAATGGCAGCAGTTTTTTACGGCAGGAAAAGTACCGCTCTTTTACCCTTGTCAGTTTTAGGGGGAAACCTTAAAGCCATAGACTATATCTCCCCGGTGGCCAGTGCTCAGGTAAAATCTGCTATTTTACTGGCCGGTCTCTATGCCCAGGGGGTAACGTCTGTTACTGAACCATACCTCTCCCGGGATCATACCGAAAGAATGTTAAAACACTTCGGGGTAGAGGTAAACAAAGAAGGAGGAAAAGTAGAAGTAGAGGGAAACCCTAGGCTAACAGGAAGAGAGATAAACGTTCCCGGTGACTTTTCTTCGGCTGCATTTTTTTTGGTTGCGGCTTCTATTTTACCTGGTTCCAGTATAAAAATTATTAATGTAGGAGTTAATTCTACCCGAACGGGACTTTTGGATGTTCTTTTGGAAATGGGGGCAAAAATTTACCTGGAAAATGAAAGAGTTGAAAATGAAGAGCCTGTGGCGGATATCAATGTTGAAGCTGCTGAACTTAGAGGTGTCGAGATAGGGGGGAAAATAATTCCCCGTTTGATTGATGAAATACCAGTACTGGCCGTTGCCGCAGTAATGGCTGAAGGTAAAACTGTTATCAGAGATGCTGCGGAACTAAGAGTAAAGGAAAGTGACAGGATTTCTGTAGTTGTTCAGGAATTAAAGAAAATGGGTGCACAAATTGAAAGCAGGCCTGATGGTATGGTTATAAACGGCACGGGACAATTAAACGGGGGAGTTTGTCAAAGTCATGGAGACCATCGAATAGCCATGGCCATGGCCGTAGCCGGCTTGGCGGCCCGGGGTGAAACCAGGGTAACGGACAGTGATTGTGTCAACATATCCTTTCCTGAGTTTAGTAAAGCTTTAAAAGCTCTCTAAAAGAAACAAAATTCTCCTGAAAATATTTTAAGCGCTGTTAAGCGCTTTAATTTTTTACCCTGGATAAGGTAATGAAAATGATATATAATTTAATTATCTTTTAATACTGTCTGGTTAAATTATAAAAATGGGGAGCATCAAGGCAAAAGGAGGATAGAAAAATGATAAAAATATACAGCAGGGAAGAATGGGATAACCTAAAACAAAAAAGAGATATTGGTTCCCGGGAAAAGGAAGAGGTTATTGTAAAAGAAATCATAGAGAACGTTCGACAAAGGGGAGACCAGGTTTTACGGGATTATGCCTTAAAATTTGAAGGAGCTTCTTTAGATAGTTTAACTGTTGGAGAAAAGGAGTTAAGGGATGCTACCCAAAAAGTAGAACCGGAGTTTATTAAGGCTATACATAAAGCCAGAGAGAACATAAAGGAATTTCACCAGCGGCAGAGCCGCAATTCCTGGTTCTTTACAGAAAAAGAAGGAATTATGATGGGCCATATGGTTATACCTTTGAAAAAAGTTGGGGCCTATGTTCCCGGGGGAACGGCTTCTTATCCTTCCTCCGTTTTGATGAACGTTATACCGGCCCAGGTTGCCGGGGTGGAGGAAATATACCTGGCTACACCTACGGATAAAGAAGGCAGGGTTAACCCCTATACTCTGGCTGCGGCTGAAATAACGGGCGTTACACAAATTTTCAAGACTGGTGGAGCCCAGGCTATAGCAGCTTTAGCATATGGGACTGAAACGGTGCCCAAAATGGACAAAATTGTAGGACCGGGTAATATTTACGTAACTATGGCCAAAAAACAGGTTTACGGTGATGTGGATATTGATATGTTGGCAGGGCCCAGTGAGCTATTAATCATTGCCGATACTACTGCTGATCCGGATTTCGTTGCTGCTGATTTAATGTCTCAGGCAGAGCATGATCCTCTGGCGGCTAACTATTTAGTAACAAACGACAAGGAACTTCCGGAAAAAGTTTTAAAATCTTTACAGCAGCAGCATCCGGAGAGGACTCGCCGGGAGATAATTGAAAGGTCTTTTCAGGACTATTCAGCTGTAATTGTGGTTAAAGACCTGGAAGAAGCTTTTGAAGTATCCAACCAGATTGCACCTGAACATTTGGAAGTTATGATAGAAAACCCCCTGGCTTATTTAAACATGATTCAGAACGCCGGTTCAGTATTTTTAGGCAGTTTCTCCCCGGAGCCTTTAGGGGATTACTATGCTGGACCTAACCACGTTTTACCTACAGGTGGTGCTGCCCGGTTTTCTTCCGGTTTAAATGTAGACGACTTTATTAAAAAGACCAGTTTTTTAAGTTATTCTCCCGAAGCTTTAAAGGAAGCAGCAGAAGATGTTATACTGTTGGCCGAGATAGAAGGCCTGGATGCCCATGCTAATGCTGTCAAAGTCAGGAGGAAACACTTTGAAAAATAGACAGGCTCAATTAGAACGCAAAACTAAAGAAACGGCTATAAAATTAACCCTTAACCTGGATGGTTCGGGACAGGCCAACCTTAACACAGGGATACCTTTTTTTGAGCACATGTTAAATCTATGGGCACGGCACGGTCTGTTTGACTTATTCATAGAAGCCCGGGGTGATTTGGAAGTAGATGCCCATCACCTGGTGGAAGATATAGGGATAACCCTGGGAGAAGCCTTTAGAAAGGCATTAACCAGTAAGGAAGGCATAAAAAGATATGGTTTTTATATTTTACCAATGGACGAGTCATTGGTAATGGTATCCTTAGACCTTTCCGACCGCCCCTATTTAGTTTATAATGTAGATATTCCTGCGGAAAAAGTGGGAGAGTTTGATACGGAGCTTTTGGTAGAGTTTCTGCGGGCTTTTGCCCAGGAAGCCCGTATAACATTGCATGTCAAGTTAATTCACGGGAACAATTCACATCACATCATAGAGGCAATTTTTAAAGCTCTTGGGAAGAGCCTGGATCAGGCTTTAGAAGAAGATACCCGGGTTAAGGGTGTTCCTTCAACCAAGGGGAAGCTTTAAAAAGTGTTTTTTGCCCGGAACAAATCGGCTTATAGCTTATAATATATATTATGGGGGAACTATATTTGATAACTATAGTAGATTATGGTATGGGAAATTTACAGAGCGTACGTAACGGCTTTGCCCGGATGGGATATAGGACATTTGTAACGGACAAGCCTGAAGAAATAAAAAAGGCCCGGGGCATTATATTGCCCGGAGTAGGGGCTTTTGGCCAGGCTGTCAAAAATTTAAAAGAAAAGGGACTGGGTGAAGCTGTGAAAACAAGAGCCCGGGAAGGGGTATTTCTCCTGGGGATATGTTTAGGGTTACAGCTTCTTTTGGATAAAAGCCAAGAGGGCCTGGACTTGAAAAGTGGAGGACTGGAGTTAATACCGGGAGAGGTCATTAAATTCCGGGGGAAATTAAAGATACCTCATATGGGATGGAACCAGTTAAAGCCCATAAAAGGGGATCCTCTACTAAAAGGCATTAAAAAAGGAGACTATTTTTATTTTGTTCATTCTTATTATGCAGTTCCTCAAGATAATAGTGCTATTTTGGCTTCTTCGGAATACGGGAGGGATTTTGCCGCTGTTATCAAGGGGGCTCCATTTATTTATGGTGTTCAGTTTCACCCGGAAAAGAGTAGCCGGGCAGGCCTTAAAATCTTAGAAAATTTTGGGGAGTTGGTCTATAATGGAAGTCATACCAGCCATTGATTTAAGTAAAGGAAAATGTGTCCGCCTTTATCAAGGTAGGGCTGATAAGGAAACTGTTTATTTTGATGATCCCCTGGAAGTAGCACGGATGTGGGAAGGAAAAGGGGCCCGTCGTCTGCACATGGTAGATTTGGACGGTGCGTTTAAAGGAGTCCCCCAAAACCAGGAGATTATCAAAAAAATAGCTTCCAGCTTGAGCATTCCTATACAGGTAGGGGGTGGTATTAGAGATGAGGATACGGTTAAAGGGCTGCTTGCTCTGGGAATTAGCAGGGTAATTATGGGCACGGCGGCTGTAAGTAATCCTTCTCTGGTAGAAACACTGGTAAAAAAGTTTGGGGATAGCATAATGGTAGGCGTAGATGCCCAGGATGGAATGGTAGCAGTGAAGGGATGGGTAGAATCCTCTACTCTGAAAGCCCTGGATTTGGTTAAAGTGATGGAAACTGTAGGGGTTAAAGAAGTTGTATATACAGACATTGCCCGGGATGGCACCCTGGAGGGTCCTAATCTGGAGGCCACAAAGGAAATAGCTGAAAATACCTCTATAAGTATTATTGCTTCTGGAGGGGTTTCATCCCTGGCAGATATTCGGGGAGCCAGGGAGCTTGAAACGTCAGGTATTAGCGGTATAATAGTAGGCCAGGCTCTTTACAAAGGAAAGTTCACCCTGGAGGAAGCCCTGCAAGCAGCGAAATAAGATCATTAGAATAGGGGGAAAACAATGTTGGCTAAAAGAATTATTCCATGCCTGGATGTTAAGGAAGGAAGAGTGGTAAAGGGAGTAAAGTTTGTGAATTTAAGAGACGCGGGAGATCCTGTTGAACTTGCTAGTTTCTACGACCAGGCAGGAGCTGATGAGCTGGTTTTTCTTGATATTACCGCTTCATATGAAAAAAGAAAAACCATGATCGATGTTGTTTCCAAAACAGCTGAAAAGGTCTATATTCCCTTCACCGTTGGTGGGGGGATAGGAACTATAGAAGAAATCAAGGATATATTGAGCGCCGGGGCAGATAAGGTCTCTTTAAATACGGTCGCTTTTCAGAACCCTGATCTTATTAACGAAGGGGCAGAGAAATTCGGCACCCAGTGTATTGTAGTAGCTGTTGATGCTAAGAAAAACGTGGAAAAAGATGACTGGGATGTGTATATCCACGGAGGTAGAACTAATACGGGCCGTTCGGCTCTGGAATGGGTAGAGGAAGTAGAAAAGCGGGGAGCAGGAGAGATTTTGTTGACCAGTATGGATTCCGATGGAGGAAAGGACGGATATGATATTACCCTTAACGCTGCTATTGCAGAGAAGGTAAACATACCTGTAATTGCTTCAGGAGGAGCGGGAGAGATGAAGCATTTTCTGGAGGCACTAACTACAGGCAAGGCAGATGCTGCTTTGGCTGCTTCAGTTTTTCATTATCGGCAGTTTTCTGTTAAGGAAGTTAAAGAATATTTGGCTAAAAACGGGGTGGAGGTGCGTTTATAATGGAGATAGATAAGCTTAAATTTGATGAAAAAGGATTAATGCCGGTTATTATTCAAGATGCAACTAGCCACCAGGTGCTTATGCTAGCTTATATGAACAGGGAATCTTTACAGAAAACCCTGGAGGGTGGCAAGACCTGTTTTTGGAGCCGAAGCAGACAAAAATTTTGGTTAAAAGGAGAGTCTTCAGGACACTTTCAGATAGTTAAGGAAATTTTTTATGACTGTGATGCAGATACCCTCCTTATACTGGTGGAACAAAAGGGCGTCGCCTGTCATACCGGGGAAATGACCTGTTTTCACAATAAGCTTCACAAAGAGGAAGAAGATAAAAATGATTGACTATCATCTTCATACATCAAGGTGTTGCCATGCGGAGGGTACGGTGGAGGATTACTATAAAGAGGCCAAACGAAAGGGCTTAGAAGAAATTGGTTTTGCAGACCATTTTCCTCTGGATCTTCTTAATTTTACTCCTCCCGTAAGGGTAACCATGGAAGGCAAGGAATTGCCGGAGTATATTGAAGAAGTATCCCAGTTACAACTTAAAAGAGGCAACCCTGATGTAAAGCTGGGCATAGAAGTTGATTTTTTGCCCGACAGGGAAGAAAAGATAAGAAAGCAGCTGGCAAAGTATCCCTTTGATTATGTAACAGGATCTGTTCATTTTATGGGAAACTGGGACTTTACCAACCCTGAGGTAGCCTGTGAATATGCAAAATTAAAGGATGAGGAAATTTTTGGACTGTATGAGGAATACTATCACCTAATAGAAAAGGTAATACAGTCCAACTTGTTTGATATAACAGGTCATATAGATGTAATAAAGAAGTTTGGTTATCGGCCGGGTAAAAGTATTCAGCACTTTTTGGAGCAGATTGCCGATCTTTTAAGGGCAGCAGACATCTGTATAGAGCTTAACACGGCCGGTTCTTATGCTCCAGTTAATGAGTTTTATCCCGGTATTGAGCTGCTAAAGCTGTGTCACAGGAAAAAAGTTCCTGTAACCTTAGGATCAGATGCCCATCGTCCTGCCGAGGTAGGAAGGGATATTGATAAAGCTTTATCGTTGTTAAAAAGTATAGGTTACAGGGAAGTAGCTGTATTTAAAGAAAGAAAAAGGCTTGCCCGGAGCATTGTATAATATGTACTACTTTGAAGGAGTGAAAATTTCTAAATTAGGGAGAGTTTCAGATGAGATATTTATCTGCAGGTGAGTCCCACGGGCCCTGTTTGGTGGCTGTTATAGAAGGGCTGCCCTCTAATCTGGAGCTGAATACGGAAAATATAAACCGTCATTTAGCCCGGAGGCAGCAGGGTTATGGCCGGGGTGGCAGGATGAAAATTGAAACGGATAAGGTTGAAGTTTTATCCGGTCTGCGTTTTGGGAAAACCTTAGGCAGTCCCCTTACCCTGCTTATTAAAAACAGGGATTACGATAACTGGCAGGAAGTAATGGACCCCTACAATCCGGCAGCAAAGGGAAAGGAAGGAGGGGCAAAACTAACCAGGCCCAGGCCCGGTCATGCTGACCTGGCTGGAGCCCTGAAGTACAATCACCAGGACACCAGAAATGTTCTGGAAAGGGCCAGTGCCAGGGAAACTGCTATAAGGGTAGCGGTAGGCAGTGTAGGTCGGGAGCTTATTTCCTGTTTTAATATAAATATTTATAGTCATGTAGTGGAAATTGGCGGGATAAAGGCCAGGGATATGAACCTGTCTTTCCAAGAATTGTTCAGTAAAGCTGAAAGTTCTCAGGTTAGATGTGCCGACCCTGAGGCTGAGGAAAGGATTATAGAAGAGATTAACCGGGTTAAGGAAGAAGGAGATTCCCTGGGAGGGGTTTTTGAGATATTGGTAACGGGGGCTCCTACAGGATTGGGGAATCATGTTCACTGGGACCGTAAACTAGACGGCCGCCTGGCCGGGGCTTTAATGAGCCTTCAGGCTATTAAAGGAGTAGAAGTAGGTTTTGGATTTGATGCTGCTCGTTTTAGGGGGTCGCAGGTACAGGACGAAATATGTTACAATGAAGAAAGAGGCTATTATCATAAAACTAACAGGGCCGGAGGAATTGAAGGAGGGCTTAGCAACGGGGAAAAGCTGGTCATTCGATGTGCCATGAAGCCTATTCCTACCCTTTACAAGCCTTTGCAAAGCGTGGATATGGAAACGAAAAAAATTCATAAAGCTGGAGTGGAACGTTCTGACGTATGCGCTGTCCCCGCAGCCAGTGTAGCAGGAGAAGCCATAGCAGCCTGGGAAGTAGCCCAGGCATTCAGGGAAAAGTTCGGCGGTGATTCCATGGAAGAAGTTAAAGCCAATTATGAAAATTATATGGGGATAATATCTAATAGATAGGATGAAATTTATGAAGGAGCTAAAAGTTGAACTTGCTTCCAGGAGCTATAAAATAAAGATAGGGCAGGATGTGCTGCAGGACCTGGGGCAGGAACTGCAGTCAGTTGGTTTTAAAGGAAAGCTTTTGATAGTAACCGATGAGAATGTTTCCCCCCTTTATGCTGATTCCTGCCTGGAAAGTCTTGAAAAGTCCGGTTTTCAGACAAGGGTATTTTCTATACCCCCGGGAGAGGAGTCCAAGAGCTGGATGTGGGCCGAACAGATTTTTTCTGCGGCCCTGGATTTTAACTTAGACCGGGATTCCGGTATTGTAGCCCTGGGTGGAGGAGTTGTTGGGGACCTGGCGGGGTTTATAGCAGCTACTTATCTCCGGGGGGTTGCTTATGTACAGGTTCCTACAACCCTGTTAGCCCAGGTGGACAGCAGTGTTGGAGGCAAAGTAGCTATTAATCATTCCCGGGGGAAAAATATGATAGGTGCTTTTTACCAGCCCAGGCTGGTTTTGATTGATTTAAATACCTTGGACACATTGCCTTTTCGTGAGTTAAGGTCCGGTATGGCTGAGGTAATTAAGTACGGAGTTATCCGGGATGATATTTTTTTTAAGGAACTATACCGGAACCTGGTGACCACTCTGGAACAGGAAAAGGAGTTTTTAGAATATATTGTTTTTAAATCATGCCTGATTAAGGCGGATGTTGTTTCTGTTGATGAACAAGAAGGGGGAGTAAGGGCTATCCTGAACTTCGGGCATACCCTGGGTCATGCCCTGGAGGCAGCTACTGATTATAAATATTTTAACCATGGAGAGGCATTACACTATGGAATGCTTCTGGCCTCAAGGTTAGCTTGTCGGGAGGGACTCCTGGACCTAAAATCATTAAATTTAATTGAGGACCTTTTGTGCCGGATAGGTTTTAAAGGGTTGCCCCCGGTTTTAGACGCTGATAAAATTAAGAAAGGTCTGACGTATGACAAAAAAAGAAAAGAAGGCAAAATGATTTTTATTCTGCCGGAAAGAATCGGGCGGGTAGGTATTTATGATAGTATATCTCAGGAAAAAGTTGATAAACTTCTTTTAGACTTTTTTAAAGAATTTTATTAATAAAGACTGTTAAACCGTTATCTAAGCATATAAGAAATTTGGAGTTGATGTTTTATGTATTCCCGAGATTATCTTGGAAAGACGTTAAAAAGAATCGACGGTAAAGGTTATAAAGCTTATAAAGATATACAGGGAAGTTATGATTTTAAGGATTTCCATCTTTATATGGATTATGTACAGGGAGATCCTTTTGCAAGCCCTTCCCGGCTCAGGGTAAGAATAACCCAAAAAAGAGCCGGATTTCCACAAGAACTTTATTCCAATAAAGTTCGCCAGGTAGCTTTGGAGGACTATTTAACCCGGGAATTCAGCAGTGCTATAAAAAAGGTTATAAAGAGAAACCGGGGCACCGGCAAAAGCGGCCTTATTTTTATAGATTCCTGCGGACAGGAAATTTTAGAGAGGACTTCCATGGTAGTGAATTCTAGTTTTGTGGAAGCCAGAATTTCTATGGGTCTTCCCGCCCGGGGCAGGAGTGTTTTGGCCAAGGAAGCAGCAGATATGTTTTTTAAGGAACTACCTGAAATAATTAGGCTTTCTCTTTTGTATAATAACCTGGATAAGTCAGATGTGAAAGCACATGTGGAAACAAGTGAAGATCAGGATTTTTTAAGAAAAGAGATTGAGAAGCTTAACCTGGTAAGCTTTATTGCCAACAACTCCCTGCTGCCCCGTCGCAGTGGTGTAAGCGATCTACCTATGGAAGGAGAAAGGGTAGTCGATTTTAGTTCCCCCGGGGAAATGGAAGTTGAGTTTAATTTGCCTAATGCCGGTAATATTAAAGGAATGGGAATACCGGCAGGGATTACCTTGATAGTAGGGGGAGGGTACCATGGTAAGTCTACCCTGTTAAGGGCTATAGAAAGAGGTGTTTATAATCATATTCCTGAAGATGGAAGGGAGTATGTGGTAACCGTAGAAGATACAGTTAAGATAAGGGCCGAAGATGGCAGGAGGGTGGAAAAGGTAAATATCAGTCCTTTTATTAATAATCTTCCCTTTGGTAAAGATACGGTTGAATTTTCTACGGAGGAGGCCAGCGGCTCCACTTCCCAGGCAGCCAATATCATGGAGGCCCTGGAGGTAGGAACGGGGGTCCTTTTACTTGATGAGGATACTTCTGCTACAAACTTTATGATCAGGGATGTAAGGATGCAGGCCCTGGTAGCCAAGGATAAAGAGCCTATTACTCCTTTTATAGATAAAGTAATGCTTTTGAAAAAAGACCTTGATGTATCGGCTATAATGGTTTTAGGTGGTTCAGGAGATTATTTTGATGTGGCAGATAAAATAATTATGATGGACGAATACCGAGCCCAGGAAGTTACCAGGGAAGCCAAAAACATAGCATCTGAATACCATAATAAAAGAGTTGAGGAGGGAGGGGAGGAATTCGGAGCTTTAAGTTCCCGGACCCCTCTACAAAAAGGGCTGGACCCTATTAAAGGTAGAAAAACCAAGATTAGTGCCAAAGGGTTGCATTCTATTGAGTTCGGTCGGCAGAGGATAGACCTTTCTCTGGTAGAGCAGTTGGTAGATGTAAGTCAAACCCAGGCTATAGGAGACATATTATATTTTGGCAGTCATTTTATAGACGGGAAAAAGACTTTAAGGGAAATAATCCAACTGGTCCTGGAGCAAATAGAAGAAAAAGGACTGGATGTTTTGTCTCCTTTTAAAGGGCAGCATCCCGGGGAATATGCCTTGCCTCGCAAGTACGAAATTGCTGCGGCTTTTAACCGCTTAAGAAGTTTTCATGTGAAGTAGAAAAGGAGGAGTCATATGCCGGATATAAGAGCGGTGACCCTGGATGAGATAAAAAGAGATCTCCAGCTAAGCATATATATTCAAAAAGCTGATGATCATCTGGGAGCCCTGGGTATTACCGAGCACAGTTTCCGCCATTCAAACCTGGTGGCAAAAATAGCTTATAATATACTTTCCCGGCTTGGTTATTCCGAAAGGGAGGCTGAACTGGCAGCCATAGCTGGCTATCTGCATGATATTGGAAATGTAGTTAGTCGATATGGGCATGCCCAAACGGGAGCTAACATTGCTTTAAGGGCTTTGGAAAGGATGGGTATGCCTTATGGAGAAATTGCAGATATAGTTTCTGCTATTGGAAACCATGATGAACGGGAAGGCCGGGTAGTAAATCCCGTTTCGGCAGCTTTAATCCTGGCAGATAAATCGGATGTGCACCGTTCCCGGGTGCGAAACAGGGATTATGCTTCCTTTGATATTCATGACCGGGTTAATTACGCTGTGAAAAGATCATTTCTACGGATAGAAAAGGATGAAGGGTTAATTACTTTAGAACTTATGATTGACTCGATGATGAGCCAGGTGATGGAATACTTTGAAATTTTTCTTGTCAGAATGGTAATGTGTAGAAGGGCAGCAACTTTTTTAGATGCAAAATTTTCTCTAGTAATTAACGATATAAAGCTTCTTTAATGATAGGAGAGACAAGGGGGAAAAAAGGTGAAAACTAAAGGAAGAAAAGGTAGAACCAACCTGACAAGAAAATCATTAGCCTTTTTTTTAGGTCTGATAGTAATATTGTCAGGGTTTTCCTGGTTTGCTTATAATGAAATTGAATCCGACCTTAACCTGGGGTTGGATTTGGTAGGAGGAGTTTACGTTCTCCTGGAGGCCCGGGAAACTGAAGATAAACCGGGAGAAGATGCTATAGAAAGGGCTATGACCATTATCCGGAACCGGATAGATGAGTTTGGGGTTACCGAGCCCTTAATTCAGAGAGAGGGGGAAAACCGTATCAGGGTAGAACTTCCCGATATTGACGATCCGTCCCGGGCAATGGAAGTTATAGGCCGGACAGCGGTTCTTAATTTTACAGACCCTGAAGGGGAGATACTGCTTACAGGAGCAAATTTAGAAGAAGCGGGTTATGATTACGGCCCCCATGGTAACCCGGTAGTGACCATTGAATTTGACCGGGAGGGCACACAAAAATTTGCTGAAGCTACCCAGAATTTGCTGGGTCAGCCTATATCAATATATTTAGATGATGAATTGGTTTCTTCTCCTGTGGTTGAAAATGTTATTACCGACGGTAATGCTATAATAAGAGGTGATTTCACTGCTGATGAGGCTAGCGATCTGGCTTTAATTCTCAGGTCGGGAGCTCTTCCTGTAGAACTGGTGGAATTAGAAACAAGGACCATAGGCCCTACTCTGGGTGCTGAATCCAGGGACAGGAGCATGAATGCAGGAATAATTGGTTTGTCTCTGTTATTTTTATTTATGCTGGCAGTTTACAGGATCATTGGTGCTGTGGCCAGTTTTGCCCTGGGCATTTACATAGTTTTGGTAATGTCCGTGCTTACAGCTATAAATGCTACCCTGACTTTACCGGGGATCGCCGGGTTAATCTTATCTATAGGTATGGCTGTTGATGCCAATGTTATTATATTTGAAAGATTTAAGGAAGAATTCAGGGGAGGAAAAACTTTACGTTCTGCAGTAGAAGCAGCTTTTAGAAATGCTTTAAGCACTATTTTGGATGCCAATATTACCACTTTGATAGCTGCTTTCGTCCTTATCTATTTTGGAACAGGTCCGGTCAGGGGCTTTGCCGTAACATTAAGTGTAGGTATCTTAACCAGCATGTTTACGGCAATTGTTCTTACCAGGTATCTGCTTCGCTTTTTAATTGGAGCAAACATTATTACCAATCCGAAGCTTTTTGGGGTCAGGGGGTCAGGTAATGTTAAAATTTCAGGTAATTAACTATCGGAAACATGCTGCTATATTGTCCCTGTTGATTATAGTAATTGGTATTATTTCTCTGGCTATAAATGGACTTAATCTGGGAATTGATTTTACAGGGGGAACGGTTTTACATTTAAGGTTGGGAGAAACCTTTGAAGAATCTGAAGTAAGGGATATCCTTGCAGAATTCGGCCTGGAGGGTAGCTTTATCCAAAGCGTAGGAGATGAAGGTCTTACCCAAGGGGAGGGAGACGAAGTTGTTATTAGAACCGTTTCTTTGAAAGAGGAAGAGCGTCAGGAAATAATAGGTGCTTTCCAGGAAAGATGGAGTATTACCGACGATGATATTATAAGGGTGGAAAATGTAGGTGGTGTTATAGGTGAAGAGCTTACCCGTAGTGCCTTTTGGGCCCTTTTAATTGCTACTTTGGGAATGATTGCATATATTACTATAAGGTTTGAGTTTAAGTTTGCCATCTCAGCTATTGCAGCTTTAGTCCATGATCTGATAATTCTCCTTGCTGTGTTTTCTCTGTTTAGAATAGAGATAAACAGTCCTTTTGTAGCGGCTATACTAACAATATTTGGTTACTCCATTAATGACACTATCGTAGTTTTTGATCGCATTAGGGAAAACTTAAAAGAAATGAAAAAATATGGCTACCGGGATATTGTTAATCACAGTATTAACCAGACTATAGTCAGGTCTATTAATACTTCAGTTACTACCCTGCTTGTTCTTTCAGCCCTATACATTTTTGGAGGTATTCCTCTTCGTCCTTTCATTGCAGCCTTGCTGGTGGGGGTTATAAGCGGTACTTATTCTTCACTATTTGTAGCCAGTCCACTTTGGGTGACCTGGAAGGATTGGGAGCAGAGTAAAAGAAGAAAGACGAAAGAAGCTTAAAATTAAAGGTGAAATAATAAGTTTTTTCGACACTGTTTTAGAAAATATTTATATGATATAATGAGGTTGCTTTAAGGTAAATATATCCCTTGTTATTATAGCCTGAGGTGAAAAGGGTGTCTGAACGCTACAAAACAGGAGTACTTGGTGCCGGTTTGGGTATAGCTATAAATATCCTTTTGCTTGTCATAAAAGGGTTAGCCGGCTATTTGGCCAATAGCCAAGCCATGTTGGCTGATGCTTTTCATTCAGGGGCAGATATTTTTGCTTCTGCTGCGGTCATAGTAGGCATGAACGTAGGTAAAAAGCCGGCTGATAAAGAGCACCCTTATGGGCACGGGAAAGCTGAAACTGTAGCTTCTAAAATTATCGCCCTGGTCATTATTTTCGGGGGACTAAATATAGGATTGTCTTCACTGCGTTCTATTTACCAGGGAATAGATGTTGCTCCTGGCGGCCTGGCTTTATGGGCAGCTGCAATTTCTATTATGATTAAAGAGATTACCTTCAGGTATACTTCTTTTCTAGGTAAAAAAGTAGATTGTAAAGTTTTATTAGCCAATGCGTGGGATCACCGGAGCGATGTCTTTTCATCCTTAGCTGCTTTGGTTGGAATTGGGGGAGCCAGGATGGGGGATTGGTTAGGGTATTCCCAATTTTTATATCTGGATCCTTTGGCTGGCGTTGTTGTATCTATACTAATTGTAAAATTGGGGATAAGTATTGCTGGAGAGGCTACATACGAATTAATGGATGCCTCAGCTAACAGCGAAATCCTGGAGGATATTAAAGAGAAGGTATGTTTCGTACCTGGGGTTAAAGAAGTCCATGATGTTAGGGCTCGTTTTGCCGGCCCCTATATTTTGGTAGATTTGCGTATCGGGGTAAAATGTGAACTTACGGTCAAAGAGGGTCATGATATTACAAAAGAAGTTAAAAAAAGGCTTATGGAAAGCAGAAATGATATTTTGGAAGTTATAGTTCATGTTAACCCCTGTGAGATAGAAACGTGAGACCCTGGTTTATTAAAAACAAAACAAGGTGGTGGAAGTAATGCAAATTGGAGTAATTATAGCTCTTTTATTTAGTATTCTTATTGCTTTATTTGCCATTCTAAATAATGAGGTTGTAGAAATTAATTATCTTTTGGGTTCAGCTCCTGTGTCTATTGTAATAGTAATTTTGGCTTCTGCCTTTTTGGGAGCTTTGGTTGTGGGCGTGCTTAGCCTGGTGGGTCGGATAAAAGCTAGCCTGCGCTTTAGGGAATATGATAGCAAGTTTAAAAAAATGGAGGAAAAGCTAGAATATCTTAAAGAGAGGGAGACTGAGTTGATGGGACAAGTCTCCGAAATGGAAAAAACCCTCTACGGTGAAACTGGCGATACAGCTGAATCTCCGGAGGAAAATCAGGAGTAACTTTGTTTAATTGTTTTTTACAGGGAGATGAGGGGGATCCAGATGGGGTTTCGGGAATATAAATGGAAGGTTAGTAATGTAGATTTTGAGTTAAGAGAAAAATTAAGTATAGAGTTAGGTATTAAGCAGGCTACAGCTCAGCTTCTTATTAACCGGGGGATAAAGAACCAGGAAGAAGGGAAGAAGTATTTTTTTTCTAGTTTAGACGACCTGTATTCTCCAAGTATTATGAAAGGCCTGGTTCCTGCTGTGGAGAAAATCAAACAAGCACTCCAGGAAAATAAAAAGATAACAGTTTATGGTGACTATGATGTAGACGGTATAACAAGCACAGCTATACTGGTGTCTCTCTTCCAGGAAATGGGGGGAGAGGTTTCTTACTATATACCCAATCGCTTCAATGAAGGATATGGACTAAATTTTCAGGCTTTAGATAAAATAAGGGAAAAGGGTACGGACCTGCTTATTACAGTAGACTGTGGAATAACTTCTTATGAAGAAGTTGAATATGCCAAAAAAAGAGGTATGGAAGTTATTGTTACTGATCACCATACTCCCCTGGACATCTTGCCCCAATGTATTACTGTTAATCCTGTGCAGCCTGATTGTGTTTACCCTTGGGAGAAGTTAGCCGGGGTAGGAGTTGTTTTTAAGCTGGTTCAGCTACTTTTACCGGAAGAAAAATTGGAAAATTACCTTGATCTGGTAGCTCTGGGAACTATTGCAGATGTTGTTCCCCTTATGGATGAGAATAGAATAATAGTAAAATACGGGATGAAAAGGATAAACAGCTTCCCATGTTCGGGAATACAGGCCCTTAAAGAGGTAAGCGGTTTTGGGGACAAAAAATTGTCTTCCTACCAGGTGCCTTACTCTCTGGCTCCCCGCTTAAATGCTGCAGGAAGAATGGGTGAGGCAGAACTGGCTGTGGAACTACTTTTAACTGAATCCCTTCCCCAGGCTTTAGATATTGCCAAAAAGCTGGTTGAATATAACCGGGAGCGACAGGAAATTGAGAGTAATATTTTAAAAGAAGCTGTTCAGGAAATAGAAGAGAAAAAATTGCACCAAAGGAAGGTTCTTGTTTTGGCCAGGGATGGATGGCATCCCGGAGTAACCGGCATTGTTGCTTCTCGTCTGGTAGAAGCTTATTATCGACCTGTAGTTTTGATTTGCCTTGAAGGGGATGAAGGAAAGGGCTCTGCCAGGGGGATAGAAGGCTTTAACCTGTTTAAAGCATTACATCAGTGTTCGGAGGTTTTAACCAGGTACGGGGGGCATGAACGGGCGGCCGGGTTAACTATTCCCAGGGACAATATAGAAGAGTTTGACAGAAAGATTAATTTTCTCGCCCAAAAACAGCTTCCTCCCTCTATTATGGTGCCCAGGCTTTACCTGGAAGCAGAACTTGATCCGGCGGATATAACCCTGGAATTTTTAGATGAACTGAAGCTTCTTGATCCCTTCGGGTGTGCAAACCCGGTTCCTCTCTTTAAAGGAAAAGATTTGGAGATAGAAGAATTTAATTATGTAGGAAAACAGAAAAATCATCTTAAGGTAAAGCTTAAGAGCAAGCAGCACATATTGGAAGGAATTGCCTTTAACGCAGAAAACATAAAAGCTCCCCTGGCTTACAGGAAAGTATCTGCGGCTTTTATTTTGGAGGATAACTCCTGGGGAGAATGCAGGCGTCCTGTGCTTCAGATTAAGGACTTTTATTTTACTGATTATATACATAACGGCGGTATTAATCTAATTGACCGTCGGGATTTGGCTAAAAAAGAAACCTACCTCCGCAATTTAGCAAAAATGGGTAAAACCTTGATTTATATAAACACCTGGAGTCAGGAAGAAAAAATATTTAAAATCCTGGGCAGGGATTCACAATTTTTTTTCTGCCACCAGGGCAGTATAAATGAGGATATTTTAGAAAATATTAAACATTTAGTTATTTTTGATTTACCCCTGGAAGCCAGTAAGTTTTTTCCGGCAATTAAAAAATTTACAGAAAACAATACAGATATTAATGTTCATCTCCTTTTTGGCCTGGAGGATTTAAAAGTCAATAAGATGCTTATGCAGGCTTTTCTGCCCCAGCGAAGTTCCCTGGTTAAAGTGTATCAGGCCATGAAAAAGCTAGAAAAAAAAGGCAAGGTAGATACTAACAAGTTATCGCAATATTTAGAGAATTACCCCGGTTTTCCCTATACGAAGCATCTTTTCAAGCGAAGCCTGGACATCTTTCGGGAAATAAATGTGGTTAAGCCATTGCCGGGGGAGCCGGGAAAAACAGAACTTTTATCTTCCCGGGATGTAAGGAACTTAGATAATTCAAGGTTGTTTATGGAAGCCAGTTGCTTGCAAAAAGAGTTTGAGGATTTTCAAACTTTTCTCCTGGAGGCTGACAGGGAGGTACTGGTATCATTAATAATAGATAATGAATGCGATGTTAGTTTGTGGAATGGCTGTAGAGTTAAAGAGGGTGGTTAAATGAGCTTGGAACTTCTTAAAAAACAATTTAAATCTTACAGCCCTGAAGGAAAATGGTCTATCATTGAAGAGGCTTACCATTTTGCGGTTAAAGCGCATGCCGGCCAGACAAGGGTGTCCGGGGATGTTTATATACTCCATCCCCTGGGAGTAGCACAGATTATTGCAAATCTGGAACTGGATCCTGTTACAATAGCTGCTGGCCTTCTTCATGATGTGGTAGAAGACACCGAGGTGACTCTAGCAGAGTTAAAAGAAAAATTTGGAGAAGAGATAGGTCTTCTTGTTGATGGGGTTACCAAATTAAGTAAACTGGAATTTAAATCAAAGGAAGAAAATCAGGCGGAAAATTTAAGGAAAATGTTTGTAGCTATGGCTAAAGATATTCGCGTCATTCTTATCAAGCTGGCAGACCGTCTTCACAATATGCGAACTCTTAAACACTTAAACCCTGTTAAAAGAAAAGAAATTGCCAGGGAAACCATAGAGATTTATGCCCCTCTGGCTCATCGTCTGGGCATATATAAAATAAAATGGGAACTGGAAGACCTGGCTTTCCGGTTTATGGAGCCGGATAAATACTATGACCTGGTTGACAAGCTTTCTAAAAAGAGAATGGAAAGAGAGGAGTTCATATCCAGGGTAATAACAAGATTAAAGTCTAGACTGGAAGAAATGGGCATTGAAGCCGATATTGAGGGTAGACCCAAGCATCTTTACGGTATATATGAAAAAATGGAGTCTGAACAAAAGGACATAAATGAAATTTATGATCTTACGGGTATCAGGTTATTAGTAGATTCTATTAAAGATTGTTATGGCGCTCTGGGTATTGTGCATACGCTATGGAAGCCTATTCCCGGAAGATTTAAAGATTATATAGCTATGCCCAAACCAAACATGTATCAGTCTCTGCATACTACGGTAGTGTGTGCCAAGAATGAGCTTTTGGAGGTTCAGATAAGAACCTGGGAGATGCACCGAACTGCAGAATACGGTATTGCTGCTCACTGGCGATACAAAGAGGGAGTCAGGGGAGACGAAGAGTTTGAGGAAAAGCTATCCTGGCTAAGACAGCTCTTAGAATGGCAGCAGGATATAAAAGACGCCCACGAATTTATGGAGAATTTAAAAATTGATCTATTTACTGATGAGGTTTTTGTATTTACCCCCAAGGGAGATGTGATAAATCTACCGGCAGGTTCTGTCCCCCTTGACTTTGCTTACCGTATCCATACGGACATAGGACACCAATGCGTAGGGGCTAAGGTTAATGGGCGATTGGTTTCCCTGGATTACAATCTTAAGACGGGCGACATATTGGAAATTATTACTTCCAAGCAGGGGACACCCAGCAGAGATTGGCTGAAACTGGTGAAGAGTTCCCAGGCCAAAAGTAAAATAAGAAGCTGGTTTAAGAAAGAAAGAAAAGAAGAAAATATAGTAAAAGGAAAAGAAATACTGGAAAAAGAGCTTAGAAAGATAGGTCTTAGTCCAAAAGAACTTTTAAAGGAAAGCGTTCTGATTGAAGCGGGTAAAAAGTTTAACCTTCTGTCAGAAGAGGATGTGTTATCGGCAGTTGGTTATGGAGGGGTAACTCCCCAACAAATAGTAAGCAAGCTAAAAGAAGAGCACGAAAAAATTCATAAAGATACAACTGTTGTTGAAGAGCCGCAAATAACTACCTGGAAAGGGGACACCAGGTCAGAGAGAGGCGTTAAAATTGAAGGGATAGATAACCTCTTAATAAGGTTTGCCCAATGCTGTAAGCCTTTGCCGGGAGACGATATAGTAGGGTTTATTACCAGGGGACGGGGAGTTTCCATTCACCAAAGAAACTGTCCTAATATTAAAAACAGTAAAGAGTCCCAGGAAAGAATGCTAAATGCATACTGGGAGGAGGCCCCTAAAGTTTCTTATCCGGTAGAGGTGGAAGTAACAGCTATGGATCGTACTAATTTGCTACAGGAACTGGTGGCATCTATTTCTGAGAGCAAAATAAATATTATGGCTGTTAACGGGAGGACTGATAAGGATGGTATTGCTACCATACACTTGACTATTGTAGTTAAGGACCTGGAACATTTACAGCATATAATTAACAAGCTAAAAAAGATAAAAGATGTCTTTACAGTGGAAAGGTTTTTTTCCAGATAGATAGACCAGTG
>PWHX01000049.1 GCA_003555415.1 Syntrophomonadaceae bacterium | reverse complement strand
TTTATTGTTCTGGAAGCCAGTTTGATCCAGAGGTTGTTGGAGCATTTATTGAATGCCTGCCTGAAATATTACCTGATGTTGATGTTTCTGAGGTGGTTGAGAGCATGAAGGAAACAACAAATCTGGCTTATTAAGGTGAGGTATTATGTATATAGAAGCATTTATTATTAGTATTTTAGTAGGTCTATTTAGAAAAGGCAAAATAAGTAACTTCAAATCAATTTATTTTCAAAAGGTAAGATTATTATTTATAGCTGTTTTAATTCAGCTTGCTATCAATTATATCGGGATGGATAATCAAGCAGGGATATTGCTGCATATTGGCAGCTATTTCATGCTTTTTATTTTTTTCTGGGTTAACAGGGACCTTTTTAATTATATGCTGCCTTTAGGGGCTGCACTTAATTTTTTAGTAATTGTTTTTAATGGTGGGTCTATGCCTGTTTTTACAGGATATATGCCGGATATAGCTGTAAATCAATTAACATTAAGTGTGACCCATACTGTATTAGATGAAACTACTAGAATGCCCTGGCTTGCTGATATTTTATATATAAGATGGCCGTACCAGCAGATGATTAGTATCGGTGATATTTTTTTAGTTATAGGTATTTTTATATTTGTGCAAAGAATAATGGTGAACGCAAAATAACGGAACACATTTCCCCTGGAAAATATTTGTTCTATGTGTTATAATGACTAATACAAGATAAAAGTTTCCGAATTTGCTTTCGACATCTTGTCCACAGCAGTTAAGGTGTCGATTTTTAATTAAATAAAGTTTTTCCAGCAGCCCTGATGAACGGGTTGCTCATTTTTTCCAAGCGGCAAGGAGAATCCCTCCATATAAGTGAAATGGAGGGATTTATTTTTATCTTATTTTAGAGATAATAGATGAATATGAATTATGCAATATTGAGGAGGTGTTGAAAAATGTTTTTAGAACTGTTAATCATAATAACTATAATGGCAGTTGCCAACTGCTTAAGTACTTTAAAAACTATATTTGTATCAAAGAAGTTTTTACAACCGGTATATTTGATTGTTTTTGTGGATGCAGTCATTTTTGCTATAGTAATTTCAAAAGTGGTTGCTACAGAACAAGGGCTTTATTATGTATTTGCCTTTGCCCTGGGAAAGAGTATGGGAGTTTTTCTAGGTGGTATAGTAGAAAGCAAGGCAGCCCTGGGACTTCTGGAAACCAGTGTTTATTTTAATGACAAAATCAAGATGTCTTCTATCGCTGACCAATTGAGAAGTGCAGGATATTCTGTAAATACGGTAGTTGCTTTCGGTTTCAGTGGGAGGAAAAGGTATGTCGTAGAAACCACCTTAAAAAGAAGAGACTTAAAATCCTTTAGTAGTTTTGTGGAATCTCAAAACGGGAAAGAACCCACCATGGTAGTAAAAGAAATAAATAACGTATATGGAAACCTGAAGGAAAACATATAAAAATATTCATGCAAAACTTAGACAAAAAGTTACAAAGTTTGCAGGTAAATCATGGATAGGTGTAGAATATACCTAGGCTAAAACATTATTATTTAGTAAATGTGCCACTAGAAACTACAGGAGGAATCTTATGAGCCAGGGAAATGACAGATATCGGTTACTGATAGATAATATGCCCGACGCTTTTGGCCATCACCGGATAATCCTGGATGAACAGGGGAATCCTGTGGATTATGAATATTTAGATGTAAACAGTGCTTTTGTAGAAATGATGGGCCTTGACCAGGATAAGGTTATCGGTAAAAGGGTGACGGAAGTACTTCCCGGAATTCGGGATAACGACTTTGATTGGATAGATATCTACGGTAAGGTGGCTTTAACCGGTGAAAGCACCAGGTTCCAGGATTATATTCAACTGCTGGAGCGTTGGTATGATGTATCTGTCTACAGCGAACAGACCGGTTTTTTTGTCACGATATTTAGGGATATTAGTGACCTGAAGCAGGCGGAAGAAGATTTGATAGAACAAAAAAATCTCCTGGAGGGGATAATCGATGGTATTCCAGATGTTCTGGCTCTCCAGCACCCCGACCATACCATAGAACGCTATAACCAGGCGGGTTACCAGTTATTGAATATGACCCGGGAGGAAGTCCAGGGGAAAAAATGTTTTGAACTTATAGGCCGCAGCCGTGCATGTGACCAATGCGCCACAGCGAGAGCTTTAGAATCAAAGAAAATAGAAAATCAGGAAATATTTATCCCGGAACTGGACATACACCTGGATTGTTACAGCAATCCCATCCTGGATCAAGACGGTAACGTAATCAAGATAGTTGAGCAGCTAAGAGATATTACAGAACAAAAAGAGCAGGAGAAACTGTTAATAGAAAGTGAAGAACGTTTTCAAAAAATGCTCTCTCTTGTTCCTGATATGATTTCCATACAAGACTCTGAAATGAATATTGTCTACAGCAATTGGAACGGGTTTGCAGCTGTTCCTGAAGAAAAACGGGTCCTGAACACAAAATGCTACAAAACATACAGGGACCTGGAGGAAATATGCCCGGATTGTAAGGCAAAAGCCGTTCTTATAACTAAAGAATCTTTACAGATGGAGACTAAATTGCCCGGTGGCAGGTGGGTTGACCTGCGGGTTATACCCATATTAGACGGAAATAACAATGTTGAGCTTTTTGTCGAATGGGTTAAGGACATTACCCAGCGCAAAAAGGCGGAGGATCAGATTCTCTATCTGGCCTATCACGATAAGGTTACTGGACTTTACAATCGGACCTACCTGGAGGAAGAAATAAAAAGGGTGGACACCAAAGGACAGCTGCCCATCAGTATTATTATGGCTGATTTGAACGGGCTAAAGCTGATTAACGATACATACGGATATTTTACAGGAAATGAATTGTTAAAGTGTACAGCCGAGATTTTAGAAAATACTTGCCAAAAAGAAGATATCATTGTTCGCTGGGGCGGTGATGAGTTTGTAATTTTACTGCCCCAAACCACAATAGAAAAAGCCCTGGACATATGCAAAAAAATTTATGATGAGTGCAAAAAAACTTATGTGAAAGGTGCTCCTGTGCCTATATCTTTAGGTGCAGCCCAAAAGAATAGCAAAGATAAGCACCTTTCCGAGGCTTTAAAGGAAGCCGAAGATAATATGCATAAGCATAAGCTTACGGAAAGCCGCAGCGGAAAGAGTGCAGTGCTAAAAGCCCTTTTAAAAACCTTAGAAGCAAAAAGTTTCGAAACAGAAGCCCATACCCGGCGCATGCAAAATGTAGCCCTGAAAATTGGCAATAATATAGGACTTTCCCACTCCGAACTTAAAAGGTTAGAAATATTAATCAAACTACACGATATTGGGAAAATTAATATCCCTGGGGAAATATTAATCAAAAAAGGTGCTTTAACCGCAGAGGAATGGGAGCTTATGAAGGAGCACCCGGAAACGGGATACCGTATAGCCTGCTCCACAGAAGAATTTGCCCATGTGGCCGAAGATATTTTAGCCCACCATGAGCGCTGGGATGGTAGCGGATATCCCCGGGGTTTAAAGGGGAAAGAGATACCCCTGTTAGCCCGGATCACTTCCATTGCCGATGCTTACGAGGTGATGACCAACGGCAGGCCCTACAAAAAAGCCCTGCTCCAGGAGGACGTGGTGGAGGAGCTGAAAAAATGTGCCGGCACCCAGTTTGATCCGGAAATGGTGGAGGTTTTCCTGTCAATTTTAAGGGAGCTGTGAACAGTAGACTGACTTTGTTTTTTGTCAGTTTTAAAAATAAAATAGTTTGTTGCGATTAGCAGGAAAATCATGTATAGACATAGTAATAGTTAACATAGGCTATATATTTTTTTATACCTATTAAGTAAGCAAGTAAGTTGATAAAGGCAAAACTGATGAAAGTCAGGGACGCAAAGACACGGGTCTAAGGTATAACAAAGTATACTAAGATAGCCGGTTACCACTTGCTTAAGCTTCGGGACATCTCTTTATATGTTAAATAGATGGTCTTGGTTTTGTGCTAAGTTTAAAAACATGGTAACCCATGTTTTTATTTTGTTTTAAGGAGGCATATATCTTATGCGCCGGGAAAACCTTGAACTTGAAGATATTATTGATATTCAAGAACTCCAGTCCTTAATGGATGAATTTCATAAAATCACAAAGCTCCCCATGTCCATCATTGATATTAAAGGTAGGCTTTTAGTTGGGGTAGGCTGGCAGGATATTTGTACTAAATTCCACAAGATTCACCCTGAAACCCGGAGAAACTGCCAGGAGAGTGACAATTACCTCACCAAAGGTATTTCTGCAGGGACATTTAAAACTTATAAATGCAAAAATAACATGCGGGACACCTCAACTCCTATTATTATAGAAGGGGAGCATTTGGGTAATATATTCGCAGGGCAATTTTTCTTTGAAGATGAGACTGTTGATTATGAGCTTTTTCGTGCCCAGGCCAAAAAGTATGGGTTTGACGAGGGAGAATATATGGCTGCCCTGGAGAGGGTGCCCCGATGGCCCCGGAAAACAATTTATCAGGCAATGGCTTTTTATGCGAAACTTGCCCATTTTATTTCTCAGCAAGGCCATAAAAATATCAAGCTTTCCCAGACCTTAAGGGAGCGCCAGAAAGCCCAAATTGATCTGGCAGATGCTCACCAGAGAGTGCTTACCATTCTGGATAGTATGGATGCCCTGGTTTATGTTGCTGATATGGAAACGTACGAAATCCTCTATATAAACCAGTACGGCCGCAGCGAACACGGAAATGTGCATGGAATGAAATGCTGGCAAGTTCTTCATGAGGGGCAGACCGGTCCCTGTGACTTTTGCACCAACGATAAATTATTAAATGCTAGCAGCCAACCAACGGGGGTCTATTACTGGGAGCATAATAAAACGAAAACCCAGAAGTGGTACGCGTGTCGTGATATAGCTTTACAGTGGACTGATGGGCGCATGGTGCGTCTGGAAATAGCTACTGATATTACCCAGCGTAAGAAGGCGGAAGAAGCCTTGCAATCTCAGCTTAAATTTGAAAAAATGGTTTCCGAAATATCCTCTTATATTGTAAGCCTGCCCCCCCAACAATTAGACCAGGGAATCACCCACGCCCTAAAACTGACCCTGGAGTTCTTTCAGATAGATCGTACCTATATATACCAGTTTTCTGCTGATGGGGAGAAAATGAGCATTATCCACGAGTGGTGCTCAGAGGGGATCGAGTCTCAATTAGATGAAGCACAAAACTTTACGGTGGATGCATCCCCCTGGTGGGCAGAGCGTATCAGGAGAGAAGATCATATTAATATCTCTGAGGTGGACAGTATGCCCCCGGAGGCAGAACTTGAAAAAAGGGCATTTAAATCCCAGGATATAAGTTCTTTATTATGTATACCCATGATAAAAAACGGGGCTCTTTTTGCATTCCTTGGTTTTGACGCGGTGAGGGAAAAAAGAGAATGGACCGAAGGGCAAATAACCCTGTTAAAAATTGTGGCAGAAGTGATAGCCAATGCCCTTATAAGGCGTCAGGCAGATGAAAAAATACGGTACTTGAGTTTTCACGACCAACTTACAGGACTCTATAACCGGTTTCTCCTGGAAGAAGAGATAAAGAGGCTGGACAATAAAAGGCAGCTGCCTATCAGCATTATCATGGCTGATTTGAACGAACTTAAGCTGATTAATGATACCTACGGCCATGAAGCCGGAGACGAGATGTTGAAAAGTGTAGCTGAGGTCTTAAAGAATTCCTGTCGGGAAGAGGATATCGTAGCCCGCTGGGGCGGGGATGAGTTTATAATCCTCCTGCCTCAAACCACCATAGAAGATGCCGGGGCCATATGTAGAAGAATTAACCGGAGGTGCATCAAAACTTATGTGGGGAATATCCCTATATCCGTGGCTTTAGGGGCATCCAGCAAGGACAACATAGAGAAGGACCTGGCAGTAGTTTTGAAAGAAGCCGAGGACCGTATGTACAGGCACAAGCTTATAGAAAGATCTAGTGAAAAGAGCGCGGTGTTGAATGCCTTTTTGAAGACCCTGGAAACAAAAAAGGGTTTCGAAACAGAAGCACATATCCGGACTATGTACAATATGGCATTTAAGGTGGGGAGGAAAATAGGACTTTCCGACTCCCAGCTAAAAGGGTTAGAAACGTTAATAAAGCTTCATGATATAGGCAA
>PWHX01000144.1 GCA_003555415.1 Syntrophomonadaceae bacterium | reverse complement strand
TTGTAGTTTGTAGTTTTATATCAAGTATTGAGATAACATTAGTAGCAATCAAACTGTAACTTGTGAGGGAGTTCAACATGACAGTTTATCAGCAACCGTTAGGGATAGCTATAATTCTTTTATTCGGATTACTGGGTGGCCGCCTGGCCCGGAGAATTAAAATGCCCATGGTAGTAGGGTATGTTTTAATGGGTCTGCTATTGAGTCCTTCGGTTTTTAATATAATCCCCGAAAGTTTGAATCAGGAACTTGAGGTCATAAAAATAATGGGCCTGGGTATGATTGCTTTAATGATTGGCAGCGAGTTAGAAATAAAAAAATTAAGAAAGATTGCCAGTTCTGTTGTCTGGATTACTGTGGTACAAATTGTGGGAGCCTCGGTTATTGTTTTTTGCGTCATGTATTACATATTAAATCTGCCTTTAACTGTTTCACTTCTTCTTGGAGCCATGGCCACAGCCACAGCCCCGGCTTCTCCCGTAGCAGTTATAAGAGAATATAATGCTAAAGGGAACTTTACCAGCACTTTGCTGGGGGTGGTAGCCCTGGATGATGCTTTATGTATCATATTTTTTGGTATGGTATCTGCCGTAGTAAGCATTTTATTAGAGGGTAGCGTATTTGGCTTAAATATTGCGTTAGAGCCATTAATAGAAGTTTTCAGTTCAATGTTGTTGGGTGTCGTAACAGGATTATTATTACTGTTAATCTTACGGTTTTTAAAAAATCGGCCTCAAACGGTAGTTGTACTGCTGGGAATTGCTTTACTAAACAGTGGGATCGCCAACGCTTTACATTTATCTCCACTTCTGGTCAACATGGTAACCGGGTTTGTGGTCACCAATCTTTACCCCCATCATATTTTTCAATATTTTGAGGATGTTGAATTACCCATCTATATAATATTTTTTACCCTGGCCGGGGCAAGTTTACACCTGGATGTTTTGGCGGCCAACTGGGTTCCTGCTGCTGTATATATTGTAGCCCGGGGTGTGGGCAAGGTTGGCGGTTCATTTCTGGGAGCCAGGCTGGCCAATGCAGATATTATAGTACAAAAATATATAGGTTTTGCCATGTTCTCCAAGGCAGGGGTTACTATAGGTCTTCTCATGCTGGTGCAGGGAAGATTCCCTGAACTGGCTGTAATTATTACTGCTATAGAGCTTGCTGCGGTAACTGTATGTGAAATATGTGGGCCTATGGGAACCCGCTATGCACTGATTTCTTCAGGGGAAACAAATCCCCCGGTTTCTTCTTAAAAATATTTATCTTGTCCAGGGAGGTAGTTTAATTTCTGACTTGCCCTTAAAGTAAATGGTTGCTATAATAGTAGTGATTATAGAGTCTAAATTAAAGGAGGCACATTTTTAATGGAGCAAAGACATATTAAAACGATTAACCTTATGGATTTAAAGGCCAGCTTACATAAAGGTGGATGCGGGGAATGCCAGACTTCGTGCCAGTCGGCCTGTAAGACTTCCTGCACTGTTGGAAATCAGATTTGTCAAAAGGAAAATAATGAGCAAAAAAAGTAGTCAAAGACTACTTTTTTCAATAACAGGGGGAAATAGATTTGCCAGGTCCCATGGTTCATAAATATAAGTTTAATAATTTAAATATAGTCCTGGATGTTAACAGCGGAGCAGTACATGTTGTAAGTGGACTGGGCTGGATAATTATAGACCTTATGGAGAAGGGTCATAAAGAAGAAGAAATCCAGGAAAAGCTAAATAGCAATTATGACTCCCGGGAGGTTATAAGAGTTCTCCAGGAGATTAAGGAATTGAAGGAAAGGGAGCTTTTGTTCAGCGAAGATTACACCCAGGACTATTCCCGGCCGCCAGAACATATAGTGAAAGCCCTTTGTTTTCACGTGGCCCATGACTGCAACATGACCTGCAGTTACTGCTTTGCCGGGAAGGGGGCCTTCGGGGGAATTAAAAGTAAAATGTCCAGGGAGGTAGCTTTTAAGGGGATAGACTTTCTAATTGAGAATTCGGGTTCAAGGAAAAACTGTGAGATTGATTTCTTTGGGGGAGAACCTCTGCTGAACTTTTCCCTGGTAAGGGAAACAGTTGAGTATGCCAGGAAAAGAGAAAAAGAAGCAGGTAAAGAATTTAATTTTACCTTAACTACCAATGGGGTGCTCCTGGAGAAAGAGGTCATGGATTACCTTAATGAAGAGGGTTTTAGTGTTGTCTTAAGCCTGGATGGCCGCAGAGAAATAAATGATAGGGTCAGGACTTTAGGGGGCAAGGGAAGCTATGATTATGTGGTGCCTAAATATCTTTCCTTTATAGAAAAAAGAGAACATAAAGATTATTTTATACGGGGGACCTACACCCGACATAATTTAGATTTTAGTGAAGACTTAAAACATCTTGTAAATTTAGGATTTAAAAGTATATCCCTGGAGCCTGTAGTGGCTTCCCCTGAATTACCTTATGCTCTACAGGAAGAGGACCTCCCGATAACTTATCAGCAGTATGATAAAATCGCTGATTTATGCCAACAGTTTTCCAGCACATCAAAATCTTTTTCTTTTTTCCACTTTAACCTGGACTTAAGCCAGGGACCCTGTATTAAAAAACGTCTGAGTGGTTGCGGTGCAGGAACTGAGTACCTGGCTCTTTCTCCAGAGGGTGATTTATATCCCTGCCATCAATTTGTAGGCAAACAAGAGTTTCTCATGGGAAATGTGCTGCAGGATTTATGCTATGACCACAGCTTATATAATAAATTTTTGAAGGTTGATATAAATAGTAAGGAGGACTGCCGCCGCTGCTGGGCAAAATTTTTCTGCGGGGGCGGCTGCCATGCCAATGCTTACAATTTTAATAGTGATTTATACAGGCCCTACGGCCTGGGATGTAACCTGGAGAAAAAGAGGCTGGAATGTGCCTTGGGACTCCAGGCTTACAGTTATCTAGATTAAAACAACTATAAGGAAGGTGCCCTGTATGGATATTTTTTCTTATGGGTGGCAGAAAGAAGTTGAAAAACAGGCGCCCCTGGCTTTAAAGGTGAGGCCCCAGAGCTTAGACGATTTCGTCGGGCAGGAAGAAATAATGGGCAGGGGGAAAATTTTACGCCGACTTATTGAAGCTGACCGCCTGGCATCTGCGATATTTTATGGTCCCCCCGGGACCGGGAAAACTACCTTGGCCAAGATTATTGCAGAAACCTCTAAAGGTGATTTCGTGCAGTTAAATGCTGTCATGTCAGGCGTCAAAGAAATAAAAGAAGTTATTAAAGGAGCCAGGGACCTGCTAGGTATGGAGGGGCGCAGAACCATAATGTTTATTGATGAGATTCATCGCTTTAACAAGGCTCAGCAAGATGCCCTGCTCCCTTCAGTAGAAGACGGAACTGTTATATTGATCGGGGCTACTACTGAGAACCCCTATTTTACTGTAAATTCCCCCCTCTTATCCCGTTCTAGAGTTTTCCCTTTTAAGCCTTTGGACAACTCCTCCCTCCGCAGCATTTTAGAAAAAGCCTTAGAAGAGGATAAAGGTTTAAAGGGGTGGAATCCCAGGGTTGATAAGGAGGCGATAGACCATATAATTGAAAGATCTAACGGTGATGCCAGGACAGCCCTTAATGCCCTGGAGCTGACTGTTTTAACCACTTCACCGGAGGATAATGAAACCCGCAGGGTTACCCTGGAGATTGCTGAGGAGTCTATACAACAAAAGGTGGTTAACTACGATCGTCAGGGAGATAACCATTATAATGTAATATCTGCTTTTATAAAATCCATCCGGGGATCTGACCCTGATGCTGCCTTACACTGGCTAGCCTCTATGATATATGCTGGAGAAGATCCAAATTTTATTGCTCGCCGGCTGATAATAAGCGCTTCAGAAGATGTGGGAAATGCTGACCCCCGGGGCCTGTCAGTTGCTGTTGCGGCAGCTCAAGCTTTGCAAATGATAGGCATGCCGGAGGGAAGAATCGTCCTGGCTCAGGCGGTGGTTTACCTGGCAGGGGCTCCTAAAAGTAATGCGGCTTATAAAGGGATTAACCAGGCGCTAGAAGACGTTTCAAAGGAAAGGTCCGGGGGTGTACCGCCTCATTTAAAGGACTTCAGCTACCCGGGGTCAAAGAAGCTGAGCAGCGGCCAGGGATACCGGCACCCCCATGATTATCCAGGGCATTTTGTATCTCAGGATTACCTCCCTCCGGAGTTAAAGGATAAAGTTTATTACTACCCTACGGAGAACGGGGAAGAAGAAAAAATCAAAAAGCGACTTGATAAGCTTTGGCCCACGAGAAAAAAGGAAGGGAACCCATGAGTGAATACTTGACCATCAGAAAAGAAGTGAGGGTAAAAGTCCCCGTGGGAGCATGCCGTTTTATCGCCTCTGTAGGATTTTGCCAGGACGAAGAGGAAGCCAAAGAATTTATACAACAGGTAAAGGGGGAATTTCCCAACGCTACCCATAATGCTTTTGCCTATAAAATTGGGACCGAAGACAGTGTTATTACCCGGTCATCCGATGCAGATGAACCTGCTGGAACAGCCGGATCTCCCCTTCTATCAGCCGTAGAGAAAGCAGGACTTACCAATGTAGTAATTGTAGGGACCCGCTATTTTGGAGGAGTTAAACTGGGAATAGGGGGTTTAATCAGGGCCTACAGGTCTTGTGGTGAAGTTGGTTTAAAAGAAGCGGGAACCAGGGAAAAAAGATTATTTAAAAAATATGATATTACTTTTGACTATGATTATATAGGACAGGTGATGAATGAAATACCTGTCTGCCTTGGAGAAATACAGGATGTTGACTACAGTTCCAAAGTTAAAGTTCAATTTCTCATGCCTCCTGAAAACCTGGAGGACTTTAAAGGAAAGTTTAAGGATATAACCAGAGGAAGCGGAAGTCTGGCAGAATAACTTGTAAACAATAAAGCAATAATAGTGTTATTAAGCACCTTTTAAATTAACAAAAGAGGTGAGTTTTTAATGTTGCAAAAAAAGAAAATTGCCGTTGCCATGAGTGGAGGAATAGACAGCTCTGTTGCTGCCGCTATTTTAAAAGATAAAGGATACCAGGTTTTTGGTGTTACCATGACTCTTTTTCCCCAGGAAAATGAAAATACAGAGGATATTAATAGGATGTGTTCTTCATCCAGGGCTGCCAACGATGCTCGGAAAATTTGTGAGCAGCTGGGGATTACCCATCATGTGCTCAATTTAAAAGACGCTTTTAAAGAAAAGGTTGTGGATTATTTTATCCGGGAATATGAAAGAGGTAGAACCCCCAACCCTTGTGTGGCCTGCAACCGCTTCATAAAGTTTGATGTACTGCTCAAAGAAGTATTTTCTTTGGGAGGGGAGCAACTGGCTACCGGACACTATGCCCGTTTATTTTATAATAGCAGCAGGGATATATATTATTTACATAAAGCCAGGGATTCCCATAAGGACCAGACATATTTCCTCTATAATCTTTCCCAAAAAGAGCTGAAGTACTGCATTTTCCCCCTGGGAGATTATGAAAAGGAAGAAATAAGGGAAATGGCCGGGAAAGCAGCTTTAAATATCGCAAAGAATGCGGAAAGCCAGGAAATATGTTTCATTGAGGACAACGACTATAAGAAGTTTTTAAGAAACCAAAAAAACATAGATTTTAAGCCCGGTCCTTTTTTAAACACTGCCGGAAAAAAAATGGGAACTCACCAGGGCCTCCCCTTTTATACTGTGGGTCAACGAAAGGGTCTTGGCCTAGCAGTGGGATATCCCCTTTATGTAGTAGATATAGATTTTACTAGAAACGCCATTATTTTAGGTAGAAAAGAGGAACTGTTTTCCCAAGGATTAATAGCGGAGAAGGTCAATTATATAGCAGGAAGCTCTCAAAAAGAGCAGGATATAGCCGTTAAAATTCGCTACAGGTCTCCTGAAGTAGAAGCAAGACTGGAATCCTTTTCCGGCAATAAGGTTAAGGTTATCTTTGAAAAACCCCAGAGAGCAATAACTCCTGGTCAGGCTGTAGTTTTTTACCAGGGGAACATAGTCCTGGGAGGAGGCACAATAAAAGAAAGAATACGTTAACCTCTCCTTGAAAAAATACATTTAATGTATTTTTTTTTATTTTGTGGGCAAAAATAATTTGTTATAAATTATGAAAAATTATAAATTAACAAAAGCAAGGAGTGGTTTAATGTATTGTCCTT
>PWHX01000058.1 GCA_003555415.1 Syntrophomonadaceae bacterium | reverse complement strand
TGTAGTTTTAACCTTTATTTTTTTTATGTCTATCTTGTATTTTGGTTTAAACCAGGTAGAAAGGGAAGCAAATAAACTGGTGGGGATAGATTCGCCACCAGAAAGCTTTACCTTAAATATAAAAGAAGAAGAGATAATAGTTCTTACTTTTGTCGGGACAGACTATCCTTTATCAATTACAGGAGTAAAAGAAATAATAGTATCTTCCGGTCAACTTATGCATACTTTTTGGCAGAGGTTCCATTATTATTCTTTGGAGAACGATTAATAAGTAGTTTTAAAATACAAATTATTTAACATTTTAAGCTATGTATTCTTGACAAATTACCTGTACAATGGTATTTTTTTATATAGGATATTAGCACTCTCTAGAGGTGAGTGCTAACAGAGGTGGTGCACATGAACCTTTCTGAAAGAAAAAAAGAGGTACTGCAGCTAGTCATCAGTGAATATATTAAATCAGCCGAACCGGTAGGGTCCAGGACTATTGCCCGGCGTTATGACCTGGGATTAAGTTCTGCAACTATTCGCAACGAGATGGCTGATTTAGAGGATTTGGGTTATCTAGAACAACCTTATACCTCGTCAGGAAGGATTCCATCGCAAAAGGGGTACCGTTTTTATGTGGATTCCCTTATGCAGATTAGAGACCTTTCAGCAAAAGAAGTAGCCTGGATACAAAAAATATTTAATTTTAAGCTCAAAGAAATAGACCAGGTAATTCAGCACGCAGCAAAAGTTCTCTCTACTTTAACCCACTATACATCTCTTGTCATGGGGCCCCAAATAGAAAAAAGTTGTTTCGAAAAACTGCAAATTTATCCCCTGGATCATGAAAAAGCTTTAGTAGTTATGGTTACCGATACCGGTTTTGTAGAAAATAAAATCATAGAGCTTCCCCACATGCTTACTACAGATGAACTTTTTAGAATTGTAGATTATATGAATAAAAAGCTAAGTGGTTTATCTATTGATAAAATTACCGGTTCTCTGGTTAAGGAAATGAAGATGGAGCTTATCCATAAAATGGATTTTATCGAGCAGACTATAAACTTATTGGAACAGAGTTCTTTATTCCACAGGGATAGCAGGATATACCTGGGAGGAACGGCCAATATATTAAATCAGCCTGAATTTAAAGATATAAATAAAATCAAAAAAATATTTAATGTGTTAGAAGAAGAGACAATGTTGTCCAGGTTATTGGAAGGAGCTTCAACAGAGAGCCTGAAAGTAACCATTGGGGAGGAAATTGAAATTGAAGAGATACAGGAATGCAGCCTTATAACAGCAACTTACAGTATTGGGGATAAGACTATTGGCACTATAGGAGTTATAGGTCCTACCAGAATGGATTATTCAAAAGTAATTACTATAGTAGGACATATAACTCACAAACTTACTCAAACTTTAAGTGAGGTTTATAAGAAAGATTAAAAGCCTCTATCGATAACCCCAAAAGTTAACATATCCCCAGGTATGAACTTTTGGGGTATATTTTGTTGCTTATAGGATTTAATTTTTAACGGGGAGGGTATCTAAATAAAAATGGAAAACAAAATAGACAAGGAGAAAGAATTGTCCAGGGAGGAATCCATGGATGAGGATAACTTAACTAATGAGAATGTAAATGAGGGTGATGAAGAATTTCAGGGAGACCCAAAAAAAATTCGACAAAAAGACCTGGAAAAAAGAGGATTTGAAGAGTCCTCTGAAGAAAATAATATCTTCGAAGAAAAGTTAGCAGAAGAATTTAAAAATCTACAGGAAGAGAAAGAAGAATTGTTTTCTCGACTGCAGAGGCTTCAGGCTGACTTTGACAATTATCGTAAAAGGGCAAGGATGGAAAGGTTTGAGGCAGCAGATAATGCAACAGCAGAGCTGGTAAAAGCTCTTCTTCCCGTAATAGATAACTTTGAAAGGGCTGTTAATTCTGCTGAAGAAGAGGGGGGTTTTGTTTCCGGTGTTAAGATGATTTACAAGCAGCTTAATGAAACCTTAGAAAAGGAAGGGCTGGAGCCTATACAAGCAGAAGGTGAAACTTTTGACCCCCATATTCATGAAGCGGTTATGCAGGTGGATAGCCCTGATCATCAGGAAAATATAGTTGTGGAAGAGCTTCAGAAGGGCTACAAATTTAAGGGAAAATTACTAAGGCCCAGTATGGTAAAGGTTGCAAAATAAAAGGAAATAGTATCTTATAAGGAGGGGTTTTTAATGAGTAAAATTATTGGTATTGATCTTGGAACAACTAACTCTGTTGTTTCGGTTATGGAAGGTGGAGAGCCTAAAATTATTCCTAATGCGGAAGGAGAACGCCTTACTCCTTCAATAATTGCATTCACTAAAACGGGAGAACGCCTGGTTGGTCAGGTAGCCAAGCGACAGGCTATTACCAATCCGGAAAAAACAGTTTTGTCTGTTAAAAGGCAGATGGGTACAAATTATACGGAAAAAATAGATGATAAAGATTATACTCCCCAGGAGATTTCCGCGATGGTTTTACAAAAATTAAAACAGGATGCGGAAAGTTACTTGGGTGAAAAAGCAGACCAGGCTGTTATTACTGTGCCTGCCTATTTTTCAGACAGCCAGAGGCAGGCAACTAAGGATGCCGGTAAGATTGCCGGGTTAGAGGTATTAAGAATAATCAACGAGCCTACAGCAGCTGCCCTGGCTTATGGTCTGGATAAAGAACAAGAACAGACTATTCTAGTTTTTGACCTGGGTGGCGGCACCTTTGATGTTTCTATTCTAGAACTGGGAGATGGAGTTTTTGAGGTTAAAGCTACCAGCGGTAACAATAAGCTGGGGGGCGATGATTTTGATGAAAGAATAGTTAATTATCTGGCTGATGAATTTAAAAAGGATCACGGTATTGACTTGAGAGAGGACAAGATGGCCCTGCAGAGGCTTAAAGAAGCTGCAGAAAAAGCCAAGGTTGAACTATCCAGTGTAACTACTACTAACATAAACTTACCTTTTATTACAGCTACCCAGGAAGGTCCAAAGCATATGGATTATGATGTAAGCAAGGCTAAGTTTGAAGAGTTGACCAGTGATTTAATAGAGAAAACAATGGGGCCAACCCGACAAGCCCTTTCTGATGCAGGTTTGGATGGCAATAAAATAGACAAAATTATACTGGTAGGAGGCTCTACCCGGATTCCAGCCGTTCAAAAAGCTATTAAAGATTTATTGGGCAAAGAGCCCAGCAAAGGGGTTAATCCTGATGAGGTTGTGGCCATGGGTGCAGCTATTCAAGCAGGAGTTCTGGGCGGTGATGTAAAAGACGTACTGCTCCTGGATGTAACCCCCCTTTCCCTGGGAATTGAAACTCTAGGAGGGGTTTTCACCCAGCTTATTGAAAGGAACACTACCATACCCACCTCTAAGAAGCAGACTTTCTCTACGGCAGCCGATAACCAGACCAGTGTAGAGATACATGTCTTACAGGGTGAAAGGCCTATGGCCACGGATAACAAGACTCTGGGAAGGTTTATTCTGGATGGCATTCCTCCAGCACCCCGGGGAGTTCCTCAAATTGAGGTTAGTTTTGATATAGATGCCAACGGTATTGTAAACGTTTCAGCTAAAGACCTGGGCACCGGTAAAGAGCAGAGTATTACCATCAAAGCTACTAGCGGCCTGTCTGATGAAGAAATAGATAAAATGGTAAAGGACGCGGAAAAGCAGGCAGAAGAAGACCAGAAGCGCAAAGAACTGGTTGAAGCTAAAAATAATGCTGATTCTGTAATATACAATACTGAAAAAACTTTAAAAGAATTAGAAGAACAGGTCTCCCAGGAGGAGCGGGATGAAATAGAGAAATCTATCGAAAAAGTAAAAGAAGCAATTAACAGTGATGAAGCCCAGACTATTAATGAAGCTGTTGAAGAACTAACCAAACACCTCCACAACCTGTCTACCAAAATGTACGAAAAGGCACAGCAGGAACAAGAGGCGGCGGCTGACGGAAATCCTTCCGGTGAAGGAGCAGATCAAGGGGAAGATGAAAATGTGGTGGATGCCGAGTATCAGGACGTAGAAGAGGACAATAAATAAAGTGAGGAGTTAATTTATGACTAAGCGGGACTATTATGAAGTTCTTGGAGTAGACAAAAATGCTTCTCCCGAAGAAATAAAAAAAGCATACCGAAAGTTGGCCCGGCAATATCACCCCGATGTTAATACCGGGGATAAAGATACGGCGGAAAAATTTAAAGAAGTAAAAGAGGCGTATGATGTTTTAAGCGACTCCCAAAAGCGTTCTCAATATGACCAGTTTGGTCATGCCGCTACAGAAGGTTTTGCCGGCGGAGACCATGGTTTTGGTGATTTTGGGTTTGGCGACTTTGAAGATATATTCGAGAGTTTCTTCGGAGGAGGTTTTCGCCCCCGCCGGTCAGGTGGACCCCAAAGGGGTTCAGACCTTCGCTATGACGTGATAATAAGTTTTGAAGAAGCAGCTTTTGGTAAAACTCTTAATGTAGAAATTCCCAGGATGGAAAAATGCAGTAAGTGCCAGGGAAGCGGAGCTGAGCCCGGCAGTTCTCAGGAGACCTGTCCCCAGTGTAAAGGTTCAGGAGAGATTCGATATTCACAGAGCACAGCCTTTGGCCGGTTTATCAATGTGAAAGCCTGTGACCGGTGCCGTGGAGAAGGAACCATTACTCCTGATCCCTGTACTGAATGTCGTGGTCAGGGACGGATCAAGCAAACCAAGGAAATAGAAGTAAAAATACCTGCTGGAGTGGAGCATGGTTCCAGGTTAAGGGTATCTGGCGAAGGAGAATCAGGGGTTAAAGGAGGCCCTCCTGGAGATCTCTACGTTATAATCAGTGTCCGTCCCCACGAAGTATTCAAGCGGCGGGGAGACGATGTTTACTGTGAAGTTCCCATAAGTTTTGTTAAAGCTGCGCTGGGAGGAGAATTAACAGTCCCTACCCTTGATGGTCAGGCAAAAATAAAAATACCCGAAGGAACTCAAACTGACACTTATTTTAGGCTTAAGGCTAAAGGTGTTCACAGATTAAGAGGCATGGGACGGGGAGATCAGCACATTAAAGTTGTAGTTCAGGTTCCACAAAAGTTAAACACAAAACAAAAGGAACTTTTACGGGAGTTTGCCCATGAAAGTGGAGAAGATATGTCTAAAATAGATGAAAAAAGTATTTTTGGTAAATTTAAAAATGCCTTTGGAGGAAGCAAAGGATGAGCAGTTGGCTCCAACTAGAAGTACAGGTTAATAAAGAATCCTCTGAAGCAGTAGCTAACTTTTTACTGGAAAAGGGATCTCCAGGTATAAGCCTAAAGGAGCCTACAACTTCCCCTCTTATAGGGGATGACGTAATTAATATGACGAGCGATTCATCTGAAGAAGGTGTTTTAATAACAGGTTACTTTCCCGTAGATAGAAGGGATGTTAACCTCGTTATGTCTGAGTTGGAGGATTTTTTAAAAGACCTGGCTAATAGAGGCATTAATATAGGGAAAGGAACCTTTGAAGGAAACATTATTAAAGAAGAAAATTGGGCAGAGTCCTGGAAAAAACATTATAAGCCGGTCAAAGTAAGCAATTCGCTGGTAATTACCCCTTCCTGGATTAATTACCAGCCCTCCAGTGATGAAATTGTTATAGAGATTGATCCCGGGGCAGCTTTCGGTACCGGGGATCATTCTACCACCCGGATGTGTCTCCAGGCCTTAGAGGATGTGCCTTTAAAAGGCAAGATAGTATATGATTTAGGATGCGGCACGGGAATATTATCCATAGCTGCAGCCAAACTGGGCGCTCAACGAGTTATAGCTGTTGACAGTGATCACCTGGCGGTAAAAACAGCTAAAGAAAATTGTCAGAAAAACATGGCAAATTTCCAGGTAGAGTTTTACTGTGGAAGTTTGCCGTCTTTTTTTTGGGAGACGGAAGGATTACCGCCGGGAGACCTTATCCTGGCTAATCTATTAACTGACCTGATAATTAAGGTTTTGCCTGAAATTCATAAACAGTGTAATGATAATGGTATAATAGTTCTATCCGGGATAATCCAGCAAAGATTACAGGAATTAAAAGAGAAAATTTGGGATGAATATTTGTTTATCGAGGAAATAACAACTGAAGATGGGTGGGCATGTATTCGCGTGAGTAAGTAAGGGTTAATATTTAAAGGAGTTTGGTAGATGCATCGATTCTTTGTTTCGCCAGGGGATATTAATAAAGAAGAAGGTAAAGCCATTATTAGCGGGGATACTGCCCTGCATATATCCAGAGTGCTGAGGCTTCAAAAGGGAGACAGTATTATACTGGCTGATGGTTCAGGTAATGCTTATTTAAGTATTATTTTAGATATAGAAAAATACAAGATTTTAGCTGAATTAAAGGAACCTGTAAGGGAGAAGTCCGAGCCTGCCACCAGGGTAATTTTGGCCCAGGGACTGGCCAAGGGAGAAAAAATGGACCATATTGTTCAAAAATGCACGGAACTGGGGATCGCTGAAATTATACCCCTGGTTTGTGAAAGGACAGTGGTAAGATTATCTTCCCAAAAAGTTCCAGGGAAAATAAAGAGATGGCAGAAGATTTCCCTGGCAGCAGCTGAACAGTCCCAAAGAGACCGTGTTCCTACGATAAAAGAACTATCAACCATAGAAGAAGTTCTTTCTGGAAAGAATGACCAAACCCTCTGTCTTTTTTTATGGGAGCAGGAAAAAAAGCAGGGGCTTAAAGAAATTTTAAGTAATAACCCGGCACATGAAGTGCTGCTTTTAGTTGGTCCAGAGGGAGGCTTCTCTGAAGCAGAAGCTGATTTTGCTTTGTCATATGGCGCTTTTCCCGTAACTTTGGGACCAAGAGTTTTAAGAACTGAAACGGCATCCCCGGCAGCGCTAACTATGGTTCTGTATGAATTAGATGATTTGGGTGGAGTATATGAGTAAAAAAGCTGCGTTTTACACTTTAGGTTGCAAGGTAAACCAGTACGAAACCGAGGCTCTGCACAACTTGTTTCGGTGTAAAAATTATGAAATAGTAGACTTTTCACATAAAGCGGATGTTTATGTGGTTAACACCTGTACTGTTACCCATTTGAGTGACAGAAAATCCAGGCAGATGATCAGAAGAGCTATGAAGAGAAACCCCCAGGGTATAGTGGCTGTAACGGGTTGTTATGCCCAGGTAGCTTCTGAAGCAATCCAAAAGATACCGGGAGTGGATATAATTATTGGAACCCATAACAGGCAACAGATAGTAGACTTGGTAGAAAAAGCGGAGAAGGAAAACGATCCTGTTGTACTGGTGGAGGAACTGGGAAATGCTTCCTTTGAAGAGCTCCCCTTGGGGGAAATACGTCGGACCAGGGCCTTTATTAAAGTTGAAGACGGGTGTGAACATTTTTGTTCCTACTGCCTGGTTCCCTACGCCCGGGGGCCGGTTCGCAGCAGAAAAATGGAAAATATTATAGCGGAAGCGGAAAGAATGGCTTCTTTTGACACAAAAGAATTAGTGTTAACAGGCGTAAACCTGGGCGTTTACGGGAAGGAACTGAAAGAAGATATTTCCCTGGCAGATGTTATAACCAAAATTGAAGGGATAAAGGGTATTGAAAGGATAAGATTAAGTTCCCTGGAACTAACGGACTTTACCATGGAACTTATGGAGACAATAGCAGATTCAAATAAAGTATGTGAACACCTGCATATACCTTTACAAAGCGGTGATGACTATGTGCTAAATAAAATGAACCGCCTCTACACAACTTCTGAATACCGCAAGCTGGTTAACTATCTCAGATATATAATGCCCGATTTGGCTTTAACTACTGATGTAATGGTAGGTTTTCCCGGCGAGAAGGATAAAAACTTTAATAGTACTTATGAATTCGTAAAGGAAATGGCTTTTTCCCGGATACATGTATTTAAGTATTCTCCCAGGATCGGCACCCCGGCCAGTCAGTTTCCTGATCACGTTGCCCCGGAAGTTAAAGATTACAGGAGTAGTAAACTGGCTGAAATGGGCCGGAATTTGTCCCGGGAATACAGCAAACAATTTGTGGGGCAGCAGGTAAAAGTTCTCTTTGAGGAGGAAAAACAGGAGGGATTTATGGAGGGACTGACCGGGCATTACTTGCGGGTCAGGGTTAAAACATGTCCTTCGCTGAAAGGTCAGATAAGAAGAGTAAAAGTAATTGAGTTAAAAAACGGCTTTTTATCAGGTGATTTGCTGTAGCTATTTTTGCCATATTTTGCTGGGCTTTTTACAGGTGTTTTGCCCTGCATGGGAATAAGACAACAGTTTTAAGCTATTTATATTTTTTTTAAATCCGGGGAAACCCGGATATTTTTATTTGCCAGGGTAACATCGCATTAAGAATAAAGCGTTATTTTAGAATATTTTATTAAATACTTGAATATTAATTGAAAAGAAAACATAAAAAGGAGGTGGTAATATAAAGGGGAGACTCTTTGTAATAGAAGGTAAACGTTTAATTCCTATCTTATTTTTACTGGTTCTTTTAATTAGCCTTTCGCTATATGATAATTTCATGGTTGATACGGCCGACCCGGTTGTAGATGTAAAAGATGAAAATAAAATAGAATTTACTACTACAGACCAGGGTAAAATGAAAGTAACGCCAACAATAAGGCTGGCTGACCAACAGGAAGATTGGACTAAAATAGCCAGGGAATTTAACCTGAAACTTCCAGAGTACCCTTTTAACCCTCACGGTGAGGTAGGCATTTTTGTTTTAAACGGAAAAGTAAAAAATATTGAATTGTTACCCCAGGCCGATAAACAGGTCCAGGTGAGGGTTTCAGTTGATGTAAAGGACAATTATTATCATCTTGGCACAGTCAATAAGAGAGATTACTGGGAAGAAGGCAAAGAATACTTATGGGTTTTAACTGATCAAAAGGGGCAGGTATTTGAAGAAAAAGTTATAGAGGATGAAATAAAAGAAGGTGAAGAAGCAGAGAAAAGTGAAGAAGAAGCAGAAAGTAACACCGATAATTAAAAAAAAGCAGCTTCAGAGCTGCTTTTTTTTAAACTTTATATTTAAGTATTTTTTGTAAAATATCATCAGCCAGTTTGTTTAGCTTATCAAAATTCTGGGCCCTTACATAATACCTTTCCAGCAGGTCGTGGTTTCGCTTAGAGTTTTTGATAGATCTTACTGCTTTTCCTATCAGGTGCCAAAAACGTTCCCGGGCATCTTCAATATCGGGTTCAAAAGATTTTAGCTTTTCTTTATCCAGGCAGGTCGACAGGTCATAATTAGATATTTTTTCCAAATACTGAGTTCTAGAAAGAGAAAAGATATGGGGATAAGTGTTTTTAACTACAGCTAAATTAATTTCAGGAAGAACCAGTGCATCAAGTCTCTCCGGTGAAAAACCACAGTGGTAGGCTTCTATGGTTAGGCCTTTTTCCTGAGCTTTATGGTACATTTTCTGAAGCATCGTAGATTTACCTGTTCCCGGATCTCCCATCAGGAGGTATAAATTAGAGATATTTTGTAAAACTGAAGAGTATTTATTAACCGGTCCTTCTGGTGTAATGGCACTGGCAAAAAGGTGTTGTTCCTTAGAAAGAGCATTGCCTGCCGGGATACCTTCAAAGATTTCATCCAGCAGTTTTACTGTATTTTGTGCAGCCTGTAACTTGTTTAAGCATCGATAGTGATAGAACTGCCAGTTTTCATAGGTTAATTTTGCCTCTTTCAAGTATCGGTAGGTGATATTAAAGGAATCAGAGATAATATTTTGTAAATATTCTATCTCCCGCATATAAGGCCTTAATACTTCTTCATTCCAGTATGCTCCTAAGTTTATGATTTCATCTCTGGCCCCGGGAACTTCCGGTTCTATAACGTGAGGTGTTGTTCCATCTAAGATAACTGTGCCAAGGTCCGGAACAGCCAACCCGTCAAGGGAATTGCTGTCTGATGAACAATAATAGAATTCAACATTGTATCCTTCGTTATATAAAGCATTGCCAATTTTTTTAATTATGGTAGATTTGCCTGTTCCGGGGCCTCCCTTAAAAATATATGTTCTATTACTACCTTTTTTAATTAAGGCACTATATAAAGAGTAAAACCCTTGACAGGTATTTCCCCCGGGGAAGTATTCTCTGATCCAATTACTGCCGGACATAAGAATGCTCCTTTCTCTATTCAAGTTATACATCATTATATTATCGAATAGATTTTTAGTGCTTGTCTTTCCCGAATTTTTTGTGTTTAGCTTTCTTGATACAGGGGTATAAAAATGATATAATAACGATTTAAGTGACATTCATAATATAATTTTTAGAAGGGGGTGTAAATATTACTGATTGCCTCTTTTGTAAGATTATTTCCAGGGAAGTTCCCAGTGAGATTGTTTATGAAGACGATAAAATAATAGCTTTTAAAGACATACAACCTCAGGCACCGGTTCATGTTCTTATTGTGCCGAAAGAACATATTCCTACAATAGTGGATTTAACGGAAGAGACTGCTGATTTAATAGGTTATCTTCATTTTAAAACTAATGAAATCGCTAAGGAGGCAGGTGTATTGGAAAATGGTTTTCGTTTGATTTGTAATTACGGAAAAGATGGGGACCAAATAATACAACATATACATTTTCACTTATTAGGGGGTAGATTTCTTACCTGGCCTCCGGGCTAGTCGACCAGGGTCAGGTAAAGTTGACAGCCTTTTTTTCAGAGTGTATAATTGACTATATTGAAGTAACTTTACATATGCATTAATTCCTAGTTAAGAACTTACTAATGTATAAAGCTTAACCTTAATGCTGTTTGTAGCGAGGGGAGGGAAATTAGTGGCGGAAATTAAAGTTGGCAAAAATGAAACTTTAGATAGCGCTTTAAGAAGATTTAAAAAACAATGTTCCAAGTCGGGAGTATTACAAGAAGTACGGAAGCGTGAACACTATGAAAAACCCAGTGTTAGAAGAAAAAAGAAATCTGAAGCGGCTCGTAAAAAGAAACGTTTCTACTAGGAGGTAATGATATGACTCTTAGGGGAAATAATATGACTCTAAATGAGAAAATAAATGCAGATATGAAAGCAGCCATGAAATCTAAAGACAAGTTTAAGCTTTCTGTTATACGTATGTTGAAGTCTGAAATAATAAATGAGGAAATCCAACAAAAAGGGCAGCTGGAGGATGATAAGGTATTAGAGGTTCTAAATCGCGAGCTAAAAAAACGCAGAGATGCTTCAGAAGAATATAAAAATGCCGGCCGTGAAGAAACAGTTCAAGATCTGGACAAAGAAATAGAAATAATATTATCTTATATGCCGGAACAGTTGAGCGAAGAAGAAATCCAAGAATTCGTTAAAGAAGCTGTTGAACAAACTGGTGCCCAAACCAAAAAAGATATAGGAAAGGTTATGGGTGTTTTGATGCCAAAAGTTAAAGGTAAGGCAGATGGCCGAACAGTTAATAAAATACTGCAGTCATACCTGGAGTAATAATAATCAACTTGGTGTATTAACCATCACCAAGTTCTTTATTTAAAAAGGGGGTTTCATTGTGGTCGTCAGGCTAAGAGTATTGCTGATTGCAATAATATTACTACTACTGGTCTTTCCTCCTCTTTTGCAGGGCTCAGGGGAAAATGTGCACCTGATTTCTGTTGAAGGAGCTATTGAATATAGTTTAGAAAGATATCTGGACAGGGCATTTAAAGAGGCTCATCAACAGGGAGCTTCGGCAATAATTTTAGAGTTTAATACTCCTGGCGGCAGGATAGATGCCTCCCAGGATATTCGCCATTTAATTACGGAGTCTAATATTCCGGTGCATGCCTATGTTAGACCCCATGCCCTTTCTGCGGGGGCGTACCTATCGATGGCTTGTGATTCTCTTTTTATGGCTCCAGGAGGAACCATAGGGGCGGCAGAACCCAGAGTAGGTGTTGGGGCAGAAGAAGCTGCAGATGAAAAAATACTATCTGCCTGGGAAAGTGATATGCGAACCGTTGCGGAAATGAGAGATAGGGATCCGGATATAGCTGCCGCTATGGTCCGCAAGGAATTATCTATACCAGATATAGTTGAGACCGGGAATCTTTTAACTTTAACTTCACAGGAAGCTTTATCTATTGGGTTTATCGATGGAGTATTTGCCAGCAGGGGAGAGCTATTAGAACACCTGGGGTTACAGGATGCTCACTTAATACAGGAGGAAATGGCATATGCTGAAAGGTTGGCCCGCCTTATTACCCATCCTGTAGTATCCACACTGCTTTTAACTGTGGGTATGGCTGCTCTGGTTCTGGAAATTATGACAGCAGGATTTGGAGTGGCTGGCAGTATTAGTGTATTATCCTTTACTCTCTTCTTTGGAGGGCATATTATAGCCGGCCTGGCGGGCTACGAAGTAGTTATTTTATTTTTAACTGGTATCTTGCTTTTAATTATAGAAGCATTTGTTACAGGCTTTGGGCTGCTGGGTGCGGGGGGTGCCGTAGCCATGGTAGCAGCTATTGTCCTTTCAGCAGCCAGTACCGGTGAAGGTTTAAGAAATTTGATTATTGCCCTAATTTTAGCCACTGTAATTATAGTTATTTCCTTCAAATACCTGATTAAGAGCACATGGCTGCGGAACATAATACTTAGTTATAAGGAGGATAAAGATCTGGGGTATGTGGGTCCCAAAGAAGCTTCTCAGCTTCTGGATAAGGAGGGCATCACCATCACTACTTTAAGACCCTCAGGTACAGCTGAAATCGAAGGGAACAGGATAGATGTAGTAAGTGACGGTGGCTATATACCTGGTGATACCAGGGTAAAAGTAGTAAAAATTGAAGGCACCCGGGTTGTAGTCCGGGAGGCCAAATCAAAGGAGGATTAACTTTTAATGAGTCAATTAGTATCGGTTTTAATTATTGTAGCTCTTGTGGTTATTGGTTTTTCATTTATTTTCAGTATAATTCCTCTAGGGCTGTGGATTTCAGCCCTGGCTGCCGGGGTTAAAATAAGTATTATAACCCTGGTTGGAATGCGTTTGCGAAGGGTCATCCCGGCCAGAATTGTATCTCCCTTAATCAAGGCTACTAAGGCCGGGTTGGACATAAATGTGAACAAACTAGAAGGACATTATCTGGCAGGGGGTAATGTAGACCGGGTAGTAGATGCTTTAATCGCTGCCCAGAGAGCAGATATTCCCCTGGAGTTTGAAAGGGCTGCTGCCATTGATCTGGCCGGAAGAGATGTCCTGCAGGCAGTTCAGATGAGTGTAAATCCTAAAGTTATTGAAACCCCTGTTGTGGCTGCTGTAGCCAAGGACGGTATTGAAGTAAAGGCGAAAGCAAAGGTTACCGTAAGGGCCAATATTGACCGCCTGGTAGGGGGCGCCGGGGAAGAAACTATTATCGCCAGAGTTGGTGAAGGTACTGTTACTTCCATTGGTTCTTCGGAAAACCACAAAAAAGTACTGGAAAACCCGGACTCTATTTCTAAAAATGTGTTGGGTAAAGGGTTGGATGCCGGTACTGCTTTTGAAATACTTTCTATTGATATTGCTGATGTAGACGTTGGTAAAAACATTGGAGCCATGCTTCAAACTGACCAGGCAGAAGCTGACAAGCAGATTGCCCAGGCCAAGGCAGAAGAAAGAAGAGCCATGGCTGTAGCTAAAGAACAAGAAATGAAAGCCTCTGTACAGGAAATGAGAGCCAGAGTTGTAGAAGCAGAAGCCGAAGTTCCCAAAGCAATGGCTCAGGCTTTAAGGGAAGGAAACCTGGGAGTTCTTGATTACCAGAACCTGCAAAATATTGTATCTGATACCAAGATGCGGGAATCTATAGGAAAAATGGCGCCTGAAGAAGGCGAAGAGGATGAAAATCAGTAAAACCCCTGGATAAGTTCTTATCAATAAACGGTGGTGATGAATTACATGGAAAATCTTGTTGTCGTTGTTCTTTTTATAGTATTTGCTTTTGTAAAAAAGGTAATTGAACAGCGAAATAAAGCTTCTGTTCCCACTCCTGTTCCAGAGGAGCCTAAAAGAAAAGCACCTTCTACGGAAGAGAACGGAGATATTTTACAGCCTGAACCCGTAAGAGAAGCTGCTTATAATAGGGTTAATAAGGCCAGGGAAAAGATTAAAAAAAATATTTCCCGCGGGAAGGCTGCAGATAGTGGTGAGCTGGGGGAACAGATAGGCTCCCAGGAAGAAGGCAAGAAAAGAGAGGCTTCCGGGAAAAGGAAGAGTGCTTCCCGGTTTGAAGAATTTAGTGGCGGTTTAGTCCAGGGAATAATATATTCAGAAGTACTGGGCGCTCCTCGGGCCAGGAAGCCTTTTCCTTTTAAACAGGTAAATAAGCTTTAAAATCTTGTTGTAACAGTAATATGTTTTTAAATTTTAAAAAGAGAGAGTTTAATTTAATTAAATTAAACTCTCTCTTTTAGTTTGTTCTTATAAATTCATACTTTTGGTAAAATGCGCATAAATTTTATAAAAGAACTAAGGAGGTTTCTATGGTTGAACTTTAAAAAAAAATTTCAAGGGGTTCTTGCTGAAACCTTTGAATTGCCTAAAGAAATATTACTTGATTTGCCCCGGGTTACTATAATAGGTAATCAACATCTATATGTACAAAATCATCGGGGGATTGTAGAATATACGGACAAGATTATAAGAATTAGTGTTAGTGGAGGCGAGTTAATAGTAAAGGGTGATAAGCTAATCATTAGAAACGTGTTTTCCGAAGAAATATTTATTGAAGGTGTTATTGACAGGCTTAACTATGAGATTTAACAGGGGGTGTTGACTGGTGTCTATAATTAATTTATGGTATTATATTAACGGGTATATTTTGATTTCCATACAGGGGAAAGGGACAGAAAGACTTATTAACCTGGCCATAAACAGGGGTATTTTTCTCAGGGATATTCGCCGCTATAAAAAGAAGGCCTTGATGAAAGTAGACAGCGAAGAGTTTAAGCGACTTCGCCCCCTGGTCCGAAAAACCAGGTGTAAAGTTAGAATTGAAGAAAAAGTAGGTTTGCCTTTTTTTATTTACAGGCTTACGATTCGTAAAGGATTCATAGCAGGTTTTGTTTTTTTTATTCTAGCCTTATATACTTTATCTTCCTTTGTGTGGTTTGTAGAGATAGATGGTACAGAAAAAATTGATCCCCGGGAGGTAAAAGAAGCGACCAGGGAACTGGGGCTTCACCCCGGGGTTTTTAAGGATAGCCTGGATTTAGAAGATATAAGCAAGGACCTTGTTTTAAAAGTTCCCGACATATCCTGGGCGGGGATAGAAATATCCGGTACCAGGGCAAAGGTTCAAATAATTGAAAAGATTAAAGGAACTGAGTATGACCCGGAATTTAAGTCTCATATAGTAGCAGAAAAAGATGGTATAATATTAGAGGTATTTGTAGTAGAAGGCCAGGCTGTAGTCAGTGAAGGAGACACGGTAAGTGCCGGAGATACCTTAATAAGCGGGTTGATCAGTTTTGAAGAAGGTGAAGTTGAAGATAATGACGAACCTCTGGAAGATAGAGAGAAAAGAGAAATGCATGTCAGAGCTCGGGGAACGGTGGAAGCAAGAGTTTGGTACGAAGGTCATGGTCATTCTACTCTTTTAATTGAAAAGCTTGTTCCTACAGGGAATTACGAGACAGGCTCTTTTTTGAGAATCGGCGAAAGGGAAATATTCCTGTGGGGAGTTTTGGAAAACCCTTATGAATTTTCTAAAAAGGATTTGGTAAAAAGAACTTTTGACTGGAGGAATATATTAGTTCCCGTCGAAATAGTAAGCTTAAGGTTTACAGAGTTAACTGCAAAAAAAGAAAAGTTAACGCCTGAGGAAGCTCTAGAAAGAGCCAAACAGCAAGCTTTAAAAGAAGCAAAAGAGCAGATCCCATCAGGAGTAAGTCCCGATGAAGAATACTATGAAATTTTAGAAACAAAGGATGATCAGGTTTATAAAGTTAGATATGTTATGGAAACCATTGAAGATATTGGTATTGAACAAGGATATTAAAAAAATTTAACAACAGTTATACTATATTTTAGTATATAATATTATATCAAAACTAGGGGGGAAATGTTTTTTGACCCAGGCCAATTTTAATGAGCAGGAGCAGAAAATTATTTTTAAAGATCAGGATGAAGCTCTTCAGCTATTGGGAAAGCTTGACGAAAATATAAGCCTTATTGAAGATTCATTTAAGGTAAATATAATTCCCAGGGGAGATGTACTTTCAGTTAAGGGACAACCCCAGGAAGTAGAAAAAGTATTGTTTTTAATCCAGCAACTCCAGAATATATTGAGAAAGGGTCATCAATTTACTCCTTCGGAAATACAGTATGCTGTAAATCTGGTTAAACAAGGTGAAGGGGATAAATTAGCAGACATTTTTTCGGATTCAGTTTTAATTACCTCCAGGGGTAAGCAAATAAAGCCAAAGACTGTAGGTCAAAGAAAGTATATTAGTGCATTGAGGCAAAATGATATTGTGTTCAGTATTGGGCCTGCCGGAACAGGTAAGACCTATATGGCCATGGCTATGGCTATAGCCAGTTTAAAAAATAAGGAAGTCCAAAGGTTAATTCTTACCAGGCCTGCAGTTGAAGCTGGTGAGCACCTGGGATTTTTGCCGGGGGATTTGCAGGAAAAAGTGGATCCCTATCTCAGGCCTTTATACGATGCCCTATATGATTTACTGGGACTGGAGACTTTCCAAAAGCATAAAGAAAAGGGGATCATTGAAATAGCTCCCCTGGCTTATATGAGGGGGAGAACCTTAGATGATTCCTTTATAATTTTAGATGAGGCACAAAACTCTACTACGGAGCAGATGAAAATGTTTTTAACCAGGATGGGTTTTGGTTCAAAGGCAGTAATAACAGGGGATATTACCCAGGTAGATCTTCCCAAGGGTAAATATTCTGGTTTGGCTGTTGTCCCAGATATTTTAGAGAATATTCCAGGTATTGAAATTATTTATTTGACTGATAAAGATGTAGTAAGGCACCCCCTGGTGCAAAAAATAATACAGGCCTATGAAGAATATGAGAAGAAATAGTTATGGAACTGTAAAGAGAGGGAAAAATGCATGGCCCCTAATGAAGAACCAAAAAACACTTTAAATAGTTTTACTTTTTTACAAAAAAATTTCTTATGGCAGCGCTTGTTATTAGTAGCGCTGTTATTTCTAATTGTCTTTGCCTTCCTATATTTTATTGTTATTCCCGAAAGAATTGCTTTAGAAGTTGGAAGGCCAAGCCCTACAACTATTTATGCCCCCAGGGAGGCTATTGATTATTATACTACGGAAAATTTGAAGGAAGCAGCGGCGGAAGCCGTTCCGGAGACCTATGAATATGAACCGGCGGTCCTGGAGCATATAACTGAAGAATTCCATTTGTTTATGGCCAGAATATATCAAATCAGGCAGAAGGACGTTGAAGAAGATGTGAAAGTAGACCTGTTAAAAGAACATTTCCCCTTTGATTTAGATCAAGATGAAGCTAAAGCTTTTATGGATACATCAAGAGATGAATTAGAAGGATTAGAAGACGATATTAAACCTATAGTTACCAGCACAATGGAACAGGGAATTAAAGCAAATGGACTGGAAAATGCCAGGGAGCAGGTTTTTCAGGAGATAACGCTGCTTCCCTATAGTAAAGAGCTGAGGGAGAATTTAGCCCAGGTTGCTGAAGAACAGCTAGCTCCTAATATGATATTTAACGAGGAGGCTACGCAACTCAACAGGGAACAGGCCCGGGAGGAAGTTGAACCGGTTAAAATTCTCAAGGGATCCCTCATTATTAGTGAAGGAGAGACAGTAACGGAAAAACATATGGCCCAAATGGAATCCGTGGGGCTGCAGAGGACCTATCATGACCACAGTGTTGTAATAGGTCTGGGTCTTTTACTTTTAGCCATTTTTTTAATAAGTGGAATATATTTATATTCATATGAGAAAGATGTTTTCTATAATCCATCTTTGTTACTGTTATTAGGTATTATATTATTCATATCTCTATTATTTGCTTTGGCAGCAAATATCTTCTCAGGATTTTTAATCCCGGTAGCCATGGGAATAATTTTAACTACTGTTTTATTTAATTCCAGGCTGGGAATTTTACTAACCATAGTTCTGTCTATTCTTACCGGTATTATAACCGGGGGAGAGTTTAGTTTTATCATAGTTGCGCTGCTAGGAGGATTAACGGCTGTATACAGTGTATCTCAGGTAAAACAGAGGTCAGATTTAACCAGGGCGGGGTTTTATGTATCTCTTATAAATATCCTGACAATCATCTCCGTGTTTTTGTTTTTTAGCGGTTTTCGTTTAGAATATGGATTAATAAGGGATTTCAGTGTAAGTATAATTTCAGGTTTAGGAAACGGGTTGTTTTCTGCAGTGATGGCCATAGGCCTGCTTCCTTTCCTGGAAAGTGCTTTTGGTTTGACAACATCCATAAGTTTATTGGAAATGGCTAACCCAAATCAGCCTTTATTGCGGCAGTTGATGTTTAAATCTCCAGGGACTTACCATCATAGTATTATTGTGGCCAACCTGGCTGAGGCAGCAGCAGAAACGTTAGAAGCTGATCCCCTTCTGTCCAGGGTAGGCGCTTATTACCATGATATTGGAAAGACCAGAAGACCGTACTTTTTTATTGAAAACCAGTTAACTAATGTAAACCCTCACAGCAAAATATCCTCTAGCCTGAGCACTTTAATTATTACGTCTCATGTTAAAGATGGAGTTGAGATGGCTCAGCAGGCCAAGCTTCCGGGGATAATACAAGATATTATCCGTCAGCACCATGGAACCAGCCTTATCTCGTATTTCTATCACCAGGCCCAGGAGATAGAAAAAAGAGAAGAACTTAACGAGGATAGATTTAGATACGAAGGTCCCAAGCCTCAAACCAAGGAGGCAGCCATAATAATGTTGGCTGATTCCGTAGAGGCAGCTGTAAGAGCCATGTCTAAGCCTAATGCCGGAAAGGTTGGAGGCCTTACCAGGAAAATTATAAAAGACAAGCTTAACGACGGGCAGCTTGATGAAAGTGATTTAACCTTAAAAGACCTGGATAAGATTGCGGAAGCTTTTACTAAAGTGTTATCGGGTATATTTCATTCCAGAATTGAATATCCTGAAAAGGAACTTAAAGCAGAGATAGAAAGGGGAAAGGCAATTGACTCTGGCAATAAACAATCAACAAAATAAAATAGCTGTCTCAGATGAGCTGATAGATCTTTTAAATAAGGCAACCCAAAAATTATTAGTGGAGGAGAAAGTATCCCCGCAGGTTGAAGTAAGCCTGTGCTTTGTTGATATTAAATATATAAGGGAATTAAATTATAAATACCGGAACCGGGATGAGGCTACAGATGTTCTTTCTTTTCTTCAGGAGGAAGAACTGGGAGGCTCCCTGGAGTCTACCCTGGAAGAACCGGAGGTTCTTTTAGGTGATATTGTTATATCCCTGGAAAAGGCTGAAGAGCAGTCTCAAGCTGCGGGTCATTCTTTTAACCGGGAAGTGGCCTTGCTTTTCATTCACGGAATGCTTCACCTTCTGGGCTATAAACATGACAGCGAAGAAGAATACGAAAAAATATTTAATAGAACAGAAAAGATTATGGAAGCTATAAATTATTAGGAACTATAACCCCTTGGCCCAAACTGCGAAAAATATTGCAGCCGGTGCAGTATTATTAGCAGCTGTTTATTCTATTCTTGTGGCCTTATTTATATTCGGCCCAAAGCTTAATGCCCTTTTTAAGTTTTGGTAACATGTGAGGGGGATATTATTTTAGATGAAAAGTATTAATGTGCATGTTAAAGAGAGTAAACTACTGATATTTGCCCTTATCTTTTTAATTTTAAACACGGTATTACTTACCATCGGAGTTAACTACCTTAAGGCAGGTGGTTTTGGGGCGGGCTCCGAGGAATTAGATATAAAAAAACAGTTTGCAGAAGAGCTTGTGGAGTATAACCAAAGACTTGCTCAGAAACTGGATGTAGACACCCGTACTAAAGTAAGAGAAACCTTATCCCGTTTTCATTATGAAATTAGCCTGGCCTCCAGCAGCGATGATCTTTTTAAAGTCATTCTTGACAGCGGACGAAATGTTCAGGAAACCATTTTAAGGGAATATGAAAATTACCAGCAGGATTTAATCCTTGCTTTAATCAACCAGGACCCGGGAATAAAAAATACAGAATCCAAGCGGAATATGACTGTTACCTTTGATCAGGAATCAGGATTAGTAGTAGAACCGGTGACAATGCTTGAAGAAGCTACCCTGGAAAAAATTTCGGAAGTAGCTTTTCAAGCTGAATTTACCCCCAGGCAGACTCTAGAACTAGAAGTTGAAAAAGGGCAGGCCAGACCCATTGTCCCCTTTAACCCCGCTGACCATATAGATTCTTTAACCAGTGAGTTGGACTCTATACGCACATCTTTATATGATACAAGAGTTGCGGCAGGATTTACTGAGCTAAGCGGTCCGGGGGTTATCATAAAGATATATGATGCAGAAGATGGTCACACCTCAGAGACCATTGTTCATGATTCAGATATAAGGGATATTGTAAACGAGCTTAATACTATTGGTGCAAAAGGGATTGCCATAGGAGGTCAGCGCTTAACTGCTACCTCATCTATTAGATGCGTTGGGCCTGTTATTCGGGTTAATGATGAAAGTATACCGGTTAATCCAGTTGTAATAAAAGCCGTTGGTAATCCAGAGGTCTTAGCCAGTGGGTTGGACGTGTTTTCTATTGTTTTCGATTTTTATGGTGGGCTCAAGTTGGAAATTGAAAAGGTTGATAGCGTTAACCTGCCAGCATATTCCAGTTAATCCAGGGGTGTGATAGAAATGGATATTGAATTATTAATGAAAAAGGCAAAAGAAGTTAGAAAATATGCTTATGCCCCTTATTCAAATTTTACCGTGGGTGCTGCTTTACTTACCAAAGAAAAAAAAATATTCACCGGTTGCAATGTGGAAAATACCGCTTACAGTTCTACTATTTGTGCGGAAAGAGTTTGTCTGGTTAAGGCAGTATCTGAAGGTTACAGGGATTTTACAGCTATAGCTATTTATGCGGATACTGATTTTATTTCTCCCTGCGGAGAATGCCGTCAGGTCCTGGCAGAATTTAATGGTAATATTAAAGTCATAATAGGCAGTCCGGGCAATTATCAGGAAAAAAACCTGAATGATTTGCTTCCCTTTAGTTTTAATTTTTTCTCCGGCAAAAGTGAGGAATAAGTATGATTAGCAAAAACAAAATTACTTTTAATATAAGGAAGGATTTTTAATCTTGTTGTCGAATAGGGATTTCTAGAGCGCTTAACGCATAAAAATTTTTAAAATTAGAAGGAGGGAAGATAAGATGGGAGCAATTGTTGATAAGGAAAAATGTACCGGTTGTGGTGCTTGCGAAGAGGAGTGCCCTGCAGAATGCATTACTATGGAGGATGATATTGCAGTAGTAGATAATGATGAGTGTACAGACTGTGGTACATGTGAAGATGAATGCCCCGAGGAAGCTATCAAGGTAGTGGAATAATTATAAGTTTTTTTTAAAAAAAGCTTGTGAATTATGTCAATTATATTAAAAGCTTCATCTTATCAAATTATCTAAGATGAAGCTTTTTCTTTTTCGGGGGTTCTTTATAAGGTTATACTAATGTTGAACACTAACTTCTAAAGCTGAGGAGTTTTCAAATACGCTTTTCATAATCTGAGCATTGCTTTCTACAACATCAAGGCTGACAACATAACTGTTATCATTACCATATCCTTGTTGGTAGTCAATTCTGGTATCAATATCTGTATAGTCTAATCTTTCATCTAGTTCAGCAACAGATAACTGGTTGTTATATCCTGCCATTTCAAGTTTATCTACAAAGCTTGCCAGCAAGTCTTCTCGGGGGAATACTGCGGTTATCCGCATTTTTATTCTTCACCTCCTGACTGTATTTAATAATAGTTTTGACTTTTTAGAGAAAAATAAACATGGTACAAAAACAATATTTATTGACATAAAAATTTATTTCTTATATAATTTTTATAACAATATCATAGGCTTTAGCAGGTGCCGTTTTTAATAATGGAGAATAGGGAACCGGGTGGAAGTCCCGGACGGTCCCGCCACTGTAACCGGTGAGTTCTTTAAAGTTAACCACTGTTTCTTAACCTTTAAAGGGAAGGGAAATGGGAAGGTTTAAAGGGCAAAGAACCGGAAGTCAGGAGACCTGCCTGTTTGAGTAATTTGTTTTCCTCGTGGAAAAGGAAAACTGCTGAAGGATGATGGTAAAGTCCTCGGCCTGTATTTTTATTGGTCGGGGATTTTTGTATTGGGCAAATAATTAAATATAAAACCAGGAGGGATAATTAATGAAAATTTTAGAAAGTACAGTAGAAAGAATTTTACCCGTTAACGGTGAAGTAATGGAAAAAACCCAGGAAAGGTTGGATAGCTTAACCAAACCTGTAGGAAGTCTGGGGGTAATGGAGTACATTGCCAAAAAAATAGCTGGCATCACCAATGAGGTTAAACCTGGATTGCCTGAGAAGGCAAGCATTCTCATGGCGGGAGATCACGGAGTAGTCCAGGAGGGAGTAAGTGCATACCCCCAAGAAGTTACTCCCCAGATGGTTATGAATTTTATCAATGGCGGGGCTGCCATGAGTGTTCTTACAAAGCATGTGGGTTCAGAGTTAATAATTGTAGACATTGGAGTGGCCAGTGACTTGCCGGAGATGCCTTTTTTACATAAGAAAAAAGTAGCATATGGAACGTCTAACATGTGCAAGGGCCCGGCCATGACTCGGGAACAGGCTGTAGAGGCTATAGAAGTAGGAATTGAGGTAGCGGAAGATTGTATCAAGAAAGGGAAGGGTTTAATCAGTATTGGAGAAATGGGCATAGGTAATACAACTCCCAGCACGGCGATAATTTCCCTTTATGCAGGCAAGCCTGTGGAAGAAGTCGTAGGCCGGGGGACAGGAGTAGATGACGGAAGGCTTAAAATTAAAATAGAAGCCATAAACAGGGCTATAGAATTAAATCAGCCAGAGGTTAAAGACCCTATTGATGTGTTATCTAAAGTAGGAGGGTTGGAGATTGCTGGAATGGCAGGAATTATTTTGGGAGCTTCAGCAAACAGGGTGCCTGTGGTCATCGATGGTTTTATTTCAGGTGCTGCCGCAGTGATTGCCACAGCTATTAACCCTGAAATTAAGAATTATCTTCTAGCTTCACACCTGTCAGAAGAACCCGGTCATAAGGCCATGCTTGATTACCTGGATATAAGCCCGATGCTGTATATGAACATGCGCCTGGGGGAAGGTACCGGAGCGGCCCTGGCCACGACCATAATAGATGCCTCCTTAAAAATATTGAACGAAATGTCTACTTTTGCTGAAGCCGGAGTATCTGAAGCCATAGAAGAATAAAACAACAGGTTTTGCATGATAAAAGGTGCGCCCGTATGGTGAGAATTTTTCCGTTTTCAAATTGTGAAAGCTTTTTTCTTGACATGATTATTAAGGGCGTTTATAATCAGACTTGTCGAGAGGAAAGTGTTATTGCTTAAAATATCAAAAATCTTACATTTTCGAATTAAACCAGCTTTTTCCTCTTGTGTAAGTAGTTGTGTTATTTAAACAACGAAGTTTAATCCAGTAACTATTACCAAGAGAAAAGGAGGGATATATGGTAGGATTGTTAAAATAGCTAGACGCTAACTTTTAATAATCTACCAGAGCAATATGAAGGTAGACATGGAAAAAGTTGATGAAATAATTGAAAAGTACCGTAGTGAAAAATCT
>PWHX01000052.1 GCA_003555415.1 Syntrophomonadaceae bacterium | reverse complement strand
TTCCAGGCCCCATATTGCCAAGCACTTTCTTTTTTTGTGTAACCATATCATTACCCCTTTCTATTTATTTATTTATTTATTTTGTTATTTAGCATTATTTTTAATATTCTATAAATTTGCAGTAAATCCTTTTTAATTGTTTGCTTTTTCCTTTTTCTGTTGTAATATATAATAAAGAGAAGTGTTTCTTATCAATATTTACTTAATTACTAAAGCATAATAAATTTTTGTCGAAAATAATATTAATTACAAATATGAGTAGTGGAGTGTATCTATGAAACAAGAAAAAAAATCTAAGATAAATATAGATATTAATGTTCTGGATGAGATAATAAAGGAAACCGTCCAGTCTGTTGAGGAAAGTGAGCAGCAAATTTATGATATAGCTGAAAATGCCCGTATGGAGTATTACAGGGTACAAAAAGAAGTAAGTAAGGTCAAAAATGAAGTAAAAGATATAATAAGTGAAGTAGACCTGCTGGAGGGAAAAGAAAAAAAAGCCCGTTTACACTTGATGGAAGTTAGCAGTAATTTTGATAAGTATAACGAAAAAGATATTTTTGAAGCTTACGAAAATGCCAAAAATATACAAATTGATCTTTCCCTTATGAGAGAAAGAGAGTTTAATTTAAGAAAAAAAAGGGACGAGCTTGAGTTTACCCTAAAACGACTAAGTGAAACCATGAAAAAAGCAGAAAGCCTGGTAACCCAGGTTAGCGTGGTATTAAAATATTTGACCTCTAATTTAAGCGATCTAACAACATATTTAGGAGAAATACACCAGCGACAAATGCTCGCCTTCCGAATAATTAAGGCTCAGGAAGAAGAGCGAAAGCGGGTTGCCAGAGAAATCCACGATGGACCTGCCCAGTCAATGGCCAATATTGTCTTAAGAGCGGAGCTTTGCGAAAAGCTGCAAAATGTAAACCCTGAAAAAATGCCGGAAGAACTGTTAAGTTTAAAGGATGTAGTTCGAGAAGTCCTGCAGGATTTACGAAAAATTATTTTCGACCTTCGCCCCATGGCTTTGGATGACCTGGGAATTGTCCCAACCCTGAAGCGGTTTGTATCTAATCACCAGGAAAAGTACGATATGCCTATAGAGCTAATTATTATTGGTGAGGATAAAAAGCTTTCCACTTCCCTAAGCCTGGCTATCTATAGAACTGTACAGGAAGCACTGACTAATGTAAGAAAACATGCTTCCGCTTCAAAGGTTACAATAAAAATTGAATTCGCTAATAATAAAATAAACCTGTCAATTAAAGATAACGGCTGCGGCTTTAATGTGGAGGAAGCTTTAAATGACGAAAAAAGTGAATGCTACGGATTAATTGGCGTACAGGAAAGGATTGAGCTCCTGGAAGGAGAGGTAGAATTCATAAGCTCTCCTGAAAAAGGCACAACGATTAAAGCTGTTGTTCCTATCTGTTAACAAAAGGATGTGCTGAGAAATGAAAGAAATTAAAGTTATTATTGCTGATGATCATCCGCTAGTCCGTCAAGGGATTAGAAAAGTTTTACAGCTGGAACCTGCCATAAAAGTCGTAGCTGAAACAACTAACGGGAAAGATACTGTTGCCATGGCTAAAAAACTTCAGCCTGATGTTATACTTATGGATATAAATATGCCCCTGATAAATGGAATGGAAGCAACTAAAATTATTAAAAAGGAAATGCCCCAGGTAAAAATTCTCGCCCTTACTATTCATGATGACGAAGAATATGTTTATGAAACCGTCCGCTCAGGGGCAACCGGTTACCTTTTAAAAGATGTAGATCCCGGAAGACTGGTTGAGGCAGTGCTGAAAGTTTACAAGGGGGAGTCTGTAATTCATCCCTCTGTTACAGCCAAACTTTTTCAAGAATTCAACCGCCTATCAAAGAGTAGCAGCGATGAAAATAATTTAACTCCGAGGGAACAGGAAGTCCTTAAACTAATAGCCCAGGGGCTTGCAAACAAAGACATTGCTAAAGGTCTTTTCATAAGTGAAAAAACAGTTAAAAATCACGTATATAACATCTTCAGAAAAATAGATGTTTCTGACCGCACCCAGGCTGCTGTTTACGCCATAAAAAATAATTTGGTTTAGATTTGAAAAAGACGCTGCAAGCGTCTTTTTTTATTTGTGCTAATGTAAATTACCTTTACGCCTTTCCCCTAAGACAATTTTCTCGGGCTATTACCCCTTCTAAACTAGAACTAGAGTCCTACTTAAAATAGGTGTCATGATGGATATCTTTAAGATATAAATTAGGCGATAATAAAGTTGAAGGGTAAAGGAAGGCAAATTCTAAGCGCCTTAAAGTACATATAACTTATTTTCTATGGTGAGGTGATACATATGTTTAGTAAATTTCATTCATTAATAAGAAATAACCGCGGTCAGACCCTGGTGGAATTAGCATTAATACTGCCCATCCTGCTGCTGCTCATATTCGGCATAATCGAGTTCGGGCGGATATTTAACGCCCACCTCACTCTGACTCATGCCTCTCGGGAAGGAGCCCGAGCGGGGGCTGTGCATACAATCAACGAAGAAATCGAGAATATAGTAATTGATGCTTCTTACCCCCTTATCATTGATGATACTAATATTAACATTGAAGTTGACCCCCCAGAAAACCCCCCAGATACCATTAGAGATACCGGGGACGCCATTACCGTAGAAATCAATTCTACCATAGAAATTTTCACACCTGTTATTAGCAATCTTCTGGAAAACCCTTACCCTGTGTCTGGAAAGACTACCATGAGAGTGGAGTGATGCCAAGTGAAATTAAAGAAAATATTTCATCGGTTAATAAAAAACAACAAAGGTTCTGCTATAATTTTCCCCGCCCTGGCCATGACGGTTATTGTGGGATTTGCCGCCCTGGTTACAGATGTGGGCTTATTGTATTTCAATAGAACCAAACTGTCTAATGCTGCCGATGCTGCCGCCCTGGCAGGAGCATCGGAATTGCTAAACAATGTTAACAACGTAGAAACAGTAGCCAGAGATTATGCTGTTAACAGAAACGGATTAAATTCGGACGAGATAAAAAATGTAGAGATCTTTGACAATGCTACTTCTGTTCGGGTAACCACCGGCAGAAAGGTTCATTTTGCATTTGCCCGGGTTTTAGGGCTTGACAGCTCTATGGTAAGGGCAAGTTCCGCAGCCAAAACTGCTCCTGTCTCTTCCGCCAAAGACATTGTCCCCCTGACTGTCCCTGATGATGCTTACGAGAATTACGAAGAAGGGGAAAAGGTAACCTTGAAGGTGGGAGATTGGGAAGAGGGTGAAATTGGCGAAGGCAATTTCAATGCTCTTGCCCTGGGAGACAGCCAGGGGGCAAACTATTTCAGAGACCTTGTTAAATACGGTTTTAATGAATTTGTCAGTATAGGGGACGAAGTAGACACGGAGCCAGGAAACATGTCCGGTCCTACCGAGCAGGGAGTCAATTACCGGATTGATCTTGAGGCACCCGACAAACCTATAATAACTATTCCCCTTTTTGAAAATGACCCGGATCAAGAAGGTAGAACCTCTGTAACAATTGTAGGATTTGCCTCCTTCCAGGTGGATGAAGTAGTAGGCAGTGGTAACAATTCCAAGGTAAAAGGCGAGTTTGTTAGGCGTATTGAGCCCGCCAGCAAAACTTCTGATGGAAGTGCTGAAGACTTTGGTGCTTACGGCTTGAAGCTGATTGAATAATATTAAGTGTTTAAGTTTATCAAATAATTTATAATTCTAAAATATTTTCAAAAAAGGAGGATAAAATTGAAAACAAAAAAAGTAATTTTATTTGCCCTTATCTTCGGTTTTTTGTCTGCCTTTAGCATATTCTGGTATGTGCAAGATCTGGAAAGTCAACACAGTCTACCTTTGCAAGAAGTTCTCACAGCTAAAAAAGAAATTCCAGCCAATACTACTCTAGAAGACGATATGTTCGAATGGCAGAGCATTCCCGAAGACTATGTTCATCCTGACGCTGTTAAAGATAAAAGCGCTATCTCCGAAACCGTTTCCAGAGCAGAACTGGCCCAGGGAGAACAGTTGTTAACAAACAAACTTATTACCGGAGAGAATTATGAAGATGGACTGGCTTACCTTGTTGAACCCGGGCAACGGGCAGTATCCATTTCTATTAACAGAGTAATTGCTGTATCCAATTTAGTTAATCCAGGAGATAAGATTGATGTAGTAGCTACCCTTAATCTTAACCTTTCTGAGGATGAAGACAAAGAAAAATCTGAAAGCGTTACTCTAACCACCTATGTGTTACAGAATTTAAAAGTATTGGCCTTAGGGTCTGATAAAAATCCGGCCAGAGCAGATACAGAAGGTGATACCTCTACCTTAACTTTATCAGTTGATCCCAATGATGCCCCCAAGTTAGTGCTGGCATCAGAAAGAGGTTCCATCAGGCTCCTTTTAAGATCACCTTTAGACGACACGATAGTTGAAGTGCCCCCGGTGGAGATAAATGATTTGCTAGAAGAATCAATGATTGAAAAAATGACATTAATTGAGGAAGAAGGTGAAATTCATGTCGAAAGCGAAAATTAAAGTGCTTACGGTAGATGACGTAGCGGAAACCAGAGATAACATCAAAAGATGCTTACAATACGAAGAAGATATTATTATTATAGGCGAATGTGAAAACGGAAAAGAGGCCATAAGAAAGGCCCAAGAATTAGCACCAGACATAATTTTGATGGATATAAACATGCCTGTCATTGACGGGATAGAAGCAACCGAAACCATAACTCTTAATCATCCTAACATCGCAGTAATTATTATGTCTGTTCAAGGAGAACAGGAGTACCTGAAAAACTCCATGACAGCTGGAGCCAAGGAATATATAATTAAGCCCTTCAGTATTAGTGAACTTTCTAACACTATAAGAAAAGTGCATAAGGTAGAAGAGAAAAGAAGGAAATTTAATAAACAAACACCAGAAAATAAGGTCACTCCCTTAAAAAACAAAACAGAAATAATAAGCCTGTTCAGCACTAAAGGAGGCGTGGGCAAAACTACCATTGGGGCAAACCTGGCTGTTTCCATAGCAGGAAAAACAAACAGAGATGTGGTACTGGTAGACCTGGATTTACAATTTGGCGACCTGTCAATCATGTTTAATATCAATCCCAGAAACTCCATTACTGAAGTAGCCCATAATATTGAAGAACTGGATGAAAGTCTTTTGGAAAAATACCTGGTTAAACACGATTCAGGGGTAAAAATACTTCCCGCTCCAAATAGGCCAGAGTATGCCGAATTATTGACCATTGACCATATTGAAAAAATAATAGACATCCTTAAAAAAAATTACGACTATATTATTATCGATACTCCTCCCTTTTTCAATGATATCAATCTGTCCATTCTAGATATGTCCGACCAAGTCCTCTTGATAGCTAACCTGGAACTACCGACTATTAAAAATGCCAGGTTAAGCATGGAAGTATTTGATTCCCTTCACCATAAAGAAAAAGTAAAGCTGATCGTAAACCGTTCCTCTGAAGAGCTGGGCATTCAAAAAATTGATCTGGAGTCAACGCTGGAGTGGTTTGCCGTTTCAAATATACCTACAGACAATCGCCTTGTGGTATCATCTGTTAATAAAGGAACACCTTTTGTTGTCTCCCATTCCACTTCTAAAATCAGCCACAATATATATAACCTGGCAGAAATAGTTATAAAAAACTGGGGAACTCAAAAAGACTTGAAGTCAAATAAAAAGAAGAACTTTATTTCTAAAATTTTTAATACAAAGTAAATTGTTAAGGAGGGAAAGTTATGTCTCTTCTAAAGCGCCTGGAAAAAGAAAAAGTCCAACAGCAGGAAAAAGATAAAGAAAAGGAGACTTCTCAAGCTAAAGTAATTCCCGTTAAACAAGATCCTTACCGGGAAATCAAATTAAAAATTCATAAAACAATTATTGAAGAACTTAAAACAGATGAAATTAAAACTACTACAAAAAATAACGAAACCGAAGAAGATCTTATAGCGGAAAAAATAAAAGAAATAACAGAAAATACCCTTGAAAGTGAAGCAAATTTCATACCTGCTGCGGAGAGAGAAAACATTATAAGGCAGTTGAAGGATGAGATCCTGGGCTTTGGGCCAATAACTCCCCTTATTGAGGATCCTGATATAACAGAAGTTATGGTTAATGGGCCTGACCAGGTATATGTCGAAAAAAATGGTAAAATTCAACTGTCTGATGTTTTCTTTCGAGATGATAACCATGTCCTACACATTATTGAAAAAATTGTTTCCCCACTGGGGAGAAGAATTGATGAAAGTATGCCTATGGTAGATGCCAGGCTTCCTGACGGTTCCAGGGTGAATGCTATTATACACCCCCTCTCCCTAACGGGTCCGACCATTACTATACGTAAATTTTCTAAAGACCCTTTGAAAATAGAAGACCTTGTAAAATTTGGAACTCTTGATCCACAGATGGCTGAATTTTTGGATGCATGTGTCAAGGCCAGGCTAAACATTCTTGTTTCCGGTGGTACCGGCAGCGGTAAAACCACAACCCTTAATGTTCTTTCTTCTTTTATTCCTAACGGTGAAAGAATAGTTACAATTGAGGATGCTGCAGAACTGCAGCTGCACCAAAAACATATTATATCCCTGGAAACAAGGCCTCCCAATATTGAAGGTAAAGGCGCTATCATTATGAGAGATCTGGTAAGAAATTCATTGAGGATGAGACCCGACAGAATAGTGGTAGGTGAGGTAAGGAGCGGAGAAGCCCTGGACATGCTTCAAGCCATGAACACCGGCCATGATGGGTCTATAACCACAGGACATGCCAACGCTCCCCGGGATATTCTCTCCCGACTGGAGACTATGGTTCTAATGGCTGGAATGGATCTTCCCATTAGAGCAATTAGGGAACAGATATCTTCTGCCATAGATTTAATTGTTCATCAAAGCAGGATGAGAGATGGAACAAGAAAAATAACTTACGTCACTGAAGTCTTGCAAATGGAAGGAGACGTCATCGTGCTTCAAGATATTTTTAGATTCAATCAGTCAGGAATAGGTGAAAGTGGAAGAGTCAAAGGAGAATTTCAAGCAACCGGAATTCAACCTAAATTTGTAGAAAAGCTAACTGCTGCGGGCATTAAACTTTCTGAAAATATCTTTCATACTTCTCAAATATAACCCTGGAGGAATCAATTATGATTTACTATATAATACTTCTTTCTTTTATTACAGGATCTGCCCTGGGCTATGCCATATATCTAATATTTGCAGCTGACAAAAAGTCTATAGAAAGCCGGATAAACAGATATGTCAAAGAGGAAAGCGGCGAAGAAACTCAGGAGGAACAACAGGAAAATAAAGGAGACAAAAAGAGACTTAGTCCCAAGAGGCTTTTAACTATGGTAAGCCAGGTCTTTGCTTCAAGAAAAATAAGTGCAACTCTGCAAAAAGAGTTAATAAAAGCAGATATCCCTTTACGGGGCGAAGAATTTATAACACTGATAATTCTGATTTCATCAGGTATTTTTTTCCTATCTCTGATTATTTTTCAGAATATAGCTATATCCTTAATATTTGCTCTTACAAGCTTACTGGTCCCCAAAATTTTTATTAATTTCTCTAAAGCGAAAAGGATAGACAAGTTTAACAACCAAATATCCGATACTCTTGTGATAATGGCCAACTCTTTAAGGGCGGGATTTAGCTTTATACAGGTGATGGACCTGGTAAGCAAGGAAATGCCCCCTCCCATTAGCCAAGAATTCGCTAAAACCTTTAGAGAAATCAACCTGGGTACTCCAACGGAAGATGCCTTGTTGAACCTCAACAGTAGAGTAGAAAGCCAGGACCTGGAAATGACCGTTACAGCTGTACTTATCCAGCGGCAAATAGGAGGTAACTTGGCTGAAGTATTGGATAATATTTCAAACACTATCAGGGAGCGGGTTAGAATTAAGGGTGAAATAAAAACCCTAACGGCCCAGGGACGGATTTCCGGACTAATTATCGGGCTTTTACCTCTGGCCTTGCTGGGGTTCTTATCAGTTATCAACCCTGAGTATATCAACCTTTTATTTGTCAACCCGGTAGGTTTAATTATGCTTGGTTGCGCCATCTTTTCTGAAATTTTAGGAATAATGCTTATACGAAAAATCATTAATATTAAAGTGTGATTTTCATGTTTATAAGGAGGTGCTCTATTAATGAAAATATTTATAGCGTTTTCTTGTTTCGTTACTGGCTATCTAATGGTTCTATCTATTTACCGTCTTTTAAGGATAAAAAAATCTAATGTTTTAGACAGACTTGATAAAATTAATAAAACAGAGGTTTACAAAAACCCAATGCACGAGGAACTAAATCTGCCCCTTTTCCAAAGAATTGTTAAACCTGTACTCAACAAAACTTCTAATCGTTTTACAAAGCTACTGCCTGCTGCCAAACATGACAGCCTGCAGAAAAAATTAATTCTGGCAGGAAACCCCGGAAACCTTTCGCCGCATGAATTTACTTTGCTAAGATACGGGTTAATGTTCGTTCTTCCTTTCCTTTCAGGGTTAACCGGTATTTTCCTTAACCAACCTCTTCATCAAAATCTTTTAATGGTAACAGTTGCTTTTATTGCTAGTATTATTCTCCCTAATCTTTATCTAGGCCAAAAAATAGCCTGCAGGAAAGAAGAAATACAAAACACTCTGCCGGACGTGCTAGATCTTCTCATGGTAAGCGTAGAGGCAGGACTAGGATTCGACGCCGCCCTGTCAAAAGTTATAGAAAAATTTAAAGGGGCATTAGCTGAAGAGTTTATGAGAGTGCTACAGGAAATTAAAAAAGGAAAACCCCGTAAGGATGCTTTAAAAGATTTAGCCGACAGATGTGAAGTAGAAGATCTTACAGGCTTTATATCTTCTATAGTACAGGCCGACCAACTGGGGGTAAGTATCGGAAATGTCCTTAGGGTACAATCCAAACAAATGAGGCAGAAAAGAAGGCAAAGGGCTGAAGAGCAGGCCATGAAAGCACCTGTAAAAATGTTATTTCCTCTAGTCTTTTTTATTTTTCCTACAATATTTGTAGTACTTTTAGGACCGGCAGCAATTCAGATTATGGAAACTTTTGCTACCTTATAGAATCTAAAATATTCCTTGATAATCTAAAAATAATGGGGTAACCCATGATTTTTAGATTATTGCTCTGCTATTTTTTAATAATTTTATTTATTTCATATATAATTCTTAATCCTTCTAATATAAGGAAAGGATGAACATGGTTTAAGGTTTCAGATTCTTCAGCAATTAAATGGGCAAAACCACCTGTAGCCACTACCTTAGGTTTAGTCCGAAACTGTTTGGCCATCCGGCTAACTATACCATCAACCTGGCCTACAAAACCATAAAAGAACCCGGACTGCATACTGCTTACGGTATCTTTGCCTATTATACTTTTAGCCCTGACCAGTTCAACCCTGGGAAGTTTGGCGGCCCTTTGGAAAAGAGCTTCTGTAGATATGCCAATTCCCGGAGCAATAGCTCCTCCCAGGTAATCCCCTTGTTCTGAAACTGCACAAAAAGTAGTAGCAGTGCCAAAGTCTACGATTATTAAAGGTCCTCCATAGAGAGCAAAAGCAGCTACAGCATTGACAATGCGGTCAGCACCAACTTCCCGGGGATTTTCCATTTGTATATTCATTCCTGTCTTAATACCCGGCCCCACTACCAGCGGTTTTATATGAAAATATTTTTCCGTCATGGAACATATGGTAGGCATTAAAGGTGGAACTACAGAAGACATGGCCATACCATCTATATTTTCTTTAGAAATATCTTCATAATCAAACAAGTTTTTGATAATCATTCCGTATTCATCAACTGTTTTCTGCCTATCCGTTGCGATGCGCCAGTTATACTTTAATTTTCCCTTTTCATAAATACCTATCACAATATTGCTGTTCCCTACATCAAACACCAACAGCATTTATAATCCCCCCCGTCAGAAAGTTAATTACTTTGCAGATAAAGATCTCCCGACCTGACCTTAATGTTTTCCCCCTTCTTCTTCTCCATTATCAGGGAACCATCTTCACTGATATCCAGAGCTCTACCCGAAATGATACCTGTAGTGGTATGTATTTCTACTTTTTCACCCAGGGTAGTATCGTAATTTTTCCATTCTTCAATTACCGAGCTAAATCCTTCTTTCTGAGCTTTATCAAATAATACTTCCATATGGTTTAAAATAGCGCCCAGTATTTCCGGTCGGGGAACTTCTTCACCCTTCTCTTCCACAACTGAAGCAGCTATCTCCGCAATATCTCCTGCAAAACAATCTTTATGAACATTAACATTTATGCCAATTCCTACAACTACAAAATTAATCAGTTCCATCTCTGCGTTTATTTCTGTTAAAATACCTGCCAGCTTTTTTCCCTTTAAAAATATGTCGTTAGGCCATTTTATTCCTACAGGAACCCGGGCTACCTCCTCAATACCCTTGATCATTGAAACCGCTGCCAGAAGGGTTAATAGAGGAGCTCTTTCCGGAGTCAAATAGGGCCTTAATACCAGGGAGAACCAGATCCCTCCCCGGGGGGAAGCCCATTGATGATCCAGGCGACCTCTTCCCCTATTCTGTTCCTCCGCTACAACAATTGTCCCTTCAGGATAACCCTGTAGGCCAAACTCTTTAGCTTTTCTGTTGGTAGAATCAATTATATCATGATAATCTATGACCTTTCCAAACCTTTGGGTGTTAAGATATCGCTTTATTTCCCGGGGCACCAGTAAATCCGGGTTTTTTACTGCCCGATAACCCTTTCTGGGATATGCTTCAATCAGATACCCTTCATTTCGAAGACTTTTTATACTTTTCCATACAGCCGTCCTTGATTTGTTTAACATCCTGCTGAGTTCTTCACCGGAAATATATACTCCAATATTATCTAACAAAATATCAAGAATTTTTTCTCTCATTTTCATTCAACTTTCTATTTATTTAAACACCTTGATAATTTTACCATCTACATTATTTTAAGTCAAGAAAAACCCCTTCTTCTAGCTTGCCAGAAAAAGGGGCATATCATTGAATTAGGATAGCAAGAAACTGCTTCTTCAGCAGAAACCATGCTATTTTATTATCTTAAGTATTCTTAGAATACACCTTGAACTTTACCGGTTTCAACGTCAACATCTACACGTCGATAAGCCGGGTTTGATCCAGTTCCGGGCATCAAGGGGATAGCACCGGCAACGGGCACTACGAAACCTGCACCTTTAAATGTAAGGATATCCCGGACAAAAAGTTTCCATCCCTTGGGTACACCCTTCAGGGCAGGGTTATCGGTCAAGCTAAGGTGAGTCTTAACCATGCAGGTGCCCAGTTGTTTCATTTCAGGATCCTTTTCCATTCTGTTTAGTTTTTCTAAAGCCTCAGGTGAATATTCTGCACCGTCAGCACCATAAACTTCCGTTACAATCTTATGGATACGGTCCTTTAGAGGCTCATCTAATTCATACAGGAACTTGAAGTCAACATCTTCTTCGCATGCTTCTACAACAGCATCTGCTAATTCAAGGGCACCATCTCCACCCTGCTCCCAGTGCCTGGAAAGAGCAACTCTGGCACCAGCTTCTGTAGCCAGCTTGCGAACAGCTTCGATCTCTTTATCTGTGTCAGTGTAGAATGCGTTGATACATACAACCGGGTTCATACCGGACTTCTTGATTACATTGATCAGATGGATCAAGTTGTCGCAGCCTTTTTCTACCCAAGCTACATTCTCCTTTGAATATCCGGGATCTAATGGCTTTCCGGGTACAGGAATAGGAGCTCCACCGTGGCACTTCAGGGCCCTGATGGTTGCTACCAGTACTGCACAATGAGGTGTAAGGCCAGACATGCGGCACTTCAGGTTCCAAAACTTTTCAAAGCCAATATCAGCAGCAAATCCGGACTCGGTGCATACATAATCGCCCAGCTTTAGAGCAACACGGTCAGCTACCACTGAGTTCTGTCCGATAGCGATATTAGCAAAAGGTCCTGCGTGTACAAAGGTTGGCTGCCCTTCTAATGTCTGCATCAAGTTGGGGTTCAGAGCCTCAACCATCCAGGCTGTCATGGCGCCATCTACTTCTAAATCACCAGTAGTTACAGGGTTGCCTTTCTTATCATAAGCTACCACAATCTTAGCCATGCGCTCTCTCATATCTTTTAGATCATTGGATACAGAGAGAATAGCCATAATTTCAGAAGAAACGGCTATAGCAAAACCGGACTCCATGGTTAATCCGTCCATCTTACCACCAAGACCGATGATGATGTTACGGAGCGCCTGGGCGCAGAAATCCATAATCCATTTCATTTCCACGTTAGTAGGGTCAATATCCAACCTCTTCAGGCCAATTTTATTCAAAAAGTTATCGCTGTAGTTAAACTCATGCTGTAATCTGGATGTTAAAGCAACCATGGCCAGGTTGTGTGAATTCATAACTGCGTTAATGTCACCAGTTAGTCCCAGGGAAAACTCGGTGAGGGGAATACACTGAGCCAGGCCGCCGCCGGCTGCAGAGCCTTTAACGTTCATGGTAGGACCACCGGAAGGCTGCCTGATTGCACCGATTACGTTCTTATTTCGCTTTCCTAAACCCTGGACAAGACCTACCAGGGAAGTAGATTTACCTTCTCCTAGAGGTGTGGGAGTTATAGCAGTTACGTCAATATACTTACCATCAGGAACATCCTTTAAACGATCTAAAACTTTCTTGTAATCTACCTTTGCTACATAGTGACCATAGGGAAGAAGTTCTTCTTTTTCCAGTCCCAGCTGATCTCCCAATTCATAAACTGTCTTCATTGTCGATTCCGCTGCTTGTGCTATTTCCCAGTCAGCGTGTTTGGTTGGATCTAAAGGCAATTATAAAACCTCCTTGAATTTTTTTTAGATAGTTCACATTGTAACTATCTAGCCAGAAAAACTACACCACTTATACTTGTTATCCCCTCCTTCTCATGATAGAAAAATAAGATAAGGTTTTTTGCTAATACCATATAAAAATATCTAAATTGTGAAAGCCTTGTATATGTTAACTAATATTTATATTTCTACAATCTAAAGGTAAATCCTTCTACAGAAGATTAAAATGTTATAAAAATTTTCAAAAAAATAAGAAGGACTTTAATCCTTCTTATTTTTAGGAGTTTGAAAGTTTTTATACCCTTCTTTTATCTCTTGTTAACAGGTGAAAACTTTTTAATTTCTAATTGAAGCTTACCCTTGGTATCGGTAACTTCATCTTTATTATTTTCCTGTGCTTTATAACCCAGCTCAAACGCCGGTTTTTGGGAAGTTTTTTCTTCCCCTTTATCTTCTGTTTCCACAGTTTCTGGTTCTCTTCCTTCTATAATGGCAGCTACTTCTTCTGCATCCAACGTTTCCCTTTGCTCCAAGGCTTGAGCCAAATCTTCCAGCTTACCCCTGTTTTCATCTATTATTTCCTTTGCTTTTTCATAGCACTTATCTATAATTGCTTTTACTTCTCTGTCTATAGATGAAGCTATTTCTTCACTATAATCCCTGTCTCTCGCCAGATCCCTGCCCAGGAATACCTGTCCTTGTTTTCTGCCCAGAGTAATAGGACCTAGCACATCACTCATGCCGTATTCCATTATCATCTGTCTTACGATATTTGTAGTTCTTTCCAGGTCATTTTGAGCTCCGGTGCTTATCTCGTTCAGCACACTTTGCTCCGAGACTCTTCCGGCTAATAAAGTGGTTATACGCTCTATTAGTTCCGTCTTGGTCATATAATATCTGTCTTCATCCGGAAGCATCATGGTATAACCCCCTGCACGGCCCCTGGGTATAATAGAAACCTTGTGAATGGGATCGGTGTGGGGCAGTAAATACCCAACCAGTGCATGGCCTGCTTCATGATAAGCTACTATTTTCTTTTCAAATTCACTTATAACTCTACTCTTTTTTTCGGTTCCAGCTATAACCCTGTCTATAGCCTGTTCTAAGTCTAGCATATCTATTACCTTTTTATTCCTCCTGCCAGCCAGTAAAGCTGCCTCATTGATAATGTTTTCCAAGTCTGCCCCGGTAAAACCAGGGGTCCTTTTGGCAATAACCATCATATCTACTTTTTCATTTAAAGGTTTGCCTTTGGCGTGAACACCCAGAATTTCCTTTCTGCCTTTAACATCAGGAACATTTACCACAATCTGCCGATCAAACCTTCCGGGTCTCAAAAGAGCAGGGTCTAAAATATCTGGACGGTTGGTAGCAGCAATAACAATTACTCCTTCATTTACATCAAAGCCGTCCATCTCTACCAGCAGCTGGTTAAGAGTTTGCTCCCTTTCATCATGACCTCCTCCCAGGCCGGCTCCCCTTTGCCGTCCTACGGCATCTATTTCATCTATAAAAACAATACAAGGAGAGCTTTTCTTGGCATTTTCAAAAAGATCCCTGACTCTAGAAGCCCCAACCCCTACAAACATCTCCACAAAGTCAGAACCGCTAATAGAGAAAAATGGGACTCCTGCTTCTCCTGCCACGGCCTTTCCTAAAAGGGTTTTACCGGTTCCCGGCGTTCCCACAAGAAGTACGCCTTTGGGTATCCTGGCACCCAACTCTATGAATTTTTTAGGCTCTTTTAAAAAGTCAACTATCTCTATTAATTCTTCTTTTTCTTCATCAGCACCTGCAACTGAATCAAAGGTAATATTCTTTTTCTCCCCCTCATAAAGGCGGGCTTTACTCTTACCAAAGTTCATCACCCGATTTCCGCCACCCTGGCTCTGCTGCATAAAAAAGAAAAAAATCGCTATAAGAATAATAAAAGGCAGCATATAAGTTAACAAAGTAGTATACCAGGCAGGCTCTGCTTCAGGATTAGGGTCATAGGGAATGTCATGCTCCAAAAGCCTGGCAGTTAAATCATCATCCTCAGGTCTATAAAGTTGAAAAAGGGTGCCATCTTTAAGCTCACCCGTTATTTCATTTCCTTCTGTTTCTACCCAGGCAACTTCCCCAGCCTCAATTAATTTAATAAAGTTACCGTATTTCATTACTTCGGGCTGCTCTGTGTCAATAGTAAAAGTTTGAAATAGGGCTATAGTTATCATCAAAACAAGAATATAAAAAGTAGCCTGTCGAAAAAACTTTTTCAAAAAAAAACCTCCTCTCAAAAGCCCTGTTACGAGTACCCCGTCAAGTCATTTTACCATAAGTATTTTTAAAAAACAAGAAACCTACTCTCCGTCTAAAATACAAATATCGGGCAGATTGCGATATTTTTCAGAATAGTCAAGACCATATCCTACTACAAACTTATCCGGTATAGCAAAACCAGAATAATCTGCATTTATTTCTAAAAGACGCCTTTCCGGCTTATCTAAAAGAGCGCAAACCTTTAAGGAGGCGGGGAGGCGGGTCCTTAAATTTTCTAAAAGATATCTTAAGGTTAAGCCTGTATCTATAATATCTTCTACTATAATAACATGCATATCCTCAATACTGGTGTCCAGATCCTTTATTATCTTAACTACTCCGGATGATTTGGTGGAGATTCCATAACTTGATACAGCTATAAAGTCTATTTCTGTAGAAATAGAAAGATAACGCATCAGGTCAGACAAAAAAACTACTCCTCCTTTTAAAACACATACCAGGAGAACTTCCTTCCCCTTATAATCATCAGAAATCATATTTGCTATTTCCTTAACTTTTTCCTGTATTTCCTCCCTGGTTAATAAAACTTCCAACTGCTCATCCATTTTTTTGTATTCCTCCTCTTCCTCATGTTTACTAAAGATAACTTGCTTTTAAAACAATTACTTTACTGGTTTCCTCCGTCACCCTGTAGGGATGAGCTACCCTTTTCCCCACTACCCACAAAATTTCACCGTTTTTTTCTGTTACCAGGGGAATTTCATCCCTCTCGTCTAAAGGAACTTTTTCATCGATTAAAAAATCTTTTAACTTTTTTGTTCCCTCCATACCCAGAGGTTTAAATTTTGCGCCGGGCCAGCGAAGAAAAACATATAAAGGAAAATTAACCTTTTCATAATCCAGGTACGCTTCCCTCCTGGGATCCGGGGGCCAGGACAGTTTATCCTTTAATTCCTGCCTTACCTCCATAACCAAGTTTAGTTCAGAAATATGTGTTTTCCCGGGAATATTTAACTGCCTTTTCCCTTTCAGCTTTCTTTTTTTCTGTTTTCTTGTTCTTTTTACTACCAAACATCCATAACTTTTACTAACTTCTATCCCCCGGGGGAGTGAAATACTGCCGTGGGGATCCTTCCCCTGAATCAGTTTTAAGATACTGGCTATATGTTTGGATCCTATAGTTTTTAAGCTCCCTTCCAATCTTTCCAAACTTTTTCTAAGAATCCGGGTTTGCACAGCCTCATGATATTTTAATAGTTTATTAATATCTAAAAAAATGCTTTTTCCCGACTTTTCTACCGCAAGCTTATCATATGCTATGTCTGCCTGTTCTGTAAGGAAGCTTTTATCCCGGGAAAGACTTTTAATCATCTGTAAAAAAACTTCTTTAAAAGCAGGATTATAATTTTTTTCAATGTAAGGGAGGAATTCCAGCCTGATTTTATTTCTAAGATATACCGGTTCTAAATTGCTGGGGTCAGTCCGATAATCCAGCTTGTTGGCTTTACAATAATATTCTATTTCCTCTCGATAAACTTCCAGTAGAGGGCGAATTATTAAAGCTTCTGTTTCCCCCGGAAAAGGACTCAAGCTTTCCATCCCAGTTAAACCGTCCAACCCCGCTCCTCTTAAAATATTCATAATAACTGTTTCCGCCTGGTCATCAGCATTATGACCTACAGCAATTTTATTAACCTTGGCTTTTTCAGCTGTTCGGGCCAATAACTTCAAGCGCACCCGACGGGCTGCCTCCTGAAATGATAATCCTGTCACCTTTTTATACCTTGGAACGTCAAATGAGGCACCAAAGCAATCAACTCCTAAAGAAGCAGATAACTCTTTAACGTACTCTGCATCCTGACGGGACCCTTCTCCCCTGACCTGGTGGTCAAGATGAAATACCTGAATCTTAAAGTTTAACTCCTGGGACATTTTCGTCAAAAGGTGCAGAAGACAAACAGAGTCCGGTCCTCCCGAAACTGCAACCAGAACTTTATCCCCACTCTCCAAAAGATTATATTTTTTTACCCCATCTGTTACCTTTTTTTCCATATTCAAAGCGGACAGCAAGCCCTTTATCATCCCTTGTTTTTATAGTTAATATTAATATTATACCCTAAATTTTGGATTTGTATATAATTATTATTAAAAAAAAAAGGAGCTGAAGCTCCTTTAAACCCAGCTATTTATCTTGTTTTTTAACTGAACTATTTTACAGACAACAACCGTAAAATCATCTTTGACCTGCCCATTGGATAACTGGTACGCCTGGTCTAAAAGGTAATCTGCCATAATCTGTGGATGTGCATGCTTGACTTCCCTTAAAATTTCCTTAAACCAGGTATCCTTTACTTTCCCGCCCCTTAGTTCCGTGAAGCCATCGGTTATCATAATAATGTGGTCATCTTGATGTAATTTTTCCTTAAAAGTTGATGGTTCAACGGTGGAAACTATACCTATAGGCAGGGAAGAACCTTTTATTTCTTTAATATTATCTCCTCTTTTTATGTAGGTTGGACAGGCACCAATTTTTACAAATTCTCCTTCTCCTTCTTTTAAATCTAACAGCAATAAATCCACGGTGGCATATGCTTCTCCTTTTTTTACCTGCAGCAGAGAATTAGCCATATTCACAACTACATCTTTATTTTTGCAGGCCTTTAAAAGCTTTTCCATCAGGTTAACCGCGGACTGGCTTTCTTTCCGGGCACTTTCACCCCAGCCCATACCATCACTTATAATTACAGCCTGCCTTCCTCCCTTTAAGTCATAAAAGCCAAAAGAGTCTCCCGTTACTTCTTCCTCTGCCCGGGCCATCTGGGCAACTCCCAGTTCTGTTGTATAAAGATTGGCCCTGCCGCTCATTTTTTCCCTATCTTCATCTTCAATTTTAATTTCTCTGGACAATTCCTTGATGAGCTGGGAAATGCCCTCCAGCTGAGAAGTAACCATATTACGGCTATCTCTAACTTTCTGTTCCCAAAGGTTTTCCGCCTGCTGCTGGCTCCACAAGTTATTTATAGTACTAATAAGTTCCTTTTTTCTAGAACAGTTCCTGTTAATGTGTTTAGGAACCTGCTGATGAGGAACCTTTCCGTGATTATCCATTAGGACAATTAATTCCCCTATGCTTTTCTTTGTTTTAGATAAATTCTTTCTCCAACACCGCTCATAACTGTTGCAAGAACTACATAATACTGTCGCAGTTTTATTTACCAGTTGGGGAATTTCATCCTCCTCCCCTGACAAATCTTCCTCCTCCTGGTTAATGGTTGCCGCTACTTCTTCAAAAACTCCAGCCAGATCCCTGACCCGGTTAACTGTTAAATTTTTATACTTCTCACTATCCAGAGTATTTTTTGCAGATGATTCCTTCTTGTCCTTTATCTTACTGTGTATGATAGAAAGATTGTTAAAAATATTTAAGGGTATTAAAAGAAACACAGCAGCTATTAAGATATCTTCAATAAACAGGGGTGTTAGGAGGGATAAATCATAGAGGTAAAAACTTAACAGCATAGAACCTACCAGGTAACCTGCCGCAGAACCGATTTTCCCCAGCTCCCTGAATACACCGGCTAAAAGACCTGCCAGGGCAAATATCCCGATAAAAGGCATAAACTGTTCTCCCAAATTAATTGTAGTGACAAAACCCAGAACAGCTCCCGCTGTAGCACCAATACCTCCTCCTCCCAGGAAACCGAAAGTTAGTATTATAAACTTGCTGACGGTACCCTGCAGGGATATTAATCCCCCCATACCTACTTCCCCGATACCTACAATTAAAACTACGCTGGTAAGCATAAGACTTATTACTTCTTCAAAGGATATCCCTTCACCGGGGAAGCCTTCTTTAACTAAGGGCACTACTTGTAAAAAAACTGACCAGGCCAAAAGCGCCAGAACAACTTCAAAGGAAAGCAAGATAATATCATATAGCAAAAAATAATTTAAAACAAGCTGGGGCAAAAAGGAAAAGGCCATAGCAACAATAATCAATACCCATCCAGGAATATTATATTTGCTTCTCTTCACGTGGTGGTAGGCTAACGTAAATAGTAGAATGGAAAGGCCCAAACGTAAAGGATACCATCCCAGAGAGTAAGTAAGGCTACCGGCAACAGTGCTTAAAGCAACAAACAAACTTTTATAAGGGCTAATAGAAAAAACGACCGCCCAGTAAGGAAGGGCAAAGGGAGCAAGTTCTCCTAAAAGAACAGCCCTGCCTATAAGAAATCCTGCCAGGCACAGAATTAATCTTCCCCTAAAAAGAACCTGTACTACATTATTAAAAAATTCTGTAAAAATTGAACTTTTAAATTTCGGGTAAGCTTCAGGACAATAAATCCGCTGGTACGTCTGCAGCGCTCCTCCTTTGTATTTCACTTGTATTCCTCCTTAAAAAGTTTTCTACCATTATAAACCAGTTATGGTAAAAATATTGTCATAGTTAGGAGGAACCTCAAATTTTCTTTTCGACAAAAAATAAATAAACGGCTTTCGCCGTTTAATGGTTTGTATTTTTATTGGTTGCGGGGGCAGGATTTGAACCTGCGACCTCCGGGTTATGAGCCCGACGAGCTGCCAGCTGCTCCACCCCGCGTTAACTTCTTTATACAGTGTAACATACAATGATCAAAAATAAAAGGATTTACTCGTTTTCCTTAGAAACAATAATATTTTTCCCCACCCCTTCATCCAGGGCTATATTAGAATGGCCTGCTTTAAGGAGTAACACTGGAAATTTCTGTTCCAGTATAACCACCTCTCCCGGAAGGATCCCCAGGGCAAAAATCTTTCTTCTTTTTGTCCTGTCTCCGCCCACTTTAATTATTCTTGCCCGATCCCCTTTATTTAATTCTGTTAAAGTAAAGCTTTTTTTTCTCCTGATCATCACAGCTGGTCACCCATGCCTCCTTTAAGAATAATTAAATTATAAAACTTAGCAGTAGGTTTAAAAAATACCCTGCACAAAAAGCCAGCAGTAAAACTATAAACAGTATAACTATTCCCCTGGACAATCCTTGCTCCTTAATGACCATTATATACTGGGCCACACAGGGCAAAAACAGTGATAGAGTAAGGGAGGCTACCACCAGCTGGTCAGCACTTAAACTCCCACCCTGAATAAGGTCATAAAGCCCTGCCGCTCCATAGTCCCGTCGAAAAAACCCCAGGATAAAAACCGGAGCCAATTCCGGAGGTAGTCCTATTACCTGGAGCAAAGGTTGTGTCAAACCTGTAAGATAATTTAGTAATCCGACATAACTTGCCGCCCACATGACCAGGCTCACAAGTAAAAACAGGGGAATTATTTCTTTCATATACCACTTAATCCGGGCAAAAGTTTTACTTAAAAGAGCTTTTATATTAGGCACTCTCAAGGCGGGAATTTCCATGTAAAAACCGGGACTTTTTCCCGGAAGAACCTTGTCGGCAAAATAACCTGTGCCCATTAGCACCACCAGCAATGCAGTGCCCCATAAAACCAGGGCCCCAGGTTCCTGGGACAACATGGCCAGTATCAACCCCAGCTGAGCGGAACAGGGAATCCCTATGGATAAAAGCAGTGTAGCAATGAACCTTTCCCTCCTTGTTTCCAGGGTCCTGGCCGCTACTACTGCCATGGTCCCACATCCCAACCCCAGTATTAAAGGAATGACAGACCGACCATTTAAACCAAATTTTTTAAATAGTGTATCCAAAAGCATGGCCAGACGGGGGAGGTAGCCGGAGTCTTCAATAATAGAAAAGAAGAAGAAAAAAGCCGTTACTATAGGTAAAATTATAGCCAGTCCGTAGCGAAGCCCCAGGTTTATAAAACCGTATTGGGAAAAGAGTAGTTCCTTCAACCAGGAATAAGGGATAAACGCAGCCAGATCATTTAAAGGGGGCAGGAGATATCCTTTGAAAATATACCCGTCTATATAGTCCACCATGACCCCGGCACCCATTACTCCTACAAATTTATATAAACCGTAGTATAATACTAATACCAGAAAGGGAATTCCCCACAGGGGATGCATGGTAATATAATTTAATTTTTCCTTCAGCGAATTTGTAGTTCCTTTTCCAGGGATAATAACATCTTTCAGTAGTTCTTTAGCTGCGTTCTGTCGCTTAACCATTTCCTGAACAGGTTCCTCCACCTCCCGGGAATAGGGTAGCTTAAAACCTGCTTTAGCTTTTTCCTTTCCTCTGATAAGTTTTTTCTCAATTGTTTTTTTTAAACTTACCATTCCCTTACCCCGGGTAGATATGGTACCTATAACAGGAATATTCAGCTTTTTCTCCAGTTCAGACAGGTTGAGATCCATGCCTGCTGTCCAGGCCTCATCCAGCATATTAACTGCCAGAATCAAGGGGAAACCAACCTCAAGAAGCAGCAAGCTAAGGGGCAGCATTTTTTCTATATTTTTAGCCTCTATTACCTGAACTATCAGGTCAGGAGTCTCTTCAAACAATATTTTCAGAGTAACTTCTTCCTCAGCGCTAAAAGGTATTAAACTGTAAATTCCTGGAGTGTCAATCACTTGATAAGAACACCGCTCCCCTCTAACCTTTCCCGTAGTTATTTCTACGGTAGTCCCGGGGTAGTTGGAGACAACAGCGTAAGAGTCAGTTATGTTGTTAAATACAACGCTTTTGCCTACATTAGGTCTGCCTACCAACAAAACTCTTTTTTCTTTTTTCAAAAAAATTCCCCCATAGACGAATATTTCTATTTTATATCTATGCGGGAAAATCCGGTATATTTACATTTATTTTTGTTTAAAATAAACAAGATTCGCGGAAATTTAAATTAAGAAAAGGAGAGACCTACCATGAGTATAAAACTTTTAGCAATGCTGGTAGCCCTGTTTTCAGGATTATCCATGGCTGTCCAGGGTTCCTTAAATTCTGTTTTAGGCAAAATAATAGGCTTGCTGGAAGCTACTTTTATTGTTCATGTAGTGGGGACTGCTGTTCTTCTGATAGGCCTTTTTATCTTTAACCTGGGGGGCGGCGGTTTTCAAAAATTGTCTCAAGCTCCCTGGTACGTTTATTTCGGCGGCTTACTGGGAGTTATAATAGTCTACACTGTGGCTTACGCTATACCTGAACTGGGAGTAGCCCTAGCTACTACTTTTATTATAGTAGGTCAAGTAGGCACCGCTTTAATAATAGATCATTTTGGCATATTTGGGCTGGAAGAAATACCTTTTACCTGGGTTAAAGGTTTAGGCCTGGCTTTTTTAGCCGTTGGGGCAAAATTAATGCTCAGCTAAAACAATGCATGCCCCCCATCAGGAGATCACCTTCACTAACTGTCACATCTATATAGTTAAACAAGTCCATTATGGTTTTTATAGCAACTGTTCCGGCAATAATAACATCGGCTCGCTGAGGTTGAAGGCCAGGGAGCTTTCTTCGTTCCGGCTCTTTTAATAACAATAGCCTGTTCCATAGCTTTTCTAAGTTTTCTCTGGTGAGCACATAACCATGAACCTTTTCCTGATCGTATACCGTTAACCCCTGGCTTATTGCCGCTAAGGAAGTTATGGTGCCGCCTACCCCGATTAGCTTATCCTGTTTATTAATTTTATCATTATTCATTTCCCTTAGAATGTTTCTTATATACTTTTCAATATTTTTCAGCTCATCCTGGCGGGGAGGATCATAAGAGATATAAGTTTCGGTAAGCCTTACCACCCCTATTTTATAACTTTCTGAGAAAACCTTTTTCTCCTCCTTCCAGATAAATTCCGTGCTTCCTCCCCCCAGGTCGAACACAAGAGGATGCTTTCCGGATTCAGGCAAAGTTTTTGTTACCCCAAGATAGCTTAGCTCCGCCTCTTCAATTCCCGAAAGCACTTTTAAGCTTAAACCTGTTTTTTCTTTAACCATGGAGACAAAACATTCACCATTACTGGCCTCCCTGACTGCACTGGTGGCCATTATATAAGCTTTTTCCACCCTACATTTTTTAGTATCCTGTAAATAGTTTTTAATTACATTTATAGTCCGGCTAACAGCTCCGGGTTTTAGAGCTCTTTCCTGACCTATCCCTTCTCCCAACCTGGTAATCTCTACTCTGTACAAAACAGGACTATAGGTTGAATCCTCCAGTCTTTTTGCAATTAAAAGGCGAACGGAATTAGTTCCAACATCTATAACTGCTTTCCTCACGTCTTTCATCCTCTCTATTTACTAAAAAAATATAAAAAAAGTATTCCCCAGGAATACTTTTAATTTAAACAGCATAATATATTTTTATTTGTTTTAAATAAAACACTAACTAAGTTCCTGTTTAATTGTGCTCCTTCCACCCCTCTTGGACTCCGTATTTTTCTTTAAATCCTGCTGCTTCTCGTCGCTTTCCTTGAAAAAACTGGATAATTTGTCTTCAAAGTTAGGTGGCTTGGGAGATTTACCCGGGCTACTTTTCCTCTTGCTATTGTTACGATGGGGAGTAGTAGGCTTATTAGCCTGTTTAATGGAAAGTCCAATTTTCCCTCCACCGTCAATACACAGAACCTTAACCTTAACTTTATCCTTTTTTTGTAAGTGCTCGTTGATATCTTTTACGTAAGAATCAGCAATCTCGGAAATATGAACTAAGCCTGTTTCACCACCAGGGAGCTTTATAAAAACTCCAAAGTTTGTAATACCTGTAACTACTCCTTCAACAACGCTGCCAACTTCAAGTGACATACTAAAAAAATTCCTCCTCAATATATCTAATGAATATTTTAAACAATACAAAAAGCTTATTCCTCATTTTTTTCCTGGTAAACATACCTGCTTCTATCTACAT
>PWHX01000013.1 GCA_003555415.1 Syntrophomonadaceae bacterium | reverse complement strand
TACGGTATATTATGGGCTGCCGCTATTTTAATCATATCTTTCTCTCTGAAAGGGTTCCCCAGGGAATGTGTTCCCGCCGGACTGGTAGTTGTACTGGCTTTATAAGGAGTTAGACTGCTTCTCTGAACCCCCGTGTTCATATAAGCACTGTTATCATGGCAAACATAAAGTATGTTGTGGCCCCTTTCCCACATTCCCGAAAGAGCCTGCAGTCCAATATCAGCTGTACCGCCATCTCCTGCATGGGCGATTACCTTGGTGTTGTCTATTTTACCCAAATAATTTAAGGCAGATTCAATGCCTGCAGCTACAGCTGCCGCGTTTTCAAACAGTGAGTGAATCCAGGGTATTCCCCAGGAGGAATTAGGATATAAGCTTGTGGACACTTCCAAACAACCTGTGGCGTTAACTACTACTGAGTCAGGACCGGCTGTATCTGTTATTATCCGGGCAGCAATAGTCTGACCGCACCCTGCACACATGGAATGGCCCGGGGCCAATAAACTCTCTTTCACTCTTTAACCCCCTTTGTAAATATAACTTTTTTATGCTTACGTATATTTTCTCGCTCCCATTAAATATTCCACATTAAGATTAATAAATTCGCAGGTTATTTCTTCACCATCAAGCTTTTCAAACATTTCCCTTACATGTTTCTTGGTTATATCTCGCTGGCCCAACCCACCGATAAAACCGCTGATTTTAGGCGTTCCCTCTTTACCCTGAAAAAGAGCTTTAAATTCAGTGTACATCGGACCTGAACTGCCTAGTGAGATTGCTCTATCTAAAACTCCTATTAAAGGAATATTCTTTAAAGCCCGGTAAAGTTCCTCTGTGGGGAAGGGACGGTAAGAAATAAGCTTTAAAGCTCCTACCTTGTGGCCTTCATCTCTCATTTCATCTACAACTTCTTTTACAGTACCTGATACTGAACCCCTGCAAATAATTACTTTTTGTGCTTCTTCAAGTTTATAGCTTTCAAAAAAAACATTAAGATTCCTTCCTGTAATCTGAATAAAGTCTTTTTTTAGCTCCGGCATAATAACTATAGCTTCTTTCATAGTTTCCTGAATGGCATACCTGGTCTCCATATAAAAGCGGGCATCCGACACAATCCCCATACTAAGGGGATTCTCCGTATCAAGCTTTTCCCGCAGTTCCAGGGGCGGTAGAAAACTATCTACCTCTGACTCCTCAGGAATATCTACAGCCTCATAAGCATGGGTAAGAACAAATCCATCCATACATACCATTACCGGCAGCAGCACCCGGGGGTCTTCCGCCAGGCGAAAAGCAAATAAATGCAAATCCACTGCCTCCTGAATATTTTCCACATATAATTGAATAACCCCGGCATCCCTGAGAGCTTCAGAATCCTGCTGATCGTTCCATATACTCAAAGGTGCTGAAACTGCCCGGTTGGCACAGGTTATTACCAGGGGAAGCCTCAAGCCTGCTATATTGTACAACACCTCTTCCATGAGAAGTAAACCCTGAGAACTGCTGGCTGTATAAGATCTTACCCCCATAGCCAGAGAACCCAAAACTACAGAAGCAGCAGAATGCTCGCTTTCTACATTAATAAATTCTGTTTTCAGTTCTCCGCTTGCCACAAATTCAGCCAAGTTTTCTACAATATGAGTCTGGGGTGTAATAGGATAAGCTGATATTACTCCTGGTTTGCAAATTTTTACTGCATGAGCAACGGCGTGAGATCCTTCCAGAAAATCCTTCATACTTTCTCCCCCTCCTCCACCATGATAATATCCTGTCCGGGGCACTCTTCAGCACATATTCCGCATCCCTTACAATAATTATAATAACAGTAAAAGGTATTCTTTTCTTTGCCCTCTATAACCCCTTCAGGGCAGATAAAAGCACATAAACCACAGGCTTTACAGTTTTTATGCAGAAACTTAGGCTTTAGACCCATACGCCAGGAACCTGTCTCAATATTCCTGGTAGTCCCGGGCTTACACGTTATGTTAACAAACATTATTTTGAATCCCTCCCGGTAAATTAAGTATACTTTTTCTTAAAATAATTATAACCTTCCTCTATGGCTTTCTTATTTACATCAGCTATTTTCCCGTCGAATTTTTTATCAATAGCTTTCTGCAAACTATCTAGAGAAACCTCTCCTGTTCCTGCTGAAAAGGCTCCTAAAAGAGCTGTATTTCCCATACGTTTTCCAAACAAGTTTTCAGCAATATCGTCAGCAGGAATACAATATACACTTATTCCTTCTGCCTCCGGCAGATAGCCCTGTTCCGAAAGGTTAATAAATGAAGCACCGCCTGGAATCATGTTTTGAAAAAAGTTGTAACCCCGCAGCAGAGTATCATCAACAACGAGTATATAGTTAGGCTCATATATTTGACTTCTAATGCGAATTTCCTGTTCACTTATCCTGACAAAACTGTCCATTGGCGCTCCCATGCGGGCAGCCCCAAAATGAGGAAAAGCAAGGGCTTGTTTTCCTTCAAGAAATGCTGCAGTTCCTAATAAGGATGCTATGGTAATGGCTCCTTGCCCTGCCCGGGCATGAATGCTAATTTGTCTCAAGCAGTTAACCTCCTTTATGTATAATTATTTGTATTTAAAATAATATTCTTAATTTTTAAATAATATATATACTCTTTCTATTTTGACACTATCTATCTTTTTCCTTCTAAATAATCAATAACTAACTATATTTATTTAACTTAACTTTTTTTATGAAAAATAGCAAGTCTATTATGACAAGTTTATTATTTTTTTTAATGATCACGATTTTTCTACCTTCTGCTTGACTTTTTATTTTGATTAATATAAATTAAGGATAAGTTAAAATACTAAGAAAATTTAAGATAATAAGGAGGAATATTCATGATACCGTATAAAATTCTACTGAATGAGCACGAAATGCCCAAGCAGTGGTACAACATTCAAGCAGATTTACCCAACCCTCTAAAACCAGCTCTAAACCCTCAAACTCATAAGCCCCTTACACCCGATGATCTATCTGCTATCTTCCCTATGCCTCTTATCATGCAGGAGGTTTCTACTGAACGCTGGATCGACATCCCGGAGGAAATTTTAGAAATTCAAAAACTATGGAGACCATCGTCTGTACATAGAGCCTACAACCTGGAAAAAGTTCTGGGAACCCCGGCAAGAATTTATTATAAAAATGAAGGAGTAAGCCCGGCTGGCAGTCACAAGCCCAACACAGCTGTTGCCCAGGCTTATTACAATAAAGTATCCGGCATCAAACGGCTGGCCACAGAAACAGGAGCAGGTCAGTGGGGAAGCGCTTTAAGCCTGGCCTGTAGTTCTTTTGGCATTGAATGCACGGTCTATATGGTTAAAGTAAGCTACCACCAAAAGCCTTACAGACGCTCCCTCATGGAAGCCTGGGGGGCCAATGTTATCCCCAGCCCTAGCGACCAGACCAATTCAGGCCGTGCAGTCTTAGAGAGCAATCCTGAATCGATGGGTAGTTTAGGCCTTGCCATAAGCGAAGCTGTAGAAGACGCAGCCAACAGGGAGGATACTAACTATTCCCTGGGAAGTGTTTTAAACCACGTGCTGCTTCACCAGACCATAATTGGGCTGGAGTCAAAAGCACAAATGGAAAAAGTTAATGAATATCCCGATGTTATCATAGCCAGTTGTGGTGGAGGAAGCAACTTTGGAGGCCTTGCCTTCCCCTTCCTGTATGATAAAATTCATGGTAAAGATATACAGATTATTGCCGTAGAGCCTTCTGCCTGCCCCACCTTAACCCGGGGGCCCTGTACTTACGATTATGGAGATACCGCCAAATTAACTCCACTGGTTATGATGTATACACTGGGGCATGACTTTGAGCCTCCTGGAATCCATGCCGGTGGTTTAAGATACCATGGGGAATCACCATTAGTAAGCCAGCTTGTTAAAGATAAGCTTGTTGAAGCAAGATCTGTTGGTCAGCTTGGTGTGTTTGAAGCAGCCCTGACATTTACCCGCAGCGAAGGTATCCTCCCCGCTCCTGAAGCAGCCCACGCCATCCGGACAGCAATTGATATCGCTCAGGAATGTAAGGAAAGTGGCGAGGAAAAAACAATCCTCTTTAATCTAAGCGGTCACGGTCACTTTGACCTGTCTGCCTATGATGATTATCTTGCGGGAAAGTTAGATGACTACGAATATCCGGAAGATGCTATAACTAGGTCTTTAGAAAATCTGCCAAAAATAGATTTATAATAAAAAAATGACCTGCAATTGCAGGTCATTTTTTTTAATTATATTTAAAGTTGCTTTAACTACATCATTCCGCCCATTCCACCGGGCATTCCACCTGGCATACCACCCATGCCGCCTCCTCCATCATCTTCATCGGGCATTTCTGCCACTACTGCTTCTGTAGTCAGGAACATGGCCGAAATGCTGGCTGCATTTTGCAGTGCAGAACGGGCAACTTTAGCGGGATCCACAATGCCTGCTTTCAACATATCCTCGTAAATATTCTTCATAGCATTGTATCCAATACCCAGTTCTGAGTTTTTAATTTTTTCTACAACAACTGAGCCCTCAATGCCGGCATTTTCGGCAATTTGACGAATAGGCTCTTCTAATGCCCTGTGTACGAGCTTAATACCAGTAGACTCTTCTCCTTCAGCGCTTTGTAAAACTTTATCCAAGGCTTTTTGCGGAGCAAGATACGCCACGCCACCACCGGAAATAACTCCTTCTTCTACTGCTGCACGGGTTGCAGAAAGAGCATCTTCAACTCTTAATTTCCTTTCCTTCATTTCTGTCTCAGTAGCTGCTCCCACTTCTAATACTGCAACGCCACCGGCCAGTTTGGCCAACCTTTCCTGAAGTTTTTCCTTATCAAATTCAGATTCAGATTCTTCAGCCTGGGCACGAATCTGTTTTACTCTTTTTTCTATATCTTCCGGATTTCCTGAACCATCTACAACTATAGTTTCATCTTTAGTTATTCTTATCTGCTTTGCTGACCCCAGCATTTCCATTTCCACATTTTTGAAATCAAGGCCTAAATCTTCGGAAATTACTTCACCGCCGGTAAGAATTGCTATATCCTGAAGCATAGCCTTTCTGCGATCACCAAATCCGGGAGCTTTTACCGCAACACAGGTAAAGGTGCCCCGAAGCTTATTTACAACCAGAGTGGCCAGGGCTTCTCCTTCTAAATCTTCAGTAATTAGGAGAAGTGATTTGCCTTGCTGAACAATCTTTTCTAACAACGGTAAAATATCATGAATATTTGATACTTTTTTATCCGTCAGCAAAATATAGGGCTCTTCTAGAACTGCTTCCATTTTTTCGGTATCAGTTACCATATATGGAGAAATATATCCTCTATCAAACTGCATACCTTCTACTACTTTAAGCTCCATGGTAAATCCTTTAGATTCTTCTACAGTAATAACTCCATCTTTACCTACTTTTTCCATAGCTTCAGCAATCATATTTCCGATTTCTTCATCATCAGCAGAAATAGACGCTACCTGGGCAATAGCTTCAGTAGTTTCTACAGGCTTGGAAATATTTTTGATATCCTCTATTACTGCATTTACTGCTTTTTCAATTCCCTTTTTCAGGACCATAGGATTGGCCCCGGCTGCAACATTTTTAATACCCTCACGGATAATAGCCTGTGCCAATATTGTAGCTGTAGTAGTACCATCTCCAGCCACATCCTGAGTCTTATTAGCTACCTCTTTTACCAGCTGAGCACCCATGTTTTCAAAGGGGTCTTCCAGTTCTATTTCCCGGGCGATAGTAACCCCATCATTTGTAATTTGAGGTGAACCAAATTTTTTGTCTAATACAACATTTCTTCCTTTTGGGCCTAATGTAACCTTAACCGTATTGGCCAGCTCATCTACTCCTCTTTCCAGGGCTTTACGGGCATCTTCTCTGAAATAAATTTCTTTTGCCATATAAACTTACCTCCTCTATTTTCTAATATATTTTAATTTACTTTTAAGTACTTATCCTTCTTTAATAGCAAGAATATCATCTTCTCTTAAGATCAGGTATTCCTCTCCATCGGCCTTAAAATCAGTTCCGGCATACTTTGAAAGAATTATCCTGTCTCCCGCCTTTACTTCCAGGGGCACCTTCTGACCGTCGTTCAAGATTCTACCAGTACCTACGGCAATTACCTCTGCCTCCTGTGGTCTTTCTTTTGCCTTATCGGGTAGTACAATTCCGCTTGCAGTTTTTTCTTCAACCTCAATAAGTTTAACTACCACTCTGTCTCCTAAAGGCTTTAGTTTCATAAAAATTACCCTCCTTTAATTTAGCTTTATTTGCTTTATCATTGTTAGCACTCACCTTTAATGAGTGCTAATACTTACCGTTAATAATATTAACCAATAAAC